>ONQV01000009.1:0-19329 GCA_900320065.1 uncultured Eubacteriales bacterium | reverse complement strand
GACGGCACGTCTGCAAGCGAACAATATCATTTCCGAATCAATCCCGAAACGATAACGCTCGTGGATAAACTCGAAGAAGATTACAAACGCCGAGTTGGAAATATCATATTGCACGCGGTAAAGTTTATTAAGCCCGAATACTTTGAGCGAAACCCGAAACGGAAATACAAGGTCAATGACAACAAGTTAAAACGTCGCCTTGCAATATCCGAGCGAAAAGTCGGCAAACGTTTCGATAGGTTTTTCTTAACCTTCGGACAAGACTGCCGGATACTCGAACGTGACTTTACTAATCGCTTACAGGAAATCGAGGAAGAAATCGCGGAAGAACGTAAGGCACAAGAGCAAAAGGCGCAAGCCGCAGAAAACCGCTCCAAATACTATTGGAGCAAATAATTTAGGGGTAAAAACTCTTTTTTACCAAAAGGTCTTGACAAATCCCAAAAAATAATGTATAGTATTGATACGAGTATATATTTCAGGGAGGTTGCTTATGAATAGAGACGAAGTTTTAAGAAAAGCGGAAGCCGGCGAAGGTTTGACGGTTGAAGAAGTCAAACTGTATCAAAGTATAGTTAAACCCGTAAAACACGTTTACGGTAAATACGGAACGTTTGCAAAAAAGTATCTTGAAGAACACAATCCCGCAAGGTATTGGACGCTTATAAACGTTCCCGAGTATCTGCACGGCATAGATAAAGCAGCGGACGAAATGTGGGACGTTATGTACGAAAAACTATCGCGCGATCCGAGATACAAGCGCACGGGAAACTATCTTGAAGACGTCAGGCGCGAAAACGCCATTAAACAACTCATTGAAGAAGAAATCTTAAACGAAATAGTTTATGTATAAGGAGTAAAGACCTATGGAAAGAAGAGAAAATACCCCTGCACGCCAAGCGCGCAGCTTGTATGATGAAATAAATGCTTTCCTTGAAAAGAATAACGTTACGAAAGTGCGTTTAATCCGCGAAGGATATGCGGCACTTTTGAAGAAAGAAAAAGACGGCACGTTATATACGGATTTGCCGTAACTTACTTCCCTGCGGTGTTTGGCGTAATAAAAAATGATAAGGAGGTTTTTATTACGAACAACACAGCATCACGTTTAATCAACTACTACGAACAGCCCGACGGCTCGCTTGCGAGAGTTCGGGAAAGAAAACTCGGCAATACGGTTTATACCATTATTGCCCGCCAAAAATCGAACGCAAAAGATACGGCGTTCAACATTACAAAAAGGCTTATCGAGCAAAACGCCGATAGTCTCATAAATACGGAATCGCTTGAAAGTTGCAATTCGGGAGGTAAAAAACAATGAATTTGCAACTACAAGAAAACAGACATAAAAGGAAAAAGAACGTAACTGAACAATGGACGGCGCTTTACTGCAGGTTAAGTTGTGACGATGACCTTGCCGGAGATAGCAACAGTATCAAAAATCAGAAAATGTTATTAAAGCAATACGCCGATGAACATCGACTGAAAAATATACGATACTACGTTGACGACGGGTTTTCGGGGAGCAATTTTGACCGTCCGGATTTCAAAAGAATGCTAACTGATATCGACGACGGACTGATTGCTACGGTAATCGTCAAGGATATGTCCCGTTTCGGCAGAGACCATATTTTAGTGGGATATTACACGAAATATTATTTGCCGGAAGCGGACGTAAGATTTATCGCCATCTACGACCAAGTGGATAGCGAAACCAATCCCGACGACGATATTACACCCTTCAAGAACATTCTTAACGAGATGTATGCGAAAGATTGCAGTCGAAAAATTAAGGCGGTAGTCAAGGCAAAAGGCAATTCGGGGAAACATATCTCTTATCTCCCGCCGCTTGGATATATGAAAGATCCGAACAACAAAGAAAACTGGATTATTGAAGAGAAAGGCGCGGCAATCGTAAAGGAGATATTCAGTCTGTGTGTCAAAGGATACGGTCCGTCGCAGATAGCAAGGATTTTGACAGGACGAAAAATCGATACGCCCGTGGTACACTTTCATAAATACAACCTTCCAACGTCGTTAAAGTTAAAAGAGGAATCGGAGATATGGAATCCGAAAACGATTGCTGGAATTTTAGAAAATATGGAGTATCTCGGACATACTGTCAATTTTAAGTTTTATAAGAAATCTTACAAATCAAAAAGGCGTATCAACGCGCCGAAAGAAGACTGGGCTATTTTTGAGAACACGCAAGAGCCTATCATTGACAAGGAAACGTTCGATATTGTTCAAAAAATCAGAGAAAACCGTCGTCGCCCGACGGAAATGGGCGAAATGAGTGTGTTATCCGGAATGCTTTATTGCGCCGACTGCGGACAAAAAATGTATCTTTGCCGTTGCACAACAATGAAACAGGCGGAATACTTTAATTGTTCGTCTTATCGGAAGAAAAAGAAACGGACTTGTTCTTCTCATCAAATAACCGTCCACGCGGTCAAAGAAATGATTAAAAACGACTTGCAATTTACAATCCGTTATGCGAACGAGAACAAGGAACAATTTCTATCAATTCTGAAAAGTCGAAGTGAAGCCAAGTCCAAACGTGAACTGAAAGCGTCTTTGAAAGAGATAGAAGAATCCGAAGCGAGAATCAAAACGCTCGACAAGATTATTCAAAGTCTTTACGAAGATAAGGTTTCGGGAAAAATATCCGAAGAGCGCTATTTGAAAATGAGCGAGAACTATGAAAACGAGCAAAGACTACTTGTGGAAAAAGTTAATCTACTTAAAGCGGACATAGAGAAATCCAAAAGCAAGTCCGACGATATTTCAAAGTTTGTTTCGCTCGTGGATAAATATAGCGACTTTGAGGAATTGACACCCGAAATCCTGCGAGCGGTCATAGACAAGGTGCTGATCTACGAAAAGCAGAAAATTGACGGATATTACAAGCACACAATCGAAATCATTTACAACTTCGTCGGAGCCGTTGAAATCCCCGACTTCGATTGAAAAAGAGCAAGAGAAAAGGCGTGGTATCACGCCACGCCTGATTCTCACAAGACAGCCTTACCGAAAATTCCCTAACGGAAGTGCGGTTTTTACCTGTCTTTTGTTTTGGTGAAACTAACGTTAATTATCCGAACACTTTTTACTTTTTCAAAGGCTGTTTCGGTTTTATAATTGAGATATAAAATAGCCTTTTACGTCGAAAAAACCGTCTTTTATTACGTCTGTTATTTGTGGACTTAAAGAACGGAACAAATTGCTATCGTTTTCATAAATCGTAAAATCAGTATTATTTGCAATGGTTTTTAGGCGATTTAACGAATAGTCTAAATTCTTTTTATCGTCAAAAATAATACCGTTAAAATATTTTGAGAGCCTACACTGTTTAATTACGGCGTAGGCTCTTTTTCTATCTGCTTTTGTCCAGATATAACAATTATTTTTCGGATTGTCTTTTAACATGTTAAGTAATTTTTGGTTTATAACCACTCTGTAATATAACCAAGGCAAACAAAAATATTTTTGCTTTTCATAAATTATTTTTGGTAATTCCGACGGCTTTATTTTTAAATTTTCCCGTGTTATGCGCTGTTCGGTGTTTAATCTTTGGTGTCCGTATTTTTCCAAAGCGTAGTTATATGCGTCGTTATTAAGCGGTGTTGTATTTACCAATGTGTCGTCTAAATCGATGAAGTAGTACATAGGTTATTTACGCTTGCCGCGGTCAGGATTTCCGCACCCTTATTTATATATTCTTTATTCATTTCAAACAGGGGGTTGTTGCTGTCTGTCTTTTCGTTATACATAACCCGCCGCTTTCTGTTGTATTTAAACGCTTTATCCATTGCATAACGCGAACCGCTGTCGCCTTTTCCTGTTATATTGCTTGCCGTTAATATTACAGCGGAAGAAAACATTGCTTGCAGCCTGTCGCGATCTATAAATCTTTTTATGCTTTCGTACCTGTTATGTGGCTCGGTAATGTATTCGGTTATTATAAGTCCGCCGCGTTCCACGATTTCTTTTGCTAATTTCACGTTGCTTTTAGGGTAAATGGAAGATAAGGTTGACGGCAAAAAGGCGATAGTTTTTCCGCCGCAACTCAAACAAGTTTCGTGCGCTATCGTGTCGCAACCTTTTGCAAGTCCGCTTATAATATTTAATCCTTTTTCGGTAAGTTTGCGGACGAATTTCTTTTCTCTTTCCGTTATTTGTTCCGTGGGCGTTAAAGTTCCGATTACCGCGACGTTGCGTGAAATATCCGACAGCAGAGATAGGTCGCCTTGATAAGTGAATAAAAACGGTTTTTCGGTCGTTTTTATTTCGGGTGAAATTTCAGGGAATTCAGAATCGAAAGCGCAAACCAAACTGATGCCGCTCGCTTTTAACTCGTTTATGTAAGTGTCTGTATCAAGATCAAGAGATAAAATCTTTTTTTCGGAATTACAATTACGCCAAAACTCGTTTCGGTTTTTTATAACGCCTTGTTTTACGGCGCAATAAAGTTTTAACGACAAATCGGAAAACATCATTTTAATTCCTTGTTTTTGCTATCGTATAAAGTATAACATTTTTTGCGCCTAAATCAAACAAAAACTTGATACAATCTTCGGCTACGTTTGAAAAACTTGAAAAAGAGCAGGAAGCATTGACGATAGAACTTGCCGAAGCGGAAATAAAAAGCCCGCTTTTAACGCAGGAACAGATTTTGTTCGGGCTGACTAAATTCCGCAAACTCGACCTTAACACAAAGATAGGCAAACAAACGCTTATCGACGGTTTCATTCATAAGATTTTCCTTTACGACGATTATGCTTTAATAACCTGTAATTACAAGGATGGAACGGATAAAATTACGTTTGAAGATATTGAAGAATCGGACGTTTCAAAGGCTTTAAAGGCACAAAAAAACAAACCCGAACAAGAGTGTTCGGATTTGTTTAAGTCTGGTGAACCAGATTTTGCCGTTATTGAATATCGGTTAAATGTATATAATTATCTCTAAATTAAGCATCTTTTTATAATTTTCGGTATTGTTGTAAAATAGTTCGTAAGTCTTATTACTTGTATAAAAAGGAAAGACCTGATGATTGTTGTCATCAGGTCTTTCCGTATAATTAAGGGTTATTTCCATTTTGTCGTCGTATAGAATTATTTGTTTTACCAAAAGGTCTATAAGTAAAATCGGTTCGGCTTTTACCGCCTTTTTAAGAAATTTAATTATTTCTTCCTTTTTTATCAGCATATTGTTTTTTGTTTGTTCATAGGCGATTTTATCGTCAAGTTCTTCTCGCTTTTCTTCTAACTCGGTCAATCGGGTTTTCGTGGTCTCCGTTATAATTCCTTTCTCTATGGCGGTCATAACGTTTTGAATCGCCGTATCGGTCTCTTTTTTCTTATTTAAAAGTAAATTTAATATTGACTGGTTTTCTAAAATCACTTTATGCCTATCTACTATTTTTTCGGCAACCGTTGATACTACGGCATGGTCAGATAAAGACTCGGTAATAGAGTTGATAACCAAGTCTTCAAGCAGGTCTTTTCTAACTGCGGCTTTATTGCAAATTCTATCCTGTTTTCTTCCCGAGCATTTATAGTATCTTCTTACGTCGCCTTCTTTCGCCGTTCCCGACTCTGATGCGATAGGTTTACCGCAATATCCGCAACGTATTTTGTTTTTAAGCAAATATACAACGCCTTCAACGTGTTTGCCGTAATGATTTTTTTCAAGTTTCTTTCTGACTCGGTTAAATAAATTATCGTCTATTATTTTGGGGTAAATGTTAGTATAGGTTTTATTCCCGTAAACGAATATACCGTTATACTTTTCGTTTTTAAGCATATTGTAAAGGTAATTTTTAGAAAGGGGCTTCCCTTTATTTGTTATACCTATACTTCTTAATTCAATTAATATATCCTTTACGATTCTTCCTTTGTTATAATCGTTAAATACTTGTTTTACGATTTCCGCCTCCTTTTCGTTTATAACGAGAGTTCTACCCGTAAGTTTATCGCCTACAAGGTCGTAACCTAATAAAACGTATCCGCCGGGGAAACGACCTTTTGCAAGGGTTTCGTGCATACCCCTTGTAACCTTTTGAGATAATTCCGCCGAATAATATTCCGCCATACCTTCAAGTAGGCTTTCAAGTATTATGCCTTCGGGTGTATCGGGGATATTCTCCATAGCGGATAATAACTTAACGCCGTTATCTCTTAAAGTCTTTTTATGTATAGCCGTTTCGTACTTATTACGGCTAAACCTGTCTAATTTGTAAACAAGAACATAATCCCACGCTTTTTTACTACTGTCTTTCAGCATTTGCTGGAAGGCTTTTCTATTGTCATTAGTTCCCGTCATAGCGCGGTCGATATATTCGTTGACTACGGTTATGTCGTTTCTTTTAGCGTAATCGTAACAAATATGCAACTGCCCTTCGATAGACTGTTCCGTTTGCTTATCGCTCGAATATCTTGCGTAAATAACTGCTGTTTTCATTTTTAATACACTCCTTAAAACAAATGAATTGACTTGAAAAGTCGAAAGACTTTTCTATCCTAAACACATCGGGAAACGGGAGAGAAGTCAAAGGGAAACGAAAAAAATTGTGTGGCGGGGGAAAGGAATTTTGTTTTTTCACAATATTTTTCGCTTTGACTTACCGACCGTTTTCTGATACCCAAATAAAAAATATTCTTTTAAGCGGAAGAATTCTTTCCGCTTACGGTAAGACAATGGAAGTGTAAAGGATTTGTTTTAAGAATATTTGAAAACGTGGACAGACCTTTGTCCACGATATAAAGGAAAATGTAGGTAAAGAAAAAACAGGACGGTTTTATATGAAAAAGATAGAAGTCAAAGATAACCCGTTAGGTTTAGACGTTTACGTAAACGACATACCTGATATTAGCCTTATACCGAAAGATCTTTCGGACGCATATATAAACGCACTTACGGAACGGCTTTTAGAGATATTAAAGGCGGAAAAGGAATAAACGGTATATTTACTCTTACTTTACCTTGTTTTTACACTTTGTTTATACAGTACTTAGACTTGCTTTAACTTCAAAAAACGGGTTAAACGGATTAGACTGTGTAAGATAAGTTTTCAAAGTCGAAAAGAACTGTCGAGTCTGACTGCCATAATGTTTACCTGCGGTACACCGAGAATATACTTTTCGGTTATATAAAGTACACCCGCAGACTCTCACACTTTGATAAAAGAACGATTTATCATAAAAACATAAAAATCTTAAAAGGAGGTTAAAAGGTTTGAACGACCGCTGTATAGCGATACTTAAACTATTGCAGAACGGAACATTCATAAAGAGACAAACTCTTATGGATGAGTTTTGCGTTAGCGAAAGAACTATACGGCGTGATATAGAGTTTTTAGCCTACCACTACAATATCCAGAGTTTTAGCGGACGATACGGCGGATATAAGCTTTTGGATATAAATGACTACAAAGAGAAAAAGAAAGAAAACAAGCGGATAAAAGTCGATACGCTTAAAGAGATATTAAAGATCTGTGACAATAGCCAAAAGAAGATAATAGAAAGCATTATCTCGGATTACATAAACGCAGTATAGGGGGGTGATGAATATAGACTTAAAAGGTGCAAAGGTATATTCGGACGGAAACCACTACATAGCGATAGCGCATACAACCCGCCCTAAAAAGCCAAAGAGAAATAAGCCTGAAAAGCAGTACGTTATAGACGATAACGGTAAGGTGTTAGAAGAAAAAGAAGAAATATCTACTTTAACCTTACCAAGCGGACGCGTTCTAACGGAAGTAAAATTTGTTGGCGATAAAATAGTTCCCGTAAAGCATAAAGTAAAACCCGAAGGCAGAACGGTAACGAAGAAAGAATTATTTACGGAATTATATAACCTAACGGCAGGGCTTAATAAAAGAGAACGTAAAAGTAAAATAACCGAAAGGCTGAAAGGATTATTTGAAAACGAAAGAGAATTAAAGGAATACGTCAAAGAAAATATATTGCGAGAACACAGGAATTACATAGTTCGTATGCAAAGGATGAACAGGATAGCGAACATAACGCCGTTTAACTATTTCTGTACTTTTACATACGATAGCGAGAAAATAACGGAAGAATATTTTAAGAAAAGATTATTACAAACACTACAAAATTTACATAGTAAAAAAGGCTGGTTGTATATGGGCGTATGGGAACGCGGTAAAGATACGGACAGATTACATTTTCACGGATTATTCTATATACCCGAAATGATAGGCAGCATATATGAGAAAAAAGACTACAACACGAACAAGAAAAAGATAGTTAAATCAAACGTAAATACCTACTTTGAAGATAAGTTCGGCAGAAATGATTTTCAGAGAATAGACGCTAACCCTATACAAAAGGAATACTCGGTAAAGTATCTACGGAAATACTTAACTAAAACAAACGATAGAGTTATATATTCCCGTGGACTTGCTCCTATGAGAAAGTTAGATATATTAGAAGACGACGTAATAGGCGGGTATATGGATAACCCGAACAAATTCGTGCTATACGATAAGTTTACGGTAATAGATGACGGAACAATAGAAGGGCAAGCGGATAACCGCCTATTACTTAAAATGCCGAAAGCGAAATGAAAACAGCCCGAACGGGTGAATAGTGAAAGGCTCGCCCAAGCGGGTCAGCGGGCGACCTTTCACACCCCGTCGGGCGTTTTAAGGCTAAAAAAAAGCGTTCCGTCGAGTCGGTTTGCGTGTGCTTGGCTTCGGCGGCGCGAAGCGACGCCGACTTGTTTAAAAGCCAAGCACACGCATAACTGTAAAATGATAAAATTTATATAAAAAGTTGTCATAAAGCATTGCTTTTTTGTTAGAAATAGTGTATATTATTTCTAACGGTGAATTTTATGGAAAGAAATAAAATTATAAGCGTGATAAGAGAGATAATAGAAAAATCTGAAAAGGGCAGCGTGTTCGTGCCGGTGGATTTTGCCGAAATTGCCGACAATGCCAAAATTGCGACGACTTTATCTCGATTAGAAGCGGAAAATAAAATAAGGCGTATAATGCGCGGGGTTTATGATAAACCCGAATACAGCGAGTTTTTGGGCGAATATATTTCTCCGTCGCCTAACAAGGTAGCGGAAGCAATCGCACGAAATTTCGGGTGGACTATCGTTCCGTGCGGCGATACCGCGCTGAATATTTTGGGACTTTCGACGCAAGTTCCTGCCGTGTGGGTTTACGTCAGCGACGGAACATATAAAGAATACTCTTTCGGTAACACGACTATCGTGTTTAAGCGTACGACAAATAAAGATATATCGCGGCTTTCATATAAAACCGCACTTGTGATACAGTCTATAAAAGCGTTGGGTAAGGATAACGTTGATTCTACGGTTATTCAAAAAATATCTTCGTTTCTTACACAGCAAGACAAAGATAAAATGATAAAGGAAGCAAAAATTTCTACTTCGTGGATATACGAGATTATAAAAACGGTGTATAAAGGATAGTAAAATGAGAAAAATCGCAAAGTTAAACGTAAAAGACCGGAACGCGCTTTTTACTAACACCGCCGCGAAAATGGGAATAAACACCGCTATCGTGGAAAAGGATTTTTGGGTGTGTTATATGCTTGACTATCTTTTTCACAGGTCAAAATGGCAGGACAAAATTGCATTTAAGGGCGGCACGAGTTTGTCGAAGTCTTACGGGCTTATAGAAAGATTTTCAGAAGATATAGATTTGATTTTGGATTGGCGCGTTTTAGGTTATACAAAGGACGAGCCGTGGGAAAAACGTTCTAACACTCAACAGGATATTTTTAATAAGGAAGCGGGCAAAAAAACGGAAAAATTTTTAGCCGAAATTTTTTTGCCGAGTATCAAATCTGATTTAAAAACCGAGTTGGGGGAGAAAATAGACTGCTACATTGATAGCACTGATCCGCAAACGGTGGTTTTTGCCTACGAGCGTGAATTTGAAGATCTGTCTATTCTGCCGGCAATAAGGTTAGAGATAGGCGCGCTTGCCGCGTGGACGCCTGTGGAAGAAAAAGCGATAACACCCTACGCTGCGGAAAAGTATCCTAAATTATTTTCCGAGCCTAATACAAGCATTTTGACCGTTTTGCCGGAAAGGACGTTTTGGGAAAAGGCTACTATATTGCATATGGAAGCGCATAGGTCGCAGGACAAGAAAGTCCCTGCGCGGTATTCTCGACACTATTACGACCTTTATTGTATGGCTAATTCGACAGTAAAAACGTCTGCCCTTGCGGATCTTGATTTATTGCAAAAAGTGGTTGAATTTAAGGATAAGTTTTATCACTCGCCGTGGGCAAGGTATGAAGAAGCAAAAGTCGGCACGATAAAACTTTTACCGCCCGAATACAATGTAAAGGCGTATAAAGACGATTACGAACATATGAAGAATATGATTTACGGCAAAACGCCCGACTTTGACGAGATATTATTAGGCATCGCAAAATTAGAACGAGAGATAAATAACAAATATGACCGAAATTGACATGAGAGCATGGTAAAATCAAGGGAAAACAATACAAAAGAAAAGGAGTAAAAATATGAAAGCAGGTGAAACAAATATACTTAAATTTATTGGTGGTCTTGATAAGGTTTTTATTATTCCGCCATTTCAACGTAATTATGAATGGAATTTTGACCAATGCGATGAATTATTCGAAGATATAATTAACGCATATCAATCGAAAAAAACGCATTATATGGGAAACATTGTTTATTATGAAGGAAAAAATAATGGAGCATCATTTAGTGAGTTTATTTTGGTTGACGGACAGCAAAGAGTAACGACCATTTTATTATTGCTTTGTGCCATTCGTGACGAAATGAAGAGACAAAACTTACCAGATGAGAATATTACTATGCGATATTTAGAAAATGATAATTGCATAGATGCGTTTAGGGTAAGATTAAAACAAACTTCATATGATGCGGATAGTTTTAATGCGGTTGTTAAAGGAATAGCAACGTCAAGTGATAAGAATAATATTATCAAAAATTATTTTCATTTTATTGATTTATTAAGAACAAATAATCTATCGCTAAAAGATATATATAACACTATAACAAAATTAGAAGTTGTTGATGTAAATTTGCAAATTGAAGATAATTTGGAAGCAGTTCAAACAGTATTTGAAAAGATAAATTCAACGGGAAAACGATTGACACCTGCGGACTTAATAAGGAACTGCTTATTGCTATCTAAATCTATAGAAGAACAGGAAACCCTATATAAAAACTATTGGATAAAAATAGAAAGGACAGTATCCAACAATAATATAGCGAGCGACAATATTTCACGATTTGCCCGCGATTTTCTGGTAATGAAAATTTTTGAAGATGTTGAGCAAGAAAACATTTATAAAAAATTCAAGAATGATTATTTATGTCAGCCTAACATAACAAATATAGAGATTCTAGACGAAATGAGTAGGTATGCAAAATATTTTGCTTATTTTAAATTCGAAAGTTGTGAAAATGATAGAATTAATAAACAAATAATAATGCTTAATCAATTGAAAACTGACGATTTTATGCCATTATATTTGTATTTATTTAATAAACTTTATGTTAATAAACCACAAGAACTTGAAAAAATACTTAACTTACTTTTTGATTTTATGGCACGATATAGGATATGTGCTATTTCTGGTGGCGGGGGAGCAATAAGAACAGTGGTCAATCAACTTTTAAGAAAGTTTGACGATGGACTTGAGTGCAATTATGATAATATCTATTTCGAATTGTCGAACAGCGGTTCTCCTGCAGGAAGATTTCCTGACGATATTGAGTTTAAGAATTCTCTTAAAGAAGCGGTAAACGTTAATTATGCAAGAGCTGTTTTGATTAAGACAGAAGAATTTGAGCATTTTAATATACCTGTCGATATTAAAAAAGTAACTATGGAACATCTAATGCCACAAACTTTTACGAATTGGTGGACACAGTATTACGATGGCGAAGAATCTGCAAAAGATATACGTAACAAGTATTTAAATTGTATAGGTAATTTGACGCCAATGTCTCAAAGTTATAATTCTAAAAATTCAAATAAGCCTTGGCCTGTAAAACTAAAATATATAGAAGATGTTCAATTTGTTATTACTAACGAAATTGCAAAGGATAAAAGGTTTAGCGAGTGGAAAGAAGATAATATTAAAGCAAGGAACGAAGAAATTGCAGAAAGAATATGTAAGGCGATTATATCACCTTTGAAAAGGACTAGAGACTATGAAACAAAGGCACCTGCCTTCTGCTTTGAACCTGGTATTTATGATATGTCCGACGATTCTACTCCTATGGAAGGTGAAAAACCTACATTGATTAGATTTGACGACAAAGAATATCCTGTAACAAAATGGAAAGATGTTATCCCTACAATTTGTGAAATCTTATATGATTTTGATAAAGACATTTTTGATAAACTTGTCAGTGATAATACAATACATAAATCAACTTCTACAAAAAACGAAAATATAAAAGACCCGATAATATCTGAAGATGAAAACTTGTTAAATCAACCTGTTAAAATAAAAGGCAGCAAGTATTTTGCGGAAGGAAATATTAGTTCTAGTAGAGCTAGATTCTTTTCTAAACAATTGATTGAATTATATGATTTGATAGGCTTTTTCCAGATTGCAGTTGGTGAATCGAATTAAATTACAATAAAGAAGAAGTTTAATTTGTTGAAAAATGATTAAACGTGAGGAGTAAACCTTTGCCTAATCAGAAGAAACAACATTATGTCCCTAAATGTATTTTAAAAAATTTTACCATAAACAAAAAGTTTTACGTTTATAATGTATTAAAAAATAGTATCATCGATAATGCGGTTCCTTATGATTCTCAATGTTATATTTCTTATTTATATGGGAAAGATGGGAACATTGAAAATTATCTTAAAAAACATGAAGATAGTATAGCGCCTATTTTGCAAAAAATCATCAGCAGGCAAGGTCTTTTACCGGAAGAAAAAAATGTAATTAAACAATATATTGTGCTTCAATATATGAGAACTGAAAAGATGATCGATCATCGACAAAATTTATTATTTAATATATTGGAGAAGATTTTACCTGTTATTACGAGTTCGAATGGAATTGAATTATCGAAAAATGATATATTAAAATACAGTAAAGACTATGTAAAAAAGTTTAAGCGTACGGATATCGCCAACGAAAATATTGATATTGCGCTGAAACTATTGTTTTCTTTAAACGATTTACGTATGATTGTTTTAGAATCAAACAATGCCACATTTGTGTGTTCAGACCATCCTGTGATTTTCTTGAATCCGTTTCAGTCAGAATTCGGAATAGGGCTTATGTGTGCAGGCTTTATAGCAATAATGCCGATTAGTCCTTGCCATTGCATTTTTCTATATGATAATTATTTGTACGATTGTGAGTTTTTTAAAGGTTCAGAAATCGATGTAGATTTCGTTAAAAATATTAATTTTATGCAATATATTTCTTGTAAAGAGTTACTGTTTTCACCGAATTGTAAAGAATTAAAAGCGGTAAAAAGCCATTATGATAAAAAATATTCAACAGAAGTGCTGAAACATATTAGGGATAGTCTTACAAAAAAATGGCAAGCCGTTGGAATAAACTATCCCCTTTTTGTAAACCTTCAAATTGAAGAATTAGAAAAAAAGACAAATTTTATTAAAAATATTATACCAAAAATTATGCTTCACGAAAAAATTGAAGAGTTAAATGGTATAAAAATAAAAGAGATGTTTTTACCGTATGTTAATAACCCTAACGGCAGTTTTTATAGAAATTTGGATCTTAATAATATTCCAATTAAATATTATTACGTTGGAAACGAATATGTAAACGTAATTAAGTCATATATTCAAGAACGAGAAAAAAATGGCGATAAGAATAATCAGGTTGTATTAGAAAAATAAAACCATACAAGGCATAATAACCCATAATTTATGAAAACCGTCACTACACCTTTGCCGATGGGCATAAAGCATAAGTTGAAAGGATATTTGTTACTAACCGAGGTTTGGTAAACTTTTTTTACCATTCCTCGGTTAGTAAAATTTTATGGTATTTTTATCCTATTAAACTCAAATATTTCTTCTGTAATTTGTTTCTGCGGTCAAATACAGTAGATACCCCGCAGGATATCGTCCTTGCCGTTTCGGATAAAGATTTACCGCTTATTAAACAGTCAAGCACTTTAAGTTCGCTTTCGGTAAGTTCAAGTTTCTCTATCGTTTCGTCAACTTTAACCCACTCGTCTTCCGAATAATCGTAAATATTATTTATACGAAATTCTGATTTTTTACATATATCTATGTCTTTACAGTTATAAGTAAATAAATCTTGCCGTATATGTTTGGATAGAACAAACATACACCCGCCGAGTATCGTCATTTCTTTTAATACTCCGTATTTAGATACTTTCGTTATATCGTTTAATCTTTTACCCAAATGAGAGAACAGAAAGCAGTAAGCGTCCATAACAATATCGTAAGCGGAAGAAAAGATATAGCGGTAATCGTTTTTACAGCGTATATCTCTGAACAGGTTATCATACAGATTAAAGAAGAAATCTACACGGGAGAACCGCATAAAAGCCTTAACGCTGTTTACAGAAAGGTATTCGCTTAACTCTTTTACGTTGTTTACAGTGATAATTTCATCACAGGCATAAGTTTTACATTTGAAATCCATTTATCAAATCTCCTTAAATTTTTTTGCCCTTCGGCGAAAGTAAACGCGCCATAGGGCAAAATGGATTTAAGAAGATTTATAGTTATACATGGGAGAATCAAGGGGAAAATAAAAAAGTTTTTAGGCAAAAATAAAAGACTTAACCGTAAGATTAAGTCTAAAAAGTTTTTTATCCTTGATACTCCCGCTGCACTATGGCAAAGTGAACAGCCGAACGGGCAAAAAAATTTAAGGAATAATATGTTTTAAAAACAAAAACCCAGTCAAACCGTTATAGGTTCAACTGGGTCGGATGTGGCAGAGCGATAATGATCAAAATCGAATTTTCGGCGTAACGCGTTTTATATCTTGAAATATTTCTGATTTTTGCTTTTCGGTTTATCCGGCTCGGTCATGCAGATAAGTCCCGCATCCAATGCGGGGTTGATGTAATTCTTTCTGAAAGTATCTCTTGATTTAAGTCCGACTTTTTTCATAAGTTCGGTAAGCGACAAAGGATAGCTCTCGATTACCGCCATAAGAGCGGATATCTGGTCGCTTATGTGGTTGTAATGATCTCTCGTGTCTTTCACGATATTTTTAAGCGCGGACCTAATAACGCCGAGCATAAACACGATAAATTTATTTGATTTTCCTTCCGAAGTCGAGAGCGATATCGCTTTGTAATAATTTTCCTGATTGTCTTTGATCATACTTTCTATTGGTATCCATTTGAATATCGGTTTCCAACTTGAAAGGAGCGCGGTTTGCCACAGTCTTCCCATTCTGCCGTTTCCGTCGCGGAAAGGATGGATAAATTCGAATTCATAATGGAACACGCTCGATTTTATAAGCATTTGCGCTTTGCTTTCGTTTACCCAATCAAAAAGTTGATTCAATAGTCCGTTTACCATATCCGCGGGCGGAGCGACGTGGATCACTTTTCCGTTCCGATCGATCACGCCGACGGAAGAAGTCCTGATTTGTCCGGATTCTTCGACAAGACCTTTCATCATGACGCCGTGAGCGATTTTCAGGTCTTTGATCGAAAACGGATCGATGCTATCTAACGTTTTATACGCTTCGAAAGCGTTTTTGACCGCGATAATATCGTCTTCGGGACCTAAAACTCTTTTGCCCTCTATAACGTCGGTTACTTGTTTGAGCGTAAGAGTATTATTCTCGATCGCAAGCGAAGAATGTATCGATCTTATTCTGCCGACGCGGCGAAGTCTCGGCAGTTTTTCGAGATCGTTGACGTTTTTGAGCTCGCCCAGAAGTTCCGTTATTTCGGACGTCAATCCGAGCATTTCTTCGGTAATATCGTAAGGCGGGATATATTTGTCCATAACAGGCTCCTTTAATGTCGATCTTATTATATCATATTTAGAAACGAAAGTCAATATCTTACACGAAATCATACGCGAAAACTTGCATGATAACTTTTATGTTTTTGATGGTACGAATTAACCTCTTTTTCTCTGCGACATGATAAAATTTCTTATGAGTTGAAAATATATATCTGCGCTCTTTATTTCCGCTGCAATAAATCTTGCAGTGTTTTTGGGCGCGGGCTTTTTTGCCGTAAAATATTTACGGTTTCTTAACGGCTTAGCTAACTTGTGGTCGGTATTATTGCTGATTTTGAGAGAAAACGTATCTGCCGAAAAGGTATCGCTCACGACAGTCGCGATGGCGGCGTCATCTACGGGTGGCAGATTCGTTGCGACAGGACATTGCGTCCTTTTTGTAATCGATTTGAAAAATTTTACGTATTGCTTTTTTGGGCTGCGATTATGATGGTCTTTATCGCTATCGTATTTTCCTTTTTTCGACGGGCATCAAAAAAACTGAAGTTACCGAAAATGAATTATCGTCGCCACAAGATCGCGGACGTAAAACGAATGTTAAAAATGCTTTCGACGATTCTGATTGTGACGTAAACCGTCCGAGCGGATATTACGCAAACTTTATGGGATGGTCTGCGGTTGCTCATAAAGATTTTACGTTGTGAATTTATAATTTCAAAGGAATGGATTAATAACGATATTATTTGGAATATCCCGATCGAAAAAGTGAAAATTCTTTTCGGTCGGGATTTTTGTTCGATAGCGTATAACGCCTACGACGTCGGGGAGGTGGAAAATGCCTTTTTTCGTTTGATTGAAGGTAAAATGCCCAGTTTCTTTTTATAAAGAGAAGAAAAATATTTAGGATCGTAAAATCCCGACAAATTTGCAACTTCTTCAATACTGTAATAACCGGTTTTTATTAAGTCTATTGCATAATTCATACGAAGATTGTTGAGATATTTTAATGGAGAAATATTTAAGCTGGAGTTAAAAATTTTTCTTAAATATACCGTGCTCGTATTAATATATTTTGCGCAAGACGCGACGTTTGTTTCGGGATCGGTAAAATTTTTGTGTAAAAACGTTAAAGCCGATTGTAATTTCGGAGGATTTAAAAGCAAATGTAAATTATAATCTTGTATAGCAATTTGTTCGGCTATCTTATAAAATAAAGACAGCATTCTCGCTTTATATCCGATAGGTTTCTGACGACATATGGCACATAATTCCGTAAACAATCTCTCGAATATATCGGGATTACTCGGAGAAAAAATATCCATTTTATCAAAAGAAGAATTTTCAATAAAGAAGTGGATGACTAAAACGGTTTCTTGTTTATTAGCGTTCAACGTATAATCATAGTGAGCCGGAACGAAAAGAATATCATGCTTTTTTACTTGATAATTTTGTTTTCCGTGTTGATAATCTGCGTTGCCGTCGATGCGAAAAGACAAAGCGTCGTAATTGCGCGGTCGCGCATAGGCGGTTTTCTTTTCCCATGACAGAGAAAAGGCGGATTCAATTTTAACATTATAGGCGGTTAAATCTATCATACTTATAATGTATCACATTTTTTTTGCGACGTCAAACGTTTATCTTTTAGTTTCGATTTTTCTCCCTTTTCATTTCTTTTTTTTCTTGAATCGGCATATTAGGTATGATATAGTATGATTAACAAACTGTTTTGGAGAAATAATATGGCAATAAAACACACGGCGGTAAGTTATTACGGATTTAATTACGTAGAGCACGCGGAAAAAGACTTTATTGAAATGAAAGAGCACGGTTGCGATACCGTTATACTTGCAATCACCGAGTTCGATATGGACTTCTGGTTTCCGAATATAAACAATATTATAAAGACAGCGCATAAAGTCGGACTTCGATGTATTGCGGATACTTGGGGTATAGGGAAATATTTCGGCGGCGAGCAGGTTTCCTTGTTCTTGCAGAACAATATTCATCACAGGCAAGTTTCGGCTTATACGGGCGAAGTCCTGAACGCAGCGTGCTTTAACACCAACGCTTTCAGGGATTATTTTACTAATATCTGCCTTAAACTTGCGAAGGAGACGGAGATAGACGGGTTTTTCTGGGACGAACCGCATTATGCATATCCGAAGTCTTATGCGTCCATAACCGGCGGCGCGGGCGACGACTGGGCTTGCAGATGCCCCGAGTGCATGAAGAAGTTTCAGGATTATTACGGTTACGAAATGCCGAAATTCATGAACGACGACGTAAAGCAATTCCGTTGGAGAGAGGCTCTCAAAACTCTCGCTGACTGCTCGAAAGCGATAAAAGAAGTAAATCCGGAACTCGAAATAACGTGCTGCGTTCACGCAACGAAAAACTCTTATTACGTGACGGAACTCCGTGGTTACGATAACTGGGATATGGTGGCGGCTTGCCCGTACTTCGACGTATTTTCGACAACTATAATAAACTGGTCTCTTCCCGAAAGTTTCTTTAAGGAAATAACCGAGAGAACGGTAAAAATAGCGAAGAAATACGGCAAACAATCTGAGCGTTGGCTTATGGGATATAATGCACAGCCCGAGGATTTTTCGCAGGTAGACAAAGTCGTCAATATGTATGAAAGCATGGGCGTAGATCGCCTCGCGACGTGGACTTACCGCGGGGGACTCGGAACGAGCGTAGCCGCACCCGATCCGATAAAACTATGGGACAGAATAGGCGAAAATTATAAAAGAATAATGAAAAAGTGAGGGAAAACATGGATAAAACTTATTTTAATAAAATCATCGAAAACCTTGAAGAGGTAAACGAAAAGCAGTACGAAAACATCAAAAAAGCGGCTTGTCTTATGGCGGATGCGATAGAAAAGGACAAACTTATAAACGTTTACGGCGGGGGTGGACATACAACGCTCTGCGTAGGCGAAATGTTTTTCCGCGCGGGCGGGCTCGCAAACGTGAATCCGATAGTCGAAAACGGACTGACGGTATTCAACAACGCGCTTAAATATCTCGAACTCGAACGCACTGTAAACTACGGCTCGGCGATAATGAAGTACTACAAACTGAAAAAGGACGACCTGCTGATAATTTTCCACAATATCGGTATAAATCCCGCTACGATAGACGCGGCGGAAGAGGCGAAAAAAGCCGGTGCGAAGATAGTTGCCGTTTCGTCGTCCTACTGGCAAAAGGAAATGCCGAAAGACCATTTTATAAGGCATCCTAACAAGAAAAATCTTTTCGATTACGCGGACGTCTGCATAGACGATTACAATCCCGTCGGCGATGCTGTGGTAAAAATAGAAGGTTTCGATACTCCCGTC
>ONQV01000056.1 GCA_900320065.1 uncultured Eubacteriales bacterium | reverse complement strand
CACAGCATGGTCTTCCCGAAAAATAAACGGAAAAATAAAAAATAGGTTTTATAAAAGGGTTTAATAACTATGAGTAAAAAGAAGAAAGGAATAGATTTGGAAAAAGTACATAACGGCGTTAAGAAAGTTAGCCTTATAACCGCTATACTCGTGCGTAGCGTTTTTACCTTGTTCGGTTTTAGCGTTCTCGCGTTGTTTATATTTGCGGTTATAAGAATAGGACAGGCTTGCGGTATAGGTTAAACGGTTATGAAGAAAAAGAAAGATACATATCCGCATTTTAGGTTTTACCTTAAAGGCAATCATCCTGCTTTAATAACAAGCGAAAGAACGGAAAATGAATACAATTATCGTGGCGTAATGCACTCTGAAAAAGACGGTAAGCATAGGAACGAAAAAGTTTATCCAAATCCGGATAAGCGCGATAAAAAGCCTATGTACATTAGTAAGAGAGTTAAGCATGATAAAAAGGTGTATTTTTCTAAAAGTAAATTGCCGTGGAAATATCCGAAAGGCAATAAAAAAAGTAGCACCCACAAGAGTCATTAACTCTCGCATTTGGTACGTAAGTACCGTTGCTACTTTAACAAGATTATATATCATTTAAGGACGAAAGTCAAACGAATTTAAGGTGTTAAAAGAAAATGGAAGATTTAATTTGTATAATGGTTGGTTTTAGTATAACATGTTCGTTTTGTTTTGGTGTTTGTATTACGCTTTTATGGCGTATTGTGTGTAAACTAGACGAAATTGCAAAGAAAAATAAAACTACGACGGAAAAGCAAGATGAAAACGGTTAAGAGATTGTTAAAAGTGCTTTTAGGGCTTATTATAGCGGTATTTATCGGGTATTTTGTGTTTACGGGTTTTCAGATATGAAAAGTAAGGTCGATTACAGGCATTATATTTGCATAATAATAACGCTCGGTTTTTTTGCGTGCTGTTTAACGTTCTTGCCGGCGTTCGGCAGGATTATAGAGAGTGTACGGGATTTCGGGCTTTCCGTAGCGTATTACTTTTGCGAGATTTTGGAAATTCCGCACGGTATCGCCCCCACCGTAATAGAAAGTTCTTCGCATAAGGCGAACGTGTTTTTGCCGTTTACTTTCGAAGAGTTCGGCGAAAAATGGGGATTATATTGGCAAGCGTTTATAACGGAAGAAAACATACTCGGTTATCTGACATTCGTCGGTTCTCTGTTTGCGACTTTATCGCAAGTTATAGTAATGATTTTACCGTTTATTCTTTTGCTGTACGTTCTTTTTCTGCGGTCTTTCCGGAAAGAGAATAACGACTACAACGTAGACAGTAAACAGTTAAAAGCGTTTAAGAAGTTATCTTCCGTAACCTATCGCCCCGTTAAAGCGTGGTTAAAAGGCTTTTTCGGGTTCGTAAAGTCGTATAGGCGTTATTGGCTTACGTGGCTTTTAACTTGGTTATTTTACTTTAACGCGTTTACGATTGTTATCGAATTTATAGCGTATTATCTGTACTTTATAGCCGCGTTCGATTTTACGACTATATATTTTCAGGTCTATAAACTCGTTTTAGATTTGTCTACGGCGGCGACGTTTATTCCGCTTTGGGCGTGGTGTATATTAGGCTTTATCGTATTTGACAGGATAAGGAAGAAAATAGCCTACGCAAAACTTAATCATAACGAAATGAAAGACAGGGGCTTTATAAACGAACGTCCTATCGTGTATATGGTTTGCGGCACTATGGGAAAGAAAAAGACTACGACTATAACGGATATGGCGCTTAGTCAGGAAATAATGTTCCGCGATAAAGCGTTTGAAAAAATACTCGAAAACGACTTAAAATTCCCGTTCTTCCCTTGGATAAACCTTGAAAACGAGATAAAGCGGGCAATGAAACGGCACGAAGTATATAATCTCGCGACTTGCCGTAAATACATACGGCATATTCGCGTTTGTTGCGCCGTTGCCGAAACATCTTGTAAAGCCGTAATAAAAAGTATTTATAGGCACTTAAAAAAGGCTTACGGGTATAAATATTCTAACTTGCTTTTTGGTTACGATTTCACCCGCTACGGACTTACGTACGACGATAAGTTAAAAGTTGTAGATATATGGCAGGTGTTGGAAACTTACGCACAGTTATATTTTATTTATATTATACAGTCGTCGCTTATACTTTCTAACTACTCGATACGGACGGATAATTTATTGTCAAGTATAGGCAATTTCCCTATGTGGGATAGCGATTTCTTTAAGCGAGACAGTCGGCTTATAGACAGTTATAGCCGCCACGCGCATATTCTCGACTTTGACGCTTTACGGTTAGGTCGCAAGTTGCTCGAAGAAAATCCGAATAAAGACGGGTTTGAGTTCGGCGTTATTCTTATAACCGAAATAGGCAAAGAACGCGGAAACGTCATAGAACTTGCGGATAAGATAAAGAAAGCGGAAACGGCGAACCAGAAGAACGATTTGTTTAACAGTTGGCTTAAAATGATACGCCATAGCGGTACGGTAGATAACTTTCCGTTCGTTCGGGTTATAACGGACGAACAACGCCCCGAAAGTTGGGGTTTGGACGCGCGGGCTTTATGCGAGATAGTAAGCATAAAGGAAAGCGGCGAAACGCGGCTTGCTATGCCTTTCTTCTCGCTTGCGGAATTGCTGTATTCGGCTGTATTTAGTAAGTTTACCGATTTATATTACCGCTACCGTTATTCCCGCGGGGATAACTGCTTGCTTATGTATCTCTTAAAGAAGATGACGGCGAAGATACACGGATATTATACGGGAATATATAACCGTTTCGGATATTGCGGTTTGACGGTGCAAGTGGAAAGCGGAACGCAGGACGGCGAGATTTACGAACATATTTACTATTTATCTGTTAAGAAGATATACAGCAAGCGTTTTTCGACGGATTGTTTCTCGGACTTTTTTACGGAAAAGGCGTTACGGTCGAAAATAGGCATAGACGATTTAAGAGAGTACGCGACGGAAAAGGCGACGTTTGACGAATTACAGGCGCAAAACTCGTATTTTGTCAATGATTTAATGAAAGGATTTTTAGAAGAAAAAGACAATTAAAAAGATAAAATACGTTGCTCCCAGCGTTAAGGGAAAAGGAGTTATATTATGGCTTACAAAAATTTTGGGTTTGGCAACAAACGCAGGAACAAAAGACGTTCTAATCGTCGTGCGGGTTCTAAAAGTACCGAGTTGAGAAGACTTGCGTATAAAATGGGGCAAGTTCAGCGTGGATTAGAGAATCCCGATTCTTTAATTTCTGCGTCGTACGAAGCGGGTAATACAAAACACGAACGTTCACCACGTAAAACCTTGTTTTAAGTCAATAAAAAAGAGCCAAACGGCTCTTTTTTATTTTTGCTTTTTTCTTTTATATTCTTCGACGATATCTTCAATTACTTCGTCTAAAATCCCTTGTTTGTTATTGTTTATAAATTCAAAATTGTGGCTTTTGTCTTGTAAAAATATTTCTTTTTTATGGTCGTTTTTATCTTTGTTTTTTTCGACACCGAAGTATTCTATAAACAAGTCGTAGTCTGGCAAGTAAAAATCTGGAAAGTAAATGTTTCCGTCTAATGCTTTATATCGTTTTTCGTATTCGTGAAAAACGCGCATCTTATAAAGTTGGTCGTCTATTGTTTTTTCGTTACTTGACCTTACATAATGACCGTCATTACAATGTACTGTTGCGGGATACACTCTACGATAGTCTGCAATTTCTTCGCTTACGTTTTGTAGGTCATCATGTTCTTGTATGTTTTTTTCTTCATTTTCTGCATTCTTCTTATTGAAAAATTCTAATTTTTTGTTTAATAAATATGTTATATCTTTGGCGGCAGTTTCTTCAAAGTTGCCATTTTTATAATCGCCCATTGTTTTTGCTAATGCAAATAGTTTTTTACAGGCTTCTTTCGCATATTCTAAATTATTAACCCAAAAAATGTTGTTTTTTAAATTATAATAATATTCTTTTGTTTCATAAAAACTATTTAAATAATCTAATTCGTCGTAATATTCCAACATTTCATAGTAGCAATCTTTACAGAAATAACCTTTTTTTGTTTTTGCCCCGCAAATAATACAAGTCGTTTCTTCCGAATTATTTTTCGGCTCTTCTTTATTTTTGTTCCAAGGATTTTGACAAGTACAAACAGTTCCTTTTTTGTTCCACTTTCCGCAGTCGGGACATTGTTCTATTTCCCCTGCTTTTTCTTGCTTGCTGTGTTCTACGCATAAACCGTATTTGTTATAGTTTCCATAAATGTGTGCTGTTGGTTTGCCGCAAATCGGACATTTCAAATCTTCTGACATAGTATAACCCCTTTGCTTGTATCGATACAAACGAGTATATTTTACAAAACAAAGGGGCTTTTGTCAAGCGTAAAGTAGAAAGTCGGGTTTTTACTCGTCCGATTCTCCGTTTAATACGTCTTTTATTTTTAGAAGAAAGCAACTTTCGCATAGTTTTATAGTCGCTTTACATTCTTTTTTACAAAAAGATTCTATTAAATTTATTGCTTTTTC
The DNA here is from genome assembly GCA_900320065.1 of uncultured Eubacteriales bacterium. Taxonomy (GTDB): domain Bacteria; phylum Bacillota; class Clostridia; order Christensenellales; family Borkfalkiaceae; genus UBA1259. Next base: position 3,928 of record ONQV01000056.1, on the reverse strand, counting down.
TATATTCTTTTTATCGTTATTTTCCATAAAAACTCCTTTTAGGGTGTGGCTTTGGGTAAGGGCTACCCGCGTTCCCCGACGGAAAGCCCGTCGGGGCGCGTGTGTTTTTAATATTCGCAGAAAAGTATATAACCGTCTTTTAGTTCGGAAGGCTCTGGGTGATATAAAAGCGTTTTTCTGAATTTACTCATTATCAGAAGAACGTCGTTGTCAGATAGCCCCGTTAAGTCGCCGTATTCGTTCGGTAGTCCTGTTATAATCAGATTGCCCACAAGCATAGCGTCGCCTTTATGGGAGCAGGCGGAAACTATCGGATTGCTTTTAAGTGTGCCTTCTTCGTCGCAGATTATCGTAAAATATTTGCCGTTTATCTGTCGTTGCGGCATTTCTACGCTGTCGCAGTTTATCAATTTGTAAAACGTATCGATATTGTCTTCGATATGTTTTATTTGGGGTTTTGTTCCCTTGTCAACATTTACGTAAATTACTTGTATCATAGTTTTATATTTCCCCCTTGAATTGGTTGTTCGATTTTAAAACAAACGATTTCGTCAATCCGTATACCGATAGACGGTTTATCTTCGTTGTCGCTAAAAGTTTTTAAGTATAAGGTGTCGGTTTTTAGTCTTGTCGATTGATTAAAGACTTTTTGAATATCCCTGTATGCTTTTGTCGTTCCGTTTTTCATTAGAATTTTAATATCCATTTTTTAAATCCTTTCCGCGGGATATACCGCCCGCGGTCGGTGTAGTATTTAATCTATCGTAAGGATATGTTCTTGGTAGTTATCTTTGAACCATTTTGTTATCCATAACTTAAAATCTTTTTCGTTCTTTTTTATTGTGGTGTCGTATCTTGTATCGAGTAATTTATTGTCTGGTGTTCTACCGTTCGCCATTTTCCCGAATTCTATTACAACTGCTGTACGATTACCGTAAGCAAATGCTGCGCTTTCCGTAAGCCTTGCCTTAAACTTACGGTTATATTGTTTGTTTTCTTCTTTGCAAAATTCAATTTTGCCTTGTATTTTTATTTGTTTCATAATTCGCTCCTTTGGGGTTGCTATACCGCAACCCCGAGTTTTTTGTTTTCTTCTTGCTCTTGTTCTTCTTTGATTACTTCCGAGCCGTGCAAGCGGCGTATCTCGTCAAGCGTTAAACGGTGCTTGTTGTTCGTGGGTTGGTCTGTCCACGCCCAAGCCTTTTTCCCTGAACAGTAAAAGAACTCTAAATCCTTTAACTGTTTGCGGTAGTTGTAAGCGTTGAATACCCATAACCACGCCCCGCAAAGTTCTATACGACAGTTGAAGTTTATAATCTTCTGAATAATGTCTTTAAACCTGTCGGGAACTTCCGCGCCTGTCGGCTTTTTGGTATAGGTTTTCCCTTCTGCTGTCTTGTGCGTGTATCTGACGCGCTTTAACAGTTCGTCGTATTCGGTATTTATTGCCTGCATATCTTCGAGCCTGCCACCCACGTCTGGATGGTGTTTGAAAGCAAGTTTTTTATACTGTGCTTTCAAGTCTTCGATTGTCTGAACGTTGTCAAAAAATCTGTATTGCATAATGTAAACCCCTTTCCGTCAGAATAACCGCCGACGGTCGGTAAAAATATCAAATAATAGATAGAAGTTGCAAGGTGCGCCTTGCAACTTCTTAATCGGCAATAAAGCACACAGTCAAGACAAAAATTGCAACTGTCAGTGCAAAACTACTGTATTTGCGCATAAATGATATAAATATAATCCCCTTGTTCGGGTTAGGGGGCGGTGTGAAACAAAGTGGGAGCAAAAAAGGACTTGACAAGCGTGATACGCTGTGATATACTAACCGCAAAAGGACGGTTAGCGGAGTTTATCACGTAAACGAATTATTAAATCAATAATTTGTAATGTTGTGAGTATTAGGACGAGTAATCTCATAACGACGTTAACCTCCTTTTTCTTCTTGGTAAATATCACGGCGTAGCCGTTTATCAAGGTAGGGGCAACTATAAAATAACGGAAATAACGCGCGGGGGTGCGTGAGCGGTTTAGCGCCACCACCCCGCGCTCCGTCATTTTAAAGTGCCAAAGGGGTATTTATGAATAAAGCAAAGGAAAGGAAATTTAAACATTTGACCTATACGCAACGGCTGCAACTCGAAGCCTACCTGAAAGCAAAATTAAATAAACGACGGATAGCGGAACTACTCGGCTGTTCCCTTTCTACCGTTTATCTTGAAATAAGTCGCGGAATATACGAACATAAAGTAACCGAAAGCGATCGTTATACGGGTGAGAAATTTTTTATAAAAGAAAAACGATATGGCGCGGAAGTAGGGCAAAGAAAATATATCGAAAATTCTACTACAAAAGGGCGACCGTTAAAAGTCGGAAAAGACTTCGAGTTCGTGAATTATATAAACAATCGTGTAAAGAAAGAAAAAATATCTGCTTGCGCGGTTCTCGGCGAGATAAAGCGCAAGCATTTAAATTTTAAAACGGATATAAGCAAAACAACTTTGTATCGATATATCGATATAGGAATATTCGATAATATCCGTCTGTCCGGTAAAAGAAAGAAAGCGTACAGACAGCAACAAGCAAAGCGCGCTCCGCGCGGTACTTCCATTGAGCAGCGGCCGCAGGAAATATCCTTGCGTAATTCGTTCGGTCATTGGGAAATGGATTGCGTTTGCGGTCCTACGCTTTCGACTTTACTTGTATTGTCCGAAAGACTGACGCGGAAAGAGATAATTATAAAAATGAAAAATCAACGTGCGGATAGTGTTATTCGCTGTCTTAATGGACTTGAACGAAAATACGGTAAATCTTTTAAGCACATATTTAAGAGTATAACGGTAGATAATGGCGTTGAGTTTTCGGATTTTAAGGGGTTAGAACGTTCGGTGTTCAGTAAAAGCGTAAAACGGACAAAGGTTTATTATTGCCACCCGTATTGTTCTTCTGAACGTGGTACAAACGAACGGTTAAACCGTGAAATCCGTCGCCTTATTCCAAAAGGTACAGACCTGAACGGAATTAGTATTAAAGACGTAAAACGAGTTGAAAGTTGGGTAAATAAATATCCCCGTGAAGTTCTTGATTATGACTGTTCGGAAGAATTGTTTAACCGAGAACTTGAAAAACTTTTAATTTACGTTGCCTGAATTAAAGGTTTTACAAAATAAAAAGCAGGTTGTATTAAACCTGCCGTTTTGCTTTGCTTAAAAACTGAAAAATTTTGAATATTGTCTATAAAACAAGCCTGTGAAAGCGTCTTTTATTCTTTCACAGGCTTGTTTTTTATGTTAATTATATCATTTTTAAAATTTTTTTCTAAAAATTCCGATTAAATACTTGACTTTTCATCCGTTTCATACACCTTTTCACGTGTTTCGGGGTTCAAATCCTTCCAACCCGTACTTTTTTGGTGTTCTTTGCAGAGCAAAGAAACGCAAAAAGTATACCAGCATTTTCGACCGTTTTCGCGTTCTGATAACAAAAAATCGGGCTCCGCTGCAGCCGGTTGACCGCATTGGAGCCCGAAAATGCCTGTTTTTGCCCGTTTTTTGCCTGAAATGCTAAAAGAAACGCCCTTTGTCTTGGTAGACAAAAGACGTTTCTTTTATGGCGCCTGTTGAGGGACTCGGACCCCCGTGTAGTAGCGTCAGCGTCCACTTCGGAAGAAGTGTCGTGATGCAAAGCATCGCATTGTGAAACAATGCTGGGGGCCTGTCCCTCATTATTTTTTGTATAAATAAAACGAACACCGTTTGCATAATTGCATAAAGTGTTCGTTTTATTCTCTAATGGCTGCCCCTGACAGACTCGAACTGACGACACTTCGGTTAACAGCCGAATGCTCTACCGACTGAGCTAAGGGGCAATCTTTATATTAAGTTGTTTTTACGGTCGTCAGTTACACTGACGCCACGCACGGAACGCA
>ONQV01000012.1 GCA_900320065.1 uncultured Eubacteriales bacterium | reverse complement strand
GCCGCGTTGGGGTAAACCCGACGCGGCGCTTTAATTCTAAAAAATTTTTAATTAAGTCCGTATTTTTTGCTTGACTATATTAAATAATAGTAATATACTTTAATTGCAACCGATTTGGTTGCAATTAGGTAAAAACGGAAAGGATAAAGGGAAAATGAAACTTTCGTCGAAAACGCATTACGGGCTTATGGCTTGCCATATTCTCGCCGAAAACTATCCCGATAACACGGTTTCGGCAAGCGTGCTCGAAAACCGAATATCCGTTTCGGGCAAGTATCTCGAAAAAATAATGCGTATGCTGTCCGCGCGGGGGATAATCACGGCAAACCGCGGCGCAAGCGGGGGGTATTATCTTGCTAAATCGCCCGAAGAAATCAAAATCGGCGATATAGTCCGCGCGTTAGAAGACGATATGGAAATAATAGAGTGCGTTACCAAAAAGGGCGAGTGTAAGTGTTGTCCTTCGCAAGCGGTCTGGAAACGCCTTTACGACGGGATAAACGAAGTGCTTGACGGTATGACCTTAAAGCAGATGCTCGACGGAGAAATAAAAGGAGAATAATATGCGAGATATATATTTCGACCACGCGGCGACGACGCCCCTTTGCGAAGAAGCGTTTAACAAAATGAAACCGTATTTTACGCAGATTTTCGGCAACGCCAACAGCCAGCACGCCTTCGGGCGGGAAGCGGTAAAGGCGGTGGACGAATCGCGCGACGCTATCGCGAAGATAATAAACTGTAAACCCAACGAATTGTATTTTACTTCGGGCGGTACGGAAAGCGATAACTGGGCGTTCCGCGGTGCGGCGCACGCGTTAGCGGAAAAAGGTAAACACCTTATCATAAGTCCTATCGAACACGCGGCGATGCTTTCTACGGCAAAAGCGTTGGAAAAAGAAGGCTTTACCGTAGATTTTATGAAGGTGGACGGCGAAGGTTTCGTCGATTTGGAACATTTAAAATCAATAATACGCGAAGACACTACGTTTATCGGCTGTATGCTTGCGAACAACGAAGTGGGAACGATCGAACCGATAAAGGAGATAGCGGAAATCGCGCACGCGCACGGTGCGGTGTGCTTTACCGACGCGGTGCAGGCGGCGGGCGTTCTCAAAATCGACGTTAAGGACTTAGGCGTCGATATGATGAGTATGAGTTCGCATAAAATCTACGGACCGAAAGGCGTCGGCGCGCTGTATATAAGAAACGGACTGTTAATAGACAGCATTATAACGGGCGGGCATCAGGAACGTATGAAACGCGGCGGTACGACCAACGTCGCGGGCGTTGTCGGGTTCGCGGAAGCATTTAGACTAGCGGATAGGGACAGAGAAAAGAATTTCGAGTACGTAAGTTCGCTTCGCGACAGGTTTATTGACCGAGTGCTCGCGGAAGTGCCCTTCGTAAAACTCAACGGACCGAGAAAAGAGAACAGGTTACCGGCGAACGCGGATTTTTCGTTCAGGTTCATAGAAGGGGAGTCGATACTTTTCTCTTTGGATTTGGCGGGGATAGCGGTGTCTTCTGGGTCGGCGTGTTCGTCGGGTTCGTTAGAGCCGTCGCACGTACTCTTGGCGTTAGGGCTTCCCGAAGGCTTGGCGCACGGTTCGATACGGTTTTCGTTCGGTAAGCACAACACGCAAGAAGAAGTGGATTATGCGGTGGAAGTGTTAAAACAGGCGGTAACGCGCTTGCGCGAAATGTCGCCCTTATTCAAAGCGGAAGGAGAAATTAAAAATGTATAACGAAAAGGTAATGGAAGTATTCAAAAACCCCAAAAACGTGGGCGAGATAGAAAACCCCGACGGTATAGGTACGGTCGGCAACGAAGTTTGCGGCGACATAATGCAAATTTCGTTAAAAATAGAAAACGACGTTATCGTGGACGCGAAGTTTAAAACTTTCGGCTGCGCGGCGGCAATCGCCACGAGTTCGACCGCGACCGAAATGGTAAAGGGCATGACGGTTGACGAAGCGTTAAAGGTAACGAATAAAATTGTTATCGAAAAGTTGGGCGGACTTCCGGCGCAAAAGATACACTGTTCGGTTTTAGCCGAAGAAGCGATAAAGAAAGCGATAGAAGACTATCGTGCAAAACAAGCCGCGAAGTAAAGGGTATAAAACGACAAAATTCGCGCATAATAGCCCTTAAAGGGGGAATTATGAACGAAAAATTTATATTCGGGTTGGCGCTCGGTATGCTCGGCGGCGCGGTAATCGCGACTAATTCCGTAAAGGCAAGACAACTCGTTAAGTCCGGACAGGAACAGGTCGTCGAAAAAGCCGAAACGATAACCAAAAAAGCGGGCAAAAATAATTCTAAGTAATAAAAAAGCGAAAGACGGAAGTTTATTTCCGTCTTTTCTATTTAAAACCTTGCGAAAAAAAAGCGAATATGTTAAAATATTTTCCGTGGAAAGATACTTGTGTCTGGATATAGGCGATAAGAGAATAGGAATCGCCGTTTCCGACCCGTTCAACACCTATTCTTTGCCGCTTGAAACTTACGTCAGGAAAAACCTTAAAACCGACCTTGCGTTTACGGTAAATCTGGCAAAGGAAAAGGCGGCGACGGCTATCGTATGCGGACTTCCCGTGAATTTCGATGGTACGCCGTCCGTGCAGACCGAAAAGGCGCGGTTCTTTATCGAACGGCTGAAAGAAACGACGAACCTTACCGTGTATTCGGTGGACGAGCGTTGCACCACGGTTGAAGCCGAAGAAACGCTGATAGGTTTAGGTAAATCACGGGCGGAGCGGAAGGCGGTCGTCGACAGCCTTGCCGCGGCGAATATTCTGCAAGGTTTTCTGAACGAAAAAAACAAAAAGGAGTTAAAAATGGATAAGGAAAACAAAAAGCATCATTGCGACTGCGGTTGCGAAGAACATCATCACGACGAAAATTGCGAACACGAGCATTGTGATTGCGGATGCGAAGACGAAGATATTGTTGAACTTACTACCGACGAAGGCAAAAAACTCAAATTTTATTTCGTCGGCACGATAGAGTATAAGGGCAAAAATTATTCGGCTTTCGAGCCCGCGGAACAGATAGACGGTATCGAAGACGACGATCTTATAATCTTCGAACTGTCGGGCGACGACGAAGAAACCGCCGATTTACTGCCGATAGAAGACGAAGGACTTTTGAACGAAGTGTTTGAAGAGTTTTGCAGGGTACTTGAAGAAGACGAACTCGCCGAAGAAGCGGCGAGTTTAGAACCCGACGGAAAGTAAGAATAAAAACGACAATTAAACACCCGCCCCGCGTCCGATTCGGACGCGGGGCGGGTGTTTGAAATTTTAATTTATATATCCTTTTTAAGCGTTACCGTAAAGGTCGTAAGATTATCTTTGCTTTCGACGCCTACCGCGCCTTGGTGCAACTTTACTATGTGCGATACTATTGATAAGCCTATCCCGTTACCTTCGGACAGCGCCTTTTTGTCTTTCTGGTAAAACTTATTGAATATATTTTCGAATTCTTCTTTGGGGATAGTTTCGCCGTTATCGGAAATTTTAACGCTTATATGATCTTCGGTTTCTTGTATATCCGCCGAAATAGTGCATTTATCGAAAGAAAATTTTATCGCGTTGTCCAAAAGGTTCAGCCATACTTGCTTTAACATATCTTCGTTGCCGCGACAACGGTATTCCTTAAAGTCGAGTTTAAATTCTATATCCTTTTTCGACCACTTTTTTTCGAGTAAAAGTATGCAGGTGCGTATCTGTTCCGATAGGTTAAATTCGGTAACGTCGGTCAAAATCGTCTGATTTTCTATCTTGGACAGGTTAAGGATGTTCGTCGCCATATCGGAAACGCGGTCTAATTCTTCTTCGATAATGTGCAGATACTCGGCGCGTTTTTTTTCGGGCAACGAACTCTTTTTAAGCAGTTCGACGAGCCCTTTTACCGACACTATCGGCGTTTTGAATTCGTGCGAAAAATTATTAATAAAGTCCGAACGCAGTATCTCGGTATTTTCGAGTTCTTTGGCTAGGTCGTTGAAATTGCTTGCGAGTTCTTTCATTTCGTAAGCGCCGCCTAAATCCATACGCGCCGAAAAATCGCCCTGCGCCAGCCGTCTTACGCCCGTTAGCAATTCCCACGAAGGTCTTAATACGAGCCTGCTTATTCCCGCCGTAATTACGGTGCCGATAAGCACGCCCGCCAGAATAAACACCGCGATTATCCAAAATCCGTCTTTTATTACGTCTTCGTAAGTTACGACGTCCGAATTTAAGAAAAAGTAAAGCCCCACGAGAGTTACGATTACTATAAATAAAAGTACGGAAATAAAAGAAAGTATAAATATGCGACGAAGCCTTTTCGTAAGGTCTAGTTCGCGTGTTTTTCCGTTGCGCGGAGTTTTCATATTTTTTTCACCGCCTTGTATCCCAAACCCCTGATGGATTTAATCTCGAATTCTTCAAAGCCTTCAAAACGCTTGCGTAGCCGCGCTATATGCACGGTCAGAGTTTCTTCGCCGGAGTCTGTGTCGTAACCCCATATCTCGTCCATAAGTTGAATTTTGGTAAAGATTTTGTCGGGGAAAGAGAGAAGTTTATATAAAAGTAAAAATTCCTTTTGCGGGAGTTCCTGTGTTTCGCCGTTTTTCGTAACGGTAAACGAATCGTAGTTTAAAATAACGTCGCCTATCACTATGCGGCGTTCGCCGACGATTTTGGCGCGGCGAAGGAGCGCTTTAACGTGCAAAACGAGTTCTTCGGTGTCAAGGGGTTTTACCATAAAGTCGTCTATTCCCGCGGTAAAGCCCTTTTTACGGTCTTCCGCAAGTTGTTTTGCGGAAATCATCAAAACGGGCAGTTCTTTGTCGAACGTTCTGAGCTGTTCGGTAAACTCGTATCCGTTCATATTCGGCATCATAATATCCACTATCGCAAGGTCGAATTTTTCCTTGTCGAGAAGGTCGAGCGCGGCTTTGCCGTCTGCCGCCGTGGCTACGGTGTAGTGTTCCGACTCGAACACTTCCTTTATAAGATAGCGGATATTCTTGTCGTCGTCCACGACTAAAAGATTGAACATTTTTTCTCCGTAAAAATTTCGTTCGGGATAAAAACATTATACTTTAATACCCCGAAGTTGTCAATATAAAAAGGCGGCGGAAAGCATTTGCTTTCCGCCGTAATAATAAAGAGTTTATCTTATTTGCACTCGTCGGCTTTGCCCGCGCAGCCCAAAACGTCTCTTAATTTATGACGAACGAGTTCTTTGATGTTCGCTCTCGCGGGTTTAAGATATTCGCGCGGGTCGAACTTGTCGGGATGTTCGTTGAAGAACTGACGGATAGTTCCGGTCATAGCAAGTCTTAAATCGGAGTCGATATTGATTTTGCAGACGGAGAGTTTAGCCGCTTCGCGAAGTTGTTCTTCGGGAACGCCGATAGCGTTCGGCATTTTGCCGCCGTTTTCGTTAATCATTTTAACGTAGTTCTGCGGAACGGAAGAAGAACCGTGCAAAACTATCGGGAAATTCGGAAGGCGCTTGCTTACTTCTTTAAGAATATCGAAACGGAGCGCGGGGGGTACTAAAATACCCTGTGCGTTTCTCGTGCACTGTTCGGGCTTAAACTTATAAGCGCCGTGGGAAGTGCCGATAGCGATAGCGAGCGAATCCACGCCCGTGCCTTTAACGAATTTTTCTACGTCTTCGGGGCGGGTGTAAGAACCTACCGCGTGGCTTACTTCGTCTTCTATCCCCGCGAGAGTTCCGAGTTCGCCTTCGACGGTAACGTTGTACTTATGCGCGTATTCGACGACCTTTGCGGTTTCTTCGATATTTTCTTCCAAGGGATGGGAAGAATAGTCGATCATAACCGAAGTAAATCCGCCGTCTATACAGGATTTGCAGGTTTCGAAATCAGGACCGTGGTCAAGGTGTAAAACTACGGGGATGTCGGGACATTCTATAACCGCCGCTTCCACGAGTTTAACAAGGTAGGTGTGATTTGCGTAAGCGCGTGCGCCTTTGCTGACCTGCAAGATAACGGGCGCGTTTTCTTCCTTACACGCTTCGGTTATACCCTGTACGATCTCCATATTGTTTACGTTGAACGCGCCGATGGCGTAACCGTTCTTGTAAGCCTGTTCGAACATCTTTTTAGAGTTTACTAATGCCATTTTTTTATCTCCTGAAAATATTTTTTTGATTTTTCGGTTTATATTATATATTATTTTTGCGTTATTTGCAAATAAATTAGCGTTTATACCCGAAATACTTTGCAAAACTTTTCTTAAAGTTGTATCATTATAGAGAAAAAGTAAAAAATATCGCTAAGGGGAACGTTTATGCAGGACGAAAGAATAAATAAACTCGCAAAAAACCTTATAACTCAATCGTGCCGCCTTAAAAAGGGCGAAAAAGTGCTTATCGAAGCCAAGGGTATAGACTATATGCTTGTGAACGCGCTTATCAAGGAAGCGTACGCCGTCGGCGGGTATCCGTTCGTGGAAATTTTCGATAACCGCGTATCGCGGGAACTTCTTTTGGGCGAAACCGAAGAATACGCCAGGTTAAAGGCAAAGTACGACGCTTTCCGTATGTCGGAAATGGACGCGTATATCGGTATCAGGGGCGGCGAAAACTGCAACGAAAACGCCGACGTGCCGAGTGAAAAATTACAGATAGAAAGCGAATTTTATTCCCACCCCGTACACCACGAGATACGCGTTAAAAAGACCAAGTGGGTGATACTGCGCTACCCGAACCAAGGTATGGCGCAGCAGGCGGGTATGAGTACGGACGCTTTCGAAGATTTTTATTTTAACGTATGCAATCTCGACTATTCCAAGATGGACAGGGCTATGGACGCGTTGAAGGCGCGGCTCGACAAGGCGGACAAAGTGCGAATAGTTGCGCCGAATACCGATATTTCCTTTTCAATAAAGGGGATAGGCAGTAAAAAGTGTTCGGGCGATCACAATATTCCCGACGGCGAAATTTACACCGCGCCCGTAAGGGACAGCGTGAACGGGGTAATTACCTACAACGCGCCGTCCGTACAGAACGGGTTTAAGTACGAAAACGTTTCCTTGACCTTTAAGGACGGAAAAATCATAAACGCGACGGGCAACGCGCCCGACAAGATAAACGCGATATTCGACACCGACGAAGGCGCGAGATACGTCGGCGAATTTGCCTTCGGCGTAAACCCCTACGTCGTAAAGCCTATGGGCGACATATTGTTCGACGAAAAAATATCGGGTTCTATCCACTTTACCCCCGGGGCGTGCTACGACGATTGTTATAACGGAAACGTTTCGGCGGTGCACTGGGACTTGGTGCTTATTCAGACCGAAGAGTACGGCGGCGGCGAAATTTATTTGGACGGCGAACTCGTCCGCAAAAACGGGCGGTTCGTTACGGACGATTTATTGTGTTTAAATCCCGAAAATTTAAAATAACCGCGTTAAAACGTTTGACTAAAAATAGTTAAAAACTTATAATATAAAAGAAAATTATTAAAAATCTGTAAGGAGAACACTAAAATTATGGCAAAAGTTACCAAAGTAGCAATCAACGGTTTCGGTCGTATAGGCCGTTTGGCTTTCAGACAGATGTTCGGCGCGGAAGGGTACGAAGTAGTCGCGATAAACGATCTTACCAGCCCCAAAATGCTCGCTCATCTTTTGAAGTACGACACGATGCAGGGCAATTACGCAAGATCGCATAACGTCGAATATAAAGACGCCGTTCTTGCCGAAGACGGAAAGACCGTCGTAACCCCCGGTTCTATCATAGTAGACGGCAAGGAAATCACGATTTACGCGAAGGCTAACGCCGCGGAACTTCCTTGGGGAGAACTCAAAATCGACGTCGTTTTGGAATGCACGGGCTTTTATACTTCCAAGGCGAAAGCGCAGGCGCATATCGACGCGGGCGCAAAGAACGTCGTTATTTCCGCACCTGCGGGCAACGACCTTCCCACTATCGTTTACAACGTAAACCACAAAACGCTTACGAAAGACGACCACATTATATCGGCGGCTTCCTGCACGACCAACTGTCTTGCGCCTATGGCGAAAGCGCTTAACGATTACGCTCCCATACTTTCGGGCATCATGACTACCGTTCACGCTTATACCGGCGACCAGATGATACTTGACGGTCCGCAGAGAAAGGGCGATCTCCGTCGTTCGAGAGCGGGCGCTATGAATATCGTTCCGAATTCGACGGGCGCTGCGAAGGCTATCGGTCTCGTTATCCCCGAACTCAACGGCAAACTTATCGGCGCGGCGCAACGCGTTCCGACCGCTACGGGTTCTACCACGATCCTTATCGCGGTAGTTAAGGGCAAGGACGTCACGAAGGAAGGCATCAACGCCGCTATGAAGGCGCAGGCTACCGAATCCTTCGGATACAACACCGACGAAATCGTTTCTTCGGACGTTGTAGGTATGAAATACGGTTCACTTTTCGACGCTACCCAGACTATGGTAAGCAAGATCGACGACGATACCTATCAGGTACAGGTAGTTTCTTGGTACGACAACGAAAATTCGTACACCAGCCAGATGGTAAGAACTATCAAATACTTCTCCGAAATCAAATAAGATTATAAGGAATAAAGTAAACCCCGTCCCCGCGGCTTCCGCGGGGACGGGGTTTTTATATTTAATTTACGGTTTTATTTTTCTTCCGATTCTTCTTTTTCTTCGTTTGTGCTTTTCTGTTCGTCCTTAATTAAGTGCAGGGCGAATATCGCCATTATAGAAAAGCACGACATCGCCACGATAACCGAAGCCGCAAGCATTACGCCTTCGCTTGCGCAAGCGGCGGTCATTGCGGTAAGCATCGCGATTCCCACGCCCACGACGTCGGTGTACCAAGCGGTTTTTAAGCCCGTTATACGTACCAACAGAGTAAGCGTACCCGCAAGCGAGAATATAAGCATAAGCCAGTTCGCGGCGTTTCCGCCCCAGAAACAAATCTCGGAAAGATTTATCGCAAACTCGAATATTACGAAACTCAACGCGAGTTTTAAAAAGGGTTCGTCGTCGTTTTCGTTATTTAAGAAACTGAAAAGGACTTTCCCGCCGAAAAAAGTTAAAAGCGACGCCACGGCGAAACATAACAAAAATATGATAAACAGAAAAATATTTGCCGTTACGTCGCCCGCTATTCCGAGAATCGCCTGTATACCCAAAATAAAGTATAAAATAGCGGCGATAGGGGCAAGACTCGAACCGACTATTGCGAAAATGCGTTTAAGCGTAGTTTTTACCATAATTTTTACGCTCCTGTTAAAATTATTCTACGCTATTATTATATAATCATACTTTGCCTTATGTCAAGGAAAGCGACCAAACTTAAAAGGTTAATTCTCGCTCTCTTAACCTTTATGGACGCATCTGCCCGTGAAAGCGTCCTGAAACATCATAAAATACCCGTCGCCTTTTATGTCGAATATAGACAGCGGCACGAACGAACAGTACCCCGCGAGTTCTTTGGGCGGGGTTTCGCGATATACGGAAGGCACACCGTAGCAGATGTATTTTTCTTTATCGTTTTCTTTTATCACACCCACGACGTAGTATTTGTCGTCCGCGTAATACACTTTGGCGAACCGACTGCCGTTTATTGCGTGTTCTAACGCCGTTTCGGAGGGAAACTTGTCGAATATTCCGTCAAGTTCGTCTTTTACCGTAAGGTAGTAGGGGGTGCTTTCGCTTCTTCCTTCGTCCGCTTCATTTTGAGATAGGTCAAAGTTTTCTTCGCCTTTTTCCTCTGCTTGCGGGCCGAAACTATTGCCGACATCGTCTTCATTTCCAAAATGCTCATAAGCGATTTCCTTTATATTTTCGAGTTTTTGTTTTATCTTTTCGTCCGTGTCGTAATAGTTTTCGGTCGCCACCGCTTCGTCGTTATATAGGGTGAATTTCTCGTCGAAAAGGGGCGGAGTTAAAGTCGGTTTAGGCGTAGGCGGCGTTTTCTCGACAGAGAACTCTTTTTCCCGTTCTCGAACTTTTCTTTCGGCTATTATTTCGTTTATTATTATCGCGCCGTATTCTTTTAAGGTCATTTTGGCGTCGTCGCTCTTTTGATAGGCGATAAGTAGCGGAATATCGTCTTTTATCACCCATACTCCGACGGATACGCCTTTATCGAGCGATAGGGCGCTTTCCGAGTTTAGCGCGAGCGAAGTCGGGATTTTTCCTATATCTTTTTCTATAACCGTCTTGTCGTCGCCGACGATATATACTCTGTAAGTTCCCGAAGCCAACGCGGAAAACCCTATAAATGACAAAAGCGCCGTTAAAACGCCGTTCTCTTTTTCCAGACGGCAAATGCCGCAAACGGGTTTTGTACCCATTGAATATCCTTCCGTCATTTGTTTTATCACTATGATTTTCTTGCTGAACACTTTTATTACCGTCCTTATTGAGTTTTTAACGGTTTATTTAATAAATATATATGTTTTACTTATACGAAAAATATGTTTTTTCGTCGATTTCCGTCGCGTTTTACGGAAAAAACGGTATCGAGACAAAAGAAATAATTATACTTTACCGCTTATAATTGATTTACATTTAACGTCAAAAATGTTATAATACATATAATTATAATGGGGTACGATGAAAATTTTTTTAAGGAGACTATTAAAAAATGACGACTAACAAAAAACTTCTGGCATTTATCGAAGAAGCAAAAACCCTTTGCACGCCTGATAAAGTGGTGTGGATAGACGGTAGCAAAACTCAACTCGACGCGCTTAAAAAACAGGCGGTCGACGAAAAAATCCTTATAAAACTCAATCAGGAAAAATTACCTGATTGTTACCTTCACCGCACCTCGGTAAACGACGTCGCAAGGGTAGAAGGCAGAACCTTTATCTGTTCTAAAAATAAAGAAGATTCCGCTCCGATAAACAACTGGATGGAAACCGAAGAAGCCTATAAACTTTTAAAAGGTCTTTTTAAAGGCGTTATGAAAGGCAGAACAATGTACGTTATCCCGTATTCTATGGGCGCAGTCGGCAGTAAGTTCTCCAAAATCGGTATCGAAATCACCGATTCTATCTACGTCGTATTAAATATGGCTATAATGACCCGCGTCGGTCAAAAAGTGCTTGACGCTTTGGGCGACGGGGATTTTGTCAAGGGCTGGCACTCCTACGCCGAACTTTCCGAAGAAAAGAGATATATCTGTCACTTCCCCGAAGACAATACCATTATGTCTATAAACTCCAACTACGGCGGCAACGTGTTGCTCGGCAAAAAGTGCTTTGCGCTCCGTATCGCGTCTTATCTCGGTAAGACCGAAGGCTGGATGGCGGAACATATGCTTATTCTCGGTATCGAAAACCCGAAAGGCGAAATTAAGTACGTGGCGGCGGCTTTCCCGTCCGCTTGCGGAAAGACCAACCTTGCTATGATAATTCCGCCGGAAGTCTATAAAAAGAAAGGCTATAAATGCTGGTGCGTCGGCGACGATATCGCTTGGATAAGAGTGGGCGAAGACGGAAGACTTTGGGCGGTGAACCCCGAAAACGGATTCTTCGGCGTCGCCCCGGGGACGAGTATGAAATCCAACCCCAACGCACTCTTATCTACCAAAAAGGGTACTATCTTTACCAACGTCGTGGAAAATTTGGATGACGAAACGGTGTGGTGGGAAGGTCTTGATAAAAACCCGCCCAAACACGCTATCGACTGGAAAGGTAATCCTTGGAACGGCGATATGAAAGACGCCGACGGCAAACCTATTAAAGGCGCGCACCCCAACAGCAGATTTACCGCGCCTACGGTCAACTGTCCGTGTCTATCCGACCAGTTTGAAGCACCCGACGGCGTTCCGCTTTCCGCTATCATATTCGGCGGAAGAAGAGCGAAGACCGCGCCTCTCGTTTATCAGAGTAAGGACTGGAATAACGGCGTGTTCGTCGGCTCTATAATGGCAAGCGAAACGACGGCGGCGGCGACCGGTGCTATCGGCGTTGTAAGGCGTGATCCTATGGCTATGCGCCCGTTCGTCGGCTACAATATGGGCGACTACTTTAAGCACTGGATAGAAATGGGCGAAAAGATAACGAATAAACCCAAGATATTCAACGTCAACTGGTTCAGAACGGACGATAACGGCAACTTTATCTGGCCGGGGTTCGGCGACAATATGCGCGTGCTTGACTGGATACTCGCCCGCTGCGAAGATAAGGTCGACGCGAAAGAAACGGCTATCGGCTACGTTCCGTACGCAAAGGACATCAATATCGAAGGGCTTGACGGCATAACCGAAAAGACTATCGAAGACTTGACTTCGGTCGATAAAGAAAACTGGATAAAGGAAACCGAAGGAATAGAGAGTTTTTACGGTGAACTCGGCGCAAGAGTTCCGAAAGAACTTTACGACGAACTTGCAAAATTAAAAGCGAATCTAAAATAATAGTAAAAAAGGGGGAAGAACTGTTT
This sequence comes from uncultured Eubacteriales bacterium, assembly GCA_900320065.1. GTDB lineage: Bacteria > Bacillota > Clostridia > Christensenellales > Borkfalkiaceae > UBA1259. Next base: position 13,817 of record ONQV01000012.1, on the reverse strand, counting down.
TTCGAATCCGTTCTTCCCCCCTTTATAACCCCTAATGACAATATTTACTTTTTCAATGCTGAAAAAGTAACAAAAAGGTGTGGGGAGTTGCAATTCTCCCCACACCCCTTAAAACGCTTTAAAATGTATGAATTTATACGCCCGCGAAGGCTTGCCTTCGCGGGCGTAATTTATAAAAATGACTAACTAATGGTTAGTTTTTATACAATTTTTTAACGATTAATATATAATGGTTAAAAATTAATTGTTATACGCAAATTTCGATTGTCGCAACACAACTATCACAATAACGCCGCCACGAAAACTTTTTCGTGGCGGCGTTATTGTTTCCCCTAAAAGGGACACAGGAGTTTTTGTTTTAAAATGTATAAAAACTTTTAATAAGGGGTAAAACTGAAACATCAACAACCAAAAAGGAGATTTGTTATGGGCAAGAATATGCTTACTACCAAAGAAGCAACGCTGCTTTCCGACGTTTTAATCTATGAAGAAAGCGCGTGTAAAAAAGCAAGATTATACGCAAGAACGCTGACAGACAAAGCGCTTGCCGACAAGTTTAATAAACTTGCCGACAACCACGAAAGACGGTTTAACGCGTTATTCGATTTATTATAAGGGGGAAAGGTATGGATTATATGAAAGACGTAACTTTAAACGAAAAAGACAGTTTACAGGATATGTTAAACCTTGAAAAAAATCTTGCCAAGGTTTATTCGACGGTTATGACCGAAGGGGTGAGCAAAGGTTTTCGCACCACTATTAAAAATCACTGGAACGAAACGGTGGAAGACCAAGCGGACGTATACTTTATGATGACGGACAAAGGCTATGCGGAAGTTCAGTCCGCGCCCGAAACGACGTTATCGGAAGAAAAAAACAAGTTTGCGAAAGTCAAAAGCGGGCTTGCATAAAAAAGTATTTTAAAATTATTTACGGCGCAAGCAAAATTGCTTGCGCCGTAAAACTTTAAATATTATCGTTTATTCGTTCGTTTCGGTTTTCGCGGATTCGGAATTATTTTTTCTTTTTTCCAAAAATTTAATAAGGAATACCGACCCTACGAATAAGCCGATTGCAACAGCCCACATAATTAAACCGCCGAGAACGCCGTTCAAATCCGAATATATCAGCACACCGCCGACAAGGTAGGATATAAACGCAATAGCCGCAATAAGAGAAGCGTATGGTAATTGCGTTTTAACGTGGTCTACGTGGTTACAGTTTCCGCCGGCAGATGCAAGTATCGTGGTGTCGGAGATGGGCGAAACGTGGTCGCCGTAAACGGCGCCGCCGAGCGTTGCCGAAACGGTAAGAATTGCGAGAGTGCTACTACCGCCGAGTACCGCGATAGCGATAGGTACTAATACGCCGAACGTTCCCCAAGAAGTACCGGTCGCAAAAGATATTACGCAAGCGAGCAGGAAAAAGATTGCGGGGAAGAGCCATTGTACGGATAGACCGGCGATATTGTTTTCAACGAACGCTTTCGCATCGAGATAACCGCCTTTCGCACCCATTACGCCGGAAATAGTCCAAGCGAAGACGAGAATAAGTATTGCGGGGACCATAGCCTTAAAGCCTTGAACGATACTTTCCATAATATCTTTGAAATTGACGATTTTCGCTATCATGTAGTATGCGGCGATCACTATCAGCGCAAAGGTTGAACCGATTGCGAGAGATAAACCGGCGTCGCAGTTAGAGAACGCTTCTATAATGTTTGAGGATTGAACTTCCGTGCCGAGCGTTTCCGTGTCCCAGTTGTAGAAATAACCGGTGTATATCATACCGAGAATACAGAACACTATAAGAGTTATAACGGGAATAATGAGATGACGCACTTTACCTTTGGGGTTTGCGACGATGGATTTATCCTCGTCGGTGGGAAGGTCTGTTTCGCCCGCGTTAAGGTCGTCCAAAAAGTCCGCCGCGTTTTCGTTTCTCTTCATTTTGCCGAAATCTATTTTATAGATACAGAAAACGAACACCATTATTAAAGTAAGTATAGCGTAAATATTGAAAGGTATAGTTTTGATAAACGCAACGAGTCCGTTGCCTTCGAGTTCGCCGGAAACTGCCGCCGCCCAAGAAGAAATAGGCGCGATTATGCAGACGGGCGCAGCCGTGGAGTCGATTATCCAAGCGAGTTTGGAATGCGACACTTTAAACTTGTCCGTAACGGGGCGCATAACCGAACCGACTGTAAGACAATTAAAGTAGTCGTCGACGAAAATCAAACAACCGAGTCCCGCGGTGGCGATAAGTGCGCCGCGCTTATTGCGGATACGTTGTTGCGCCCATTCGCCGTAAGATTTAGCGCCGCCCGATTTCTGCATAAGTACGACGAATATGCCGAGAACAACAAGGAATACGAGAATAGGCACGTTTCCGCCTACTTTTTCGCTCATAACCTGAAAAGAAGTACCCATCGCTTCCGCGGGATTGCCGCCGGCAAGGAACATTCCGCCGACGAAAATGCCGATAAACAGCGAAAGGTAAACTTGTTTAGTTGCGAGCGCAAGAACAATTGCTACGATTGCGGGCACGAATGCCCAAAACGTTCCGCTCATTAAAAAGAGCCTCCTTAAAATAAAATTAAAAAAACACGGTCTATCAAATAGCCGTGATTTTTTATCGTGGGTATTTAATAGCGCAACGCAAGGGGCTAACCTTGCGACAGTCGTAAACGTATTCCGCTTACGCCCAGACCGAAAATTTCGGGATAAAATTTCCGTCTTCGGCGATCTTTCCTTTCCCGCGCGGAACTTAATAATCCCGTTCCGCGTTTATCATAAAGACCGCGCCTCTATTCGTTTTTTACACGAATAATATATAACTTTATTCGCGCGTTGTCAACGGTTTTTGTCAAATTCCGATAAATTCTTTGAAAAAACTTTGACAAAAACGCGTAAAAGGTGTTAAAATATAACTACAATTTAACAAGAAGGTTTTCGGCAAACACTTCTATAAAACAACCGACCGTGAGAGATTTTATGCTCCCCGTTTCGGGCGTTTGCCGAAACGGGGAGTTTTTTTATGGAAGAAACAAAACAAAGTGTCCGGAAACAAATGTTTACTACTCGCGCGCTTGCCCGTGCGGGAATAATCGCGGCGCTGTACGCGGCTTTGACTTACGTATTCGCGCCGGTGGCTTACGGGCCTTTGCAAGTCCGTCCCGCGGAAGCGCTTTGTATATTGCCGATATTCTTTATAGAAGCGATTCCGGGGCTTTTCGTCGGGTGCGCGCTCGCTAATTTTCTTTCGGGCTACGGGCTTTACGATATAGGGTTAGGAAGCCTTACCACGCTGGTCGCGGCAATTCTTACTTTTATAATCGGACTGCTTTTGCGCCGCAGTCTGCTTTCGGCAATTTTAGGCGGAATACCGCCCGTAATTTTGAACGCCGTAGTTATCCCGTTCGTTATAATTTTAGGCGACGCGGAAACACCTATGGCGGCGTACTGGACTATGTTCGGCGAATTTATGCTGACGCAAAGCGTTTGGGTATATGCGCTGGGCATCCCGCTCTATTTTGCCGTAAAAAGATTGCGCGAAAAAGGCGTTAAAGCACTGTTATAATATGGTTACAATTTAAAATAAAACTCGGTCGGAAGACTTTTGAGTCTTCCGACCGAGTTTTTTTTGGACAAGAAACAAACGTTTCTTACGCTTAGTCTATTACCTTGAAGGGGTGATAGATCGCCCAGACGAGTAAAAGCCATAAAGCGGATACTCCGACGAGCGAATAGATTATTCTGGAAACGACCGCCGCGTCGCCCGCGCCGAAAATCATCGACACAAGGTTGAAATTGAAAATACCGACGAGTCCCCAGACTATCGCGCCTATGATAACGAGACTGAAAGCAATAATCGTAGTAAACTTCATATCTTCCTCCGAAACTTATTATGTGAAGTTTTCGGCGGGATATACTTTACTTTTTAAAATTTTTTAAAATCGTTTTATTACTTTTTATTTTTTTCTCGCACGCGCTTTACGAACTCGTTGTGGCTTTGCATAACTTTAAGCATAGAGTTTTGAAGGGGCGGGAGAGTCGCTCTTTTTTCCGCTGCGGCGGTTTCGGACTTATCGGGAAACGCCGGCGGCGCGGAATAAGAATAGTCGGCGGGATTTTCGCCGCCTTGTTTAAAAGATTGCCCGAGAAAAGAACTTAAAAGGTTGAAAATGCCGAATTTATCCATTTTATCGTCTCCGAAAAACAAAAAACGCGCAAAAAAACTCAAAAATAATTGCAAAAAAGCAACGATTAGAGTATAATTATTCTACGAGATTTTTTAAATGTACTCTCGTACAGTTATTTATATTCGGCAAATTTAAAAATGTTGACCGAATTCGGAGAATATATGAATAAATTGACAAAAGGCTTATTGACGGTTTCTTTTGCGGCAATGCTCGTCGGAACTGCGGCGGCTTGCGGCGGGGGCAATTCCGATTCGTGGAAGGGTACGACTTTTACCGATTACGGCACTGTAAAAACCGAAACGAACGGCGGGTTCGTAGCGGAAACCGATAACTACGTGTACTTTATTAACGGAATTGAATCGAGTTCTTCGGACAATACTTTCGGCAAACCTATTAAAGGTTCGCTCGTCGCGGCGAAGAAGACCGACCTTACCGATTCGCAGGTCGTTATCCCCGAACTTTTGACGGCGTCCGATTACGGCGCGGGTGTTTATATCTTCGGTAGCGGGGAAGAAACTTACGCTTACTACGGCACTCCGAACAGGGAAAAGACTTCGTCCGGCGCGGTGGCGTCGTCCGAAATGACTTTCACAAAAACCCGTTTGGACGGCAAGAACAACGAAAAACTTTTCACCGTTTCTTCGTCTACGACGAATTACAGAATAGCGCAGGCGGTCGACGGTACGGTTTATATAGTTTATCACGACGCGGACAATACTTCCTTGGTTTCCTATAACTGCACTACCAAAAAATCTACGGTGATAGCGAAAACCGACGCAAAGACCAACGAAACGCAAGGGGAGAGCGGCGAATACCTTTCGCTCGGCGAATATAAATTTCTCGATAACGGCAACGGCGCGCAGGTGGTTTACACTATGACGGCGTATACGCAAAAATATTATGCCGAACAGGAAGAACAGACAAATTCGTATTCGAGACAGACTGCGAATTACAACTACTTGTATTCGTACACCGCGGGCGAGAATCCCGTCTGTGTCAAAAACGGAAAGACCGCGGACGAAACTTACGCGCTTAAATCCACTATCGGCGAATATCTGTTCTATACGGTAAAGCCTTTCGGCGGAACGGAAAAGACTTACGGCGTTAAATTGTCCGACACGGCGACCGCTACGGAACTGTTTTATAATAACAATATCAAAGACGGTATGATAATAAAATCTTACGAAGAAGTTTATTATCTCGATACCGACGCCAAAAAGGTTATAAAGAATACGCTCGTAAAAACCGATACTGTAAACGAGCAAAACACGAAAGACGCGCTATTACACGACGAAACGATAAGTTCGCTCGTTGACGTGGACGCCGATTATATATATTGTTTTAATAACGACGGTTATATAGTTGCGGTGGAGCGCGCCGGCGAAGGCAGAACGATAAGAATATCAGAGCGCACCGCTTCCTCAAGTTGGTATAAACCCGAAAAAATTAAGGACACGGGGTATCTGCTTTACTGCGACAGTTCGACGGAAGGAACTTCTTATATTCATTACGCTAACGTTGACGACCTTTCGGACGAAAATAAAATAATTAAAGAAGATACCGACGGTGATGACGAAAACGACCTTTATTATCTTAAAAGTTCGTTTATAGGCGTAAGACCCGCGGCGGACAGGGCGGCGGCTGTTTCCGTTAAAATAAACGCTATCGAAACCCCGCTCGAACTCGAAAAAGACGGCGACAACTATACGGCGGCAAGCGTTAAAACAGCCCGCGCGGCATACGACGCGTTGGACGACGACGCAAAAGCAAGCGTGTCCGATGCCGACGTTAAAAAACTAACGAACGCCGAAAAAGCGCTTGCGCTTGCGGACGCTTTCGGTAAACTCGAAAAGGTTATGGATTATAATAATCTTTCGGATACGGAAAAAGCGGCGCTTACCACCGATTATAACGCGGCGAAAGCTTTGGTCGAAAGTTACGGCAACGATTATAAAGATATAGCGAAGTGTCTCGGAGATAAGTTAAATCTCAACTATTATTATCAACGGGCAGGCGAAAAGTTAAATCCGACGGAGTAGTTTAAGCCTGATATTCGTATAACGTACTTTAAAAACATTATTATATAAATAACGAAAATGCCTTGACAAAATTATTTGTCAAGGCATTTTAATTTACTTACTTATGAAAAATAATAAAAAATAAAATTTTATATTTTGACAATAAACTCAATAAATCCCCATTAAAACACTAATGATTAAGAAAATTGTCGGAAAAAGTCGTTTTTGAAAAAAATGTATATTCTTGTAAAAATATTACTAAAAAACGCTTTATTTTTGTTCAAAATTATAGTATAATATGATTATCAAATCAAAAGGAGTACATATATGAATAAAAAGACGGTGTTTATTTTGCAGGACACGAAAGAATCTTGTGAAGAGATTGAAAACTTGTTTTCGGCAAGCGGGGAATACGTTGTCGTAGGTTCTTCTACGGACGGTATTTCGGCGATAGCCGCGGTGGCGGAAAAGAAACCCGATTTTCTGATTACGGAGTTGGTTATTTCGGGATACGACGGACTTTCGGTGATAGACAGGGTGAAAAGCACGGGTGTGGAAACCAAAGTCATAGTGCTTTCCGCGTTGTGTAGGGAAGAGATTATTTCCCGCGCGGTAAAAGCCGGTGCGGATTATTTTATGGCAAAGCCCGTAAACTTTGAAATTCTTTCGGAAAGGATGAAAGAAGTTGCGGCAGGCGCGGACGCGATGCGTAAAAACACGGGCGAAAATCTGCACAGAATATCTTTGGAAGAAAAGATAAGCAAGATATTTATAAACGTGGGTATTCCGCCGCATATAAAGGGTTATTCGTTTTTAAGGGAAGGCGTGATTATGGCTGTGGAAAATCCTTCGGTCATAAACAATATAACTAAACAGTTGTATCCCATGATAGGCGAAAGGTATCAGACGACGCCGAGTAAAGTTGAGCGGGCTATTCGCCACGCGATAGAAGTTGCTTGGAACAGGGGCAGGATAGACAATATAAACAATATTTTGGGCGTTCGGGCGTACGTCGGGGCGGATAAACCGACGAACGGCGAGTTCATAGCCCTTATCGCCGACAAAATGCTTTTGGAAAAAGCATAAGTTTTCGGAAGGTAAAAACTGCGCGGCAGTTTGTTTGACCGAAAAAATATTCGGCTTTGCAACAAAAAAATTTAAAAACTTACTTAAAAACAGTTTACAAATAAGACGCATATAGATATAATACTATCAACCGCAAGGAGTGTTAAGAAAACCGATTCCCGAAAGAGGGTTGTTTTTACGGTTCAGCGGTTATTCCTTTTGAAGGAGACGTATTATGCCGAAGTATGTAAAATGTCCGAGATGCGATCTTAATTATATGTTGGAAGGCGAAGAATATTGCGACGTGTGTAAAGCCGAACTCAAAAAAGCGCCGCCGCTCGTTTTTGCGGTCGACGACGAAGACGACGAGACGGAAGGTCTTGAACTTTGTCCGCGCTGCCACAGAAATTACGTTAAAAGCGGCGAAACTCTTTGCGAAGAGTGTTTAAAAGAGAGCGAGCGCGAAGAAGAGCCGGAAATCGAAGACGACGATTCGTGGAAGGAGTTTTTAGACGACGATGCGCCGGACGACAGCGAAGAAGACAGCGAAGAGATGCTTTCTTTAAATAAACTCGCGGAAGAAGAGGGTGAAAAACTCTTTGACGACGAAGAGGAAGAAGACGAAATCGCGGAAATTAACGACGACGAAGACGATTTCGATATTCCCGAGATCAACGAAGAGGATTTTGAAGAAGAGGACGAAGAAGACGACGAAGACGAATACGACGATAAGGACGAATAGTTTTTATCCCGTGCCGTAACTTGTATATTTCCTTTGTTTTACGCGGCTTACCTTGCGGGTAAGCCGCGTAAAATTTTAAATAGCGGTATAAAAAGCCTGTATTCGGCAATAATAGCCGTATGATAAAGAGCACGGCTTCTATTTCGCAAGTAAAAGAAATAATAGAGAAATTGAATTCCAAAAACGTCGAAGTTACGGTCAATCTCGGCAGAAACAAATTCGCAAAGTTTACGGGTGTGCTTTCAGGCGTTTATCCCGCGCTTTTTACGGTAAAGCCTTTCGATAAGGATTACCGCGGTAAAACTTCGTATTCGTACTCGGAGTATCTTTGCGGCAAGGTGCGCTTAAAAGAAACCGTTTCCGAAAGTTAAACCTGTTTCAAGTTGATTTCGCCCCGAATACCGAAAATTTTTCGGTATTCGGGGCGTTTTAATATTTTCGGCATATTATTAAAGAAAGGTCAATATACTTTATTGAACAGAATTTATTGTTAAGGAGAAAGGTATGCCGATAGAACCTGTTTTTGAAAATTTAAGCGCAAACGAAAAGATAAAAGACGTCGTATGTCAGGTCAAAGTCGAGTGCAAGACGGACGTTTCCGCGGACTCGGTGGAAAGGGTGTTAAACGACAACGCGTATTCGTCGGTAAATATCGGCGGAATAACGGACGGTAAAGCCGAGTTTTTCGGAAGAACGACGTTCTTTATATGTTATGAAAGCGAAGGCGCTGTCAAAAAGTGCGAGTGCGGCGCGGAAGTAAAGGATTTTTTTCTTTCCGAAGCGATAAAGGAAGGCGACTTTATTAAAGTCGGTTGGGAAACCGAACGGGTGGAAACCGACCTTTCGGGGATAAAGATGACAGTGTCCGCGTATCTTACCGTTAAAGGCGAAGTGTTTAGAAAGACCGAATATTCCGCGCTTACGGGCGGCGACGGCGTGTATTGCGATTTAAAAAGCGTAAATACCGTTAAATCTTACGGAACGGTTACTTCCGTGTATTCCGCGGAAGAAGAATTCGAACTGAAATACCCCGTTCGGGAAGTTATCGCGCACAGGGCGGAAGTCTGTCTTACGCAGGTTCAATGCGGCGTCGGTACGGTGATTTGCGACGGAGAAATATATTTATCCGAAATATTATTGCAATCGGGCGATAAAAACGATATAATAAGAGAAAACAGAATAATTCCTTTCAGGGCGGAAGCCGAGTGCGAAGACGCTATGCCGCAGATATCCGCCACTTGTCGCGCTTTTATCAAGTCGCTTAAAACCGACGTAAGCGTGGACGAAGAGAAAAATATTTCTACGCTTACCGCTTTTGTGTCCGTTGACCTTCGCGGCGAAGCGTACGCGATAGCGGAAGAAACTGTCGCGGTCGACGCGTTCAATTCGGAAAACGAACTCACGCTATCGAAATCGCAAGCGACGTTTACGGCGGAAAGCGCGCCGCAAAGCGCGTTCTGTAAACTTACGGGCACGGCGACGATAGGCGATATAGGTTCGGCGCGGATAATCACCGTGGCGAGCGAAAAAATAGAAGTTTCGTCCGCAAGTCCCAAAGATAACGGCGTTTCGGTTACGGGCGCCGTTACGGCGAACGTTCTGTTTATAGGGGAAGACGGCAAGATATTCACCAGAAAAGCGGAAACGCCGTTTGAAACGCTTTTGGCGGTCAAAACCGATGGGGAGATCAAAGTCGTAGCAACGCCGAAGTCCGCTACGGTTCGACTTGTTACCATGACGGAAGCGGAGTGCGACGCGGAAGCGGTGTTTACCGTTTATTCGGAAAGCGCCTTTAAGACCGACGTGATTTCCGCCGTGGAAACGGGTGAAATAAAGCCGGAAACAATGGCGGCGGTCAGCGTGTATATACCGCTTGCGGGAGAAGGACTTTGGGGGCTTGCTAAAAGACTTAACGTGTGTCCCGAAACGCTGGTTTCGACAAATCCGGACTTGCAATTCCCGCTTACGGGCAAAGAAAGGATAGTAGTTTACAGACAAAAATAAAGGTCAAAAATTTTACCTATGAAAAAAACAAAAATCAAAGTACCCGCAAAAATCAATTTAACTCTTGATATCGAAGGTGCAAAAGACGGCTACCATATTTTGGAGTCTCTCGTCGCTTCGGTCGATATATTCGATACGGTATGCGTGAAAGCGCGTAAAGATAACCTGATAAAAATCACTTTCAGCGGTGTTCCGCTTGGGGTAAGCGTGCAAAAGAGCAACGCGTATCGCGCCGCGGAAAGTTTTAAAAGAGAATTCGGCACGGGCGGCGCGGATATAACGATAAAGCGCACGATTCCCATAGGCGCGGGGCTCGGCAGTTCTTCGGCGGACATAGCGGGCGTGCTTTCCGCTATGCGTAAACTGTATAAGGTGAACCGTGATCTTTCGTACATAGCGAACGGACTCGGTAGCGACGTGGCGTATATGCTTAAAGGCGGCTACGCCGTTATGCGCGGCAGGGGCGAACGCGTGGAAAAAATCGAAGGAGTAAAGCGCACCTTTTACCTGCTTATAGTTACGGGAAAGTCGGGGGTTTCGACCGTCGAAAGTTATAAAGGTTACGATAAAATCGGCAAACTCTATCCGAAAAACACTTCGGCGGCGGTGAGTCTATTAAAAGAAGACGACCCCGACAACTTTTTTACCGTTCTTAAAAACGACCTGTACGAAAGTTCGGCAACGCTTTTGCCCGAAATAAAAGACGCGGTCGACAAATTAAGAGAATACGGCGCGGCGGTGATGACGGGCAGCGGTTCGGCGGTATACGGCATATATAAGACCAAAAAAGAACGCGATAAGGCGTATAAAGTATTTTACTACGACTTCGGCGACAGGATGATAAAAGCGAAAACAGTATAAAATAAAAACGATATTAAACGGTAAAGGAAACCGACGTTTTCGGTTTCCTTTTTTTATGCGTCGTTACGGTATAAAAATTACAAAATAAGGAAATAATGCGTATATTCAAAGTTAAAAGGACGGTTATAAAAATGAAAAAATTCTGCATAACTTTCACGCTCTTTCTCATAATAATTCTGTCGGTAATAGCGGTCGGCGCTAATTCCGAAAGCGGCGCGCATACCGAATATTTAAGAATACATATCCGCGCCGATTCCAACGAAACGGAAGCGCAGTCGGTAAAATACAGGGTGAAAGACGCCGTCGTCGCATATCTTACGCCGTTTATCGCCGAGTGCGATACCAAAATTAAAGCGGAAAGTATGCTTAACGAACGACTTTCGGAAATAGAAAAGGTCGCGGATAAAGTGCTTCTTGAACAAGGGTTTGAATATAAGTCGCACGCTAAAATCAACACGGAAAAATTTCCGACGCGTTCTTACGGCGATTTTACGCTGGAACAGGGCTTTTACGACGCTTTGATAATAGAACTCGGTAGCGGCAAGGGCGATAACTGGTGGTGCGTGGTCTATCCGCCGCTTTGTTTTACGGGTAAGGGCGCAAACTACGTTTATAAAAGTAAGATCCTTGAAATTATAAAGCGTTTTTCTGAAAAATAAGGAGATATATATGAAAAAAACAATAAAAATCGTCGCTCTTACGCTTATGGCGGTGGCTTGCGTGTTTTCGGTAAGCGCGGCGGTAAGCCCCGCGCCGCAAAGCGCTTACGCGGCGGTGCTTAAACAGGGCAGTAAAGGCGAAACGGTAAAAACTCTTCAACAGAAACTTAAAAACTGGGGCTATTACACGGGTTCGGTGGACGGTATTTACGGCGCGAAGACCGTGGCGGCGGTCAAGTCGTTTCAGAGAAAGAACGGGCTTACGGCGGACGGTATTGCGGGCGCTAAAACTCTCGCCGCTATGGGGATAAGTTCGGCGTCGGGCTCTTCTTCGTCTTACAGTTCTTCGGATGTCAACCTTTTGGCGAGACTTATCTACGGCGAAGCCCGCGGCGAAAGTTACGTGGGACAGGTCGCGGTCGGCGCGGTCGTTATGAACAGAATAAGAAGTTCGTCTTTCCCGAACACTATGGCGGGCGTGATTTATCAGAGTTACGCGTTTACGGCGGTAGCCGACGGGCAGATAAACTTAACGCCCGACGCTAACGCCAAAAAGGCGGCGCAGGACGCTATGAACGGTTGGGACCCGACTTACGGCGCTATCTATTACTACAATCCGAGAACGGCTACTAGTCAATGGATATTTTCAAGGCAGACTACGGTAACCATCGGAAACCACGTTTTTGCGAAATAATAAGGGGGGATGATTATGGACGATAAGAATTTTACTTTCGGGGCGGCTGACAGTACGGATAACCCCGAAGATATAAAAAAACGGGAAAAAGAGCATAAGCGCGCCGAGCGTTATAAAGCGCAGGCGGCGGCAAAGAGAGAAAAAGCGCGTCGTCGTGCGGAACAAAGGGAACAGCGCGAGAATATCAGGAGAGAGCGCAAAAGACTTAAAGAAGAAAGAAAAAGTCAAAACGCAAATACGGCGCGCGGGCGCGGCGGTTTAATTGCCGCGGTCATATCTTTGGGACTTTCCACGTTGATACTCGCTTCGGTTCTGGCTTACATTACGCTTGCGCCCGCGTATAGCGACAATAAGCTAGAAACGGCTTACAGGAAGTCCTTTTACGACACCGTGGCGCAGGTAAACAATATGGATCTAGACTTATCGAAAACGCTTGCGACGAGCGATAGCGGGGCGATACAGACCTATTTAATGGACGTTGCGGTAAACAGCGAACTTGCGGAAAACAATCTTCAACAACTTCCTATAAAGGACGAAAATAAGTTTTACACCACTAAAATCGTCAACCAAGTCGGGGATTACGCCAAGTATCTCAACAAAAAACTTATCCGCGGTGAAAAATTGTCGAATACCGACCGCGAAAATCTTAAAAACCTTTATAAAGCCAACCTTGCGCTTAAAAACGCTTTGCAGACTTCTATGAACGATATGGACGGCGACTTTAACTTTGCGGATATGGAAAACGTCGGTAACAACGCCTTCCTTGACAATCTTAACGAATTACAGGAATTGTCCGTCGAATACCCAGAACTTATTTACGACGGTCCGTTTTCGGACGGCAGGGACGACCGCGAAATAAAAGGACTTTCGGGCAGAAAGATAACCGAAGCGGAAGCGGTGGATATATTCGGAGAGATTTTTGCGGAATATAGCCCGCAAAACGTAGCGTTTACGGGTAAAAGTACGGGGAATATCGCGGCTTTCGGCGTGCAGGGCGAAATAAAGGGCGACCTTATCTACGCGCAGATAGCGGAAAAGGGCGGAAAACTTATAATGTTCTCTTATTCCGGCAGTTGCAGGGCTATAAATTACGACGGGGACGCGGCTACCGAAAAGGCGCTTGACTTTATTGCAAAAACGGGTGTAAACGGTATAAAGCCCGTGTGGACAAACCTTTCTAACAACGTTTACACGATAAATTTTGCACCCGAAATCGACGGAGCGATAATCTATCCCGATTTAATAAAAGCGCGCGTATGTGCGGAAACGGGTATGATAATCGGGTTGGAAGCGACGGGATATTATACTAATCATACCGAAAGAACGGTGGGAAGTCCCGCGCTTACCAAGGCGCAGGCGAGAGCGAAAGTGTCCGAAGATATTTCCGTCGAAACGGCTCGGCTTGCGGTAGTACCTACGGGCGAAAACACCGAAACGCTTTGCTACGAATTTTCGGGTACTATGGGCGGCGACGTTTATTATATCTATATCGACGCGAAATCCGGCAGGCAAGTGGAAATGTTTAAGGTCATAAATTCCGAAGAAGGCACTCTTTTAATGTAAAACCTTACAA
>ONQV01000011.1 GCA_900320065.1 uncultured Eubacteriales bacterium | reverse complement strand
TAAGAACGGCGTTCGAGCCCGACTGCAAAGACAAATGAAAATGCGGCGCGAAATTTTTTAGCCTTTTCTCCGCGTTCAAAAATTCGTCGTCTATCACCCGAACTTCCAAAGAGCCGAGCCGTATGCGGGAATTTATTTCTTTCAGCCTTTCGATAAGCCCCGTAAGCCCGATATCGCCGTAACGATAATCCGATAAATTTATCCCCGTAACAATCGTTTCCGCGGGACTAATCGCGGTTATTTCCTTTACCACGCTTTCGGGGTTGCGGCTACGGCTTCTGCCCCTTAAATGCGGAATTATACAATAAGTGCAAAAACCGTCGCACCCGTCCTGTACCTTTATAAACGCACGCGCTTTTAAGGAAGTCGGCGCGGGCATTTCTTCGTAGTCCGTGCTTTTTTCGGCTATCATTACGCCCGATTTATCAAGCGCGTCCAAAATCGCGTTTTTATTGAAAACGCCCGTAACGAGATACGCCGCCGACTTGTCCGCGAACGCCTTGTAATTCTTTTCCGCCGCACAACCCGTAAAAATGATTTTTGCGTTAGGATTAAGCCGCCTTATCCTGCTTGCCGTCTGGCGGGATTTCTTTTCCGCTTCCGCGGTTACGGCGCAAGTGTTTACTATGTATAAATCGGCTTTTACGAGTTTATCGGAAACTTCGTAGCCCCGTGCTTTTAAACCCGAAACGAGCGAATCGCTTTCGCACTCGTTTACTTTACAGCCGAGCGTAAAAACCACCGCTTTCATTTATTTTTCCCTTTAAGGGCTATCGCCGCCCACTCGCCTTTTATTTTCGTTTTTACAAGCCCGAAGCCCTGCGCTTCATACGCCGCAACGACTTTATCTAATCTGTCCGTAAGTATTCCCGAAAGTATTACCGTACCGCCCGCATTTAAATTGTTTTTAATTCCCGCGGCGAACCCGATAAGCACTTCCGCCATAATGTTGGCGACTATAACGTCGCCCTTTACGGTATTGTCGTCCAAAAGATTTTTTAAATACACTCCGGAGTTTTGCGGCGGAAATCCCCAAAATGCCGCTTCCGCACCCGACGTCTATCACCGTATCGGATTTTTTAACGAAGTCCTGCAAAAACTCCACGCACATAGAAGTCGTTTCGTGTTCGCCCGTGCCGAAAGCCATATTAGAACCGATAAGTAAGGTTTTTTCGCCCTTTTCGGGTTTATAATTTATCCACTCGGGCACGACGACGATTTTTCCGATATGGATAGGCTTAAAATTTTCCTTCCATTTATCCCGCCACTCTTCGCCGTCGATTGCAATTTCGGAAATTTCGAGCGAGCCTAAATCGAAGGGCGAATTTGCCTTTAACGCGTTAAGCGCGGCGTCGATTTTTTCAAGCGTTTTAACTTTTTCCGCGATTTTAACGTAGCCTTTGACCGTTACGGTCTTATCCGCGGAATAAATTTTATCGTCGGCATAGTCCCAACTTTTGCCCGATTTTTCAAGGTCGATCACATCCTGAACGTCCGAAACGGAAATACCGCCTTCCAAAATATCGGAAAGCGCGTCCGCAACGAGTTCCGCGCCTATATGCGTGGTTTTGACCGAAATTTCAATATAATCTTTCATTTTAATATGGGTTTTTGCCGTACATCGATTGCATATTGTCCGAATACTGTTTCATCTTCGCGCACTGCTTTAATTCGGTATTGCCGTCGAAGTCTTCGAGTGCGGATTTTTGCGCTTTCGAAAGTTTCGTCGGCACTTCCACGACCGTTTCTATGTAAAGGTCGCCCGTCCCGCGCGAAGTCTTTATACCCTTTCCGCGCACGAAGAACACTTTGCCGCTCTGCGTGCCTTCGGGAATAGTGTAGTCAAGCGTTTCGTCGATAAGCGGAACTTTGACCTTTCCGCCGAGTGCCGCCGTCTTAAAACTTATCGGAACGGTAACGTAAAGATCGAAATTCTTGCGCCTTAAAAGTTTACTCGGTTCTACCTTTATAACGACTATAAGGTCGCCAGCTTCGCCGCCGCTTGTCGACGCTTCGCCGAAGCCTACCTTCCGTAAATAACTGCCCGTATCCGCGCCGGCGGGGATATTTAAAGAAACCTTGGTCGCCGCGCGGGTATAGCCCTTGCCCTTACAATCGGGACAGGCTTCCAAAATCTTTCTGCCCGTTCCCCCGCAGTCGGGACAGGGACGGACGGTCTGCGAACGGAAAAATCCGTTGGACGAAGTATAAACCACTTGCCCCGTACCGCCGCACTTGTCGCATTTTTTATACGCCGTGCCGCCTTTCGCGCCCGTGCCTTTGCAGGCTTTACACGGTTCGTTTCTGTTATAAACGACTTCTCTTACGCAACCTTTCGCCGCGTCGAGAAAGGAAAGCGAAATTTCAATGGTGATATCTTCACCCTTGACTTTGGTCTGGGCTCTGCTTCTTCCGCCGCCGAAACCGCCGAAAATATCCCCGAAAATGTCGCCGAAATCGGAAAATCCCGAAAATCCGCTTGCGCCGCCCGCGCCCCCGAAACCACCCATATTCGGGTGTTCCTGCTGAAAGTCATATTCTTTTCTGCGTTTTTCGTCGGACAAAACTTCGTTCGCTTCGTTTATTTCCTTAAATTTTTCCGCAGCGGCAGCGTCCCCGGGATGAAGGTCGGGGTGATACTTTTTAACGAGCGTTCTGTATGCCTTTTTTATATCGTCCTGCGTGGCGTTTTTGTCAACTCCCAGCGTTTCATAATAATTTTTAGCCATAATATTCCTTTCCGTGCAAGCCTTTATTAAACGCGTTGAACTGAAAGGCGTTTTTGCCTTTCAGTTCTGCGTTTCGTATCGTTATGATTTTTATTTTTTACGTCTTAATTCTGGTGGAATTCGGTGTCGCCCGCACCCTGTCCCGCGCCGCCGTTCGTATCGCCGTTCGGGTTCTGTCCTTGCGCCTGCTGATAAATCTTCGCGAACACGCCTTGCGAAACGTTAGACAGATTCTCGAACGCCTTATCCATACGGTCTTTGTCGTTGCTCTCAAGTTCGGTTTTCGCGGTCTTGATCTCTTCTTCGAGTTTCGCCTTGTCTTCTTCCGAAATCTTGTCGCCAACGTCTTTTATGGTCTTTTCGACGGTGAAAATCATACCGTCGAGTTTGTTGTGGGATTCCACGCCTTCTTTGCGCTTTTTGTCTTCTTCTTCGTACTGTTTTGCCTCGTTTACCGCCTTGTTGATATCCGCTTCGGAAAGGTTAGAAGACGCGGTTATCGTAATATTCTGCGATTTGCCCGTTCCCAAATCTTTCGCCGAAACGTTGACTATGCCGTTTGCGTCTATATCGAAGGTAACTTCTATCTGCGGTACGCCGCGGGGTGCGGGAGCGATGCCGGTAAGTTCGAAACGCCCGAGAGTTTTGTTGTCTTTTGCAAATTCTCTTTCGCCCTGTAAAATGTGGATATCGACCTGCGTCTGATTGTCCGCCGCAGTCGAAAATACCTGCGATTTCTTGACGGGGATAGTGGTGTTTCTTTCGATAAGTTTGGTGCAAACGCCGCCAAGCGTTTCAATACCCAAGGACAAAGGCGTAACGTCGAGTAAAAGAACGTCTTTTACTTCGCCGGATAAAACGCCGCCCTGAATTGCCGCGCCGATAGCCACGCACTCGTCGGGGTTGATGCCCTTAAACGGTTCTTTGCCCGTAATCTTTCTGACTTCGTCGATGACCGCGGGAATACGCGTAGAACCGCCGACCAAAATAACTTTATCTATATCGGAATAGGAAAGTTTAGCGTCTTCCATAGCCTTTTTCATAGGAGTAACCGTCGCTTCGACAAGGTCTGCGGTCATCGCGTCGAACTTTTGTTTAGTAAGGTCAACGTCAAGGTGTTTTGGCCCCGTCGCGTCCGCCGTAATAAACGGAAGGTTGATGTTGGTTTTACTCATACCCGAAAGTTCGATTTTCGCCTTTTCCGCCGCTTCCTTTAATCTCTGCATAGCGAGTTTGTCGCCCGAAAGATCTATGCCTTCCTTTGCTTTGAATTCGGAAACGAGATAATCCATAATTCTCTTATCGAAGTCGTCGCCGCCGAGCATATTGTTGCCGTTGGTAGCAAGAACTTCAAATACGCCGTCGCCTATTTCCATAATGGAAACGTCGAACGTGCCGCCGCCAAGGTCGTATATTATGACCTTTTGCGTTTTGCCTTCCTTATCGAGCCCGTAAGAGAGCGCCGCCGCCGTCGGTTCGTTGATGATACGGAGAACGTTTAAGCCCGCAATCTTGCCCGCGTCTTTGGTCGCTTGGCGCTGACTGTCGGTAAAGTACGCGGGGCAAGTGATGACCGCGTCGGTTACCGTGCCGCCCAAGTACGCTTCCGCGTCTTTTTTAAGTTTCGACAGTATCATTGCCGAAATTTCCTGCGGAGTGTAAGCCTTGCCGTCTATATTGACTTTATAGTCTGAACCCATGTGGCGTTTGATGGACGAAACCGTCCTTTCGGGGTTAGAAACCGCCTGACGTTTCGCTACCTGCCCCACGAGTCTTTCGCCGTCTTTCTGAAATCCCACGACCGAAGGCGTAGTCCTTGCGCCTTCCGCGTTCGCTATTACTACGGGTTCGCCGTTTTCCATAACGGCTACGCACGAGTTTGTCGTTCCTAAATCGATACCTATTGTTTTCATAATTAAAATTCTCCTTGTTGATATTTTACGTTATTTTACTACGCTGACTTTTGCGTATCTTATTATTTTATCTTTCAGTTTATAGCCCTTTTCAAACACTTGTTTTACGTTATCGCTCTCGTCGCCTTCGCTTCTCTCCACCTGCATCACCGCTTCCGCGACGTTCGGATCGAACTTTTCGCCGACGGGATTTATCTCTTCGATATCGAGAGAAGTAAGCGTTTCGTCGAACTTTCTCTTTATTCCCGCTATGCCCGCCTGCGTTTTTTCGTCAAGCCCCAGACCTAACGCTCTGTCGAGCGTGTCGCCCACGACCAGAATTTTTAAGATTACGCTTGCGATGCCTTCGTTGAAAGCGTCCTGCCAGATTTTGGCGTTGCGCTTTTTATAGTTGTCGAACTCGGCGACGTTTCTCATCCATTTGTCCTTGAAATCGTCCGCCTGCTTTTTGGCTTCTTCGACTTCCTTTATAAGCGCTTCGTTCTCTTCCGTAAGTGCCGAAACCCGTTCTTCCGTGTTATCGGGCTTTTTCTTTTTTTTCTCTTCCATAATCCCGTCCTTCGCTATTCTTTATTTTTCATAATGTCTTCAAGCACTTTGCCTACGCCTTTTAAAACCGAAACGACTTTCTGATAGTCCATCCTTAGCGGCCCTATAACGCCGTACGTTCCGACCTTTATGCCGCTTGCGGAATAGGTTGCGGTAACGAGAGAACAGTCCTTCGGCATATCTTCGTTTTCGCCGCCTATCTTGATGTTTATCTCTATATCGTCGTTGCCGTCCGATAAAAGTTCGGCGAGTTTATCCTTACTCGTTACCACCGAAAGAAAATTCTTGACCTTTTCTCCGTCAAGGCTTTCGGGGTGATTTAAAATCTTGCCTTCGCCCTTAATCACGACGTCCGCCTTATCCCTTTCGACGTATTCTTCGATAGCGTCCATAACGCCGTCGAATATCTCGCGGTAGCCGTCTATTTCGTCGCAGACGGACTTTCCCACGGAAAGCACTTCGTCAAGCGCTCTGCCGCGAAAGGCTTTCATCAGTACCCTGCTCGCGTCCTCGATCTCCGCGTCGGTCATACTCTCCGGAATATCTATGAATTTGTCGCGGATAAGCGTATTTTCGGTAACGACGAGAAGTAGCGCCTGCGCGGGCTTGTAGCGGAATATCTCGATTTTAACGATTTTTTCCTTTCCGCTGTGCGAAGCGACCGCGACCGACGTGTAGTTGGTAAGTTCGCTTATTACGTCCACCGCGTTTTTGACCACCGTTTCCATACTGTCAACGTGGCTTTTAAACGCCGCGCGGATAAGCCCCGTTTCTTCGCGCGTGAGTTTACCCTTATCCATAAGTTCGGTAACGTAAAGTTTATACGCGTCGATAGAAGGCACTCTGCCGCTAGACGTGTGAAGTTGATTAAGATACCCCATTTCTTCGAGTCCAGCGAGTTCCGACCTTACCGTCGCCGAAGAAATCCCCTGCATATACTTTTCGGTAATGCTCTTACTCGAAACGGGTTGCGCCGTGGATATATAATCGTCCACGACGTACTGTAAAATTTTCTTTTTTCTGTCGGAGAGTTTCATATCCCTTACCCTTAGCAATATTAAAAGTTTTGTGTTAGCACTCTTTGCGCTTAACTGCTAACTTTTGAATAAATTGTACTCTTATTATCCGCCTTTGTCAAGGGTTTTACGCCAACATTTTAAAATATTTTTTAAAAAAATAAAACCCCTTGAAAATTCAAAGGGTTTTGCCTTTATCCGCCTGTTTTTTTATCTTATTTTCTGACCGCGCCGTCGCCCGTTACCGTATATTTCGTCGTAGTTAAGGCGTCGAGCCCCATAGGACCGCGGGCGTGAAGTTTTTGCGTGGATATTCCTATTTCCGCGCCAAGCCCGAATATAAACCCGTCCGAAAAGCGCGTCGAAGCGTTATGATACACGCAAGCGCTGTCTATTGCGTTTAAAAACTGTTCCGCATTTTCCGTATTTTCGGTGATGATCGCTTCCGAGTGGCGGGTAGAGTGTTCGTTGATATGACTAATCGCGCTTTCAAGGCTATCGACGACCTTTACGGAAATTATCGCGTCGCCGTATTCGGTGTAAAAATCATCAATCGTCGCTTTGACGACGTTCTTCTTACCTTTAAGTATGCCGTAACTGATTTCGTCGCATCTCATTTCCACTTGTTTTTCGGAAAGTTTGTCGTAAATAAGCGGTAAAACTTTTTCCGCGATTTTTTCGTGAATAACCAGCGATTCGCAGGCGTTGCAAACGCTGTAACGCTGGGTTTTGGCGTTGAATATAACCTTCGCCGCCATTTCGGGGTTAGCGAACTCGTCAACGTAAACGTGGCAGTTGCCCGTTCCCGTTTCGATTATCGGCACGGTGGCGTTCTCTACGGCGGCTTTTATAAGCCCTGCCCCGCCGCGCGGAATAAGAAGGTCTACGTATTTATTTAAGCGCATAAACGCCGCCGCCGTTTCGCGCGAAGAGTCGGCGATTAAACTTACCGCGTTTTCGTCTATCCCGCACTTATGAAGCGCAAAGCGCAGAACTTCGACTATTGCAAGGTTGGAATTTATCGCGTCGCTGCCGCCTTTTAAAATCACGGCGTTTTTGGTCTTTAAACAAAGTCCGAAAGCGTCCGCCGTAACGTTGGGGCGGGATTCGAATATAATTCCCACCACGCCGAACGGCACTTTTCTTTTAACGACTTTTATGCCCTGTTCCTTATTCTCGTACTCGTACACTATTTCGCCCACGGGGGTCTTTAAGGTCGCTATCTGTTTTAACCCTTCCGCCATACCTTTAAGAACGCCGTCGGTGATTTTAAGCCTGTCTATAAACGCGGCGGAAAGTCCCTTTTCTTCGGCGTTTTTTATATCCTTTATATTCGCCGCTTTTATTTTATCCGCGTTTTTAATGAGTTCGTCGGCGGAAATAACGAGCGCGCGGTCGATAACTTCCTGCGGTGCGGAATAAAGCCCGCCCGCCGCCGCTTTCGCGCTTTTACCGAGTATATTCAAATCAATCATCGTTAATTTCTCCTTCGTCTTTTCTCTTCCTTCCGAAAATTTTGCGAAGAGCGCGCGCAGGCAGAGTTTTCAATCTGTTAAAAAAGAAAAACGTCTTTACTCTTAACTTTCTGCGTTTTTCGCTTTCGTACCATTTGTTTATCTGTTCTATATAGTCGGGGTCGGTCGCTTCCACGTAACGCTTACCGCGGTAAAAGCCTGCCATAACCCCGTAAACGCAATCTTCCTTTACCTTTTCAAGCGTAAACTGGCTGTCGCCGCACATAACGTACCCGAAATCGGTCGCACGCATTACCCTGTGCAGCACGTTAGAACCGTTCTCTCTACGGTAAAGAGCGACGTCCATAGGCTTTAATTTTTCCGTCTTTAATTTTACTATTACGGACTGCCCCCTGTTTTTAAGGGTCGGCCACATACTGTTCCCGCTCGGAACGAAAGCGATAACTCCGTTTTTAACGAGTTCTTGCGTATAATCGCAGTTACGGTCTTCTCTCATATTCTAGTCTTCGAAATCCCTTATCCCCATTACGGTTTCAACAGGCAAAGAGAACACTACGCCGTGCGCGTCCGAATCTCTGCCCGCTTTTTCCATGACCGCTTTCATTATACCGTCGCGATCTTCCCTTCTCGTTACGACGTAAATAAGTTCCTTTTCTTCGGAAATCGCCACGCCGAAGAACTTTGCTATCTCCGCGCCCGTTCCCTTTGCGGAAAGCACCGTTCCGCCGGTAGCGCCCGCCGCTCTCGCCGCGTCCATAACCACGTCTACGTTTCCTTTATCGGCTATTATCGTCAAAAGAACGTATTTGCTTTTTTCTTCCATTTTTCCGTTCTCCTTTTTTTCCAAAGGTTTATCGCCCAAAAGATACCGCTTGCCCGATTCCCCGCCTATTCCGTCCAGCGGCAGAGTCAAAGAAAACCCGTTGCCGCGTTCGGTTATATTCGTTTCCTTTATAAGCCCTTTATTTATTTCGTCCGCGTCGCTCTCCGTCGCCACGGTACAGAAAACTACTTTAAGCGCCCGCTCTATTCCGAGTGCCGACAGCGTTTTGTCGCGTGCCGAACCCGTTGCGAAAATCTTTATCAGATTGCGGACGCCGTGGCTGTAAAAAAATTCGGTATAATCTTCGGCGTATTCTCTGTGGGTCACCGTTATTATATATTTTACACCTTCCATAACTTTCTCCTAATCGATAATCTCTTCCGCCTTTCGGACTTTCGTCTGTTCCGCGGAAATTTCCGCCTGCGCTTTCTTCGCTTTCGCGCTCTTTATTCTGAACACAAGCCCTAAAATCTGTATAGCGACGAGCGGCGTCATCGCTACGAACGCCACAAGTCCGAAACCTTCCGAACCGGCATCCTTACCCAGCGCTTCGCAAAAACCGAGCGCCATAGGCATCAAACACCCTACCGTCATAGCGCCCGAAGCGACCCCGCCGGAGTCGAAGGCTATCGCCGAAAATATATCTGGAACGATAAAGGTCAGAACGAATGCCGCCGCGTAACACGGTATAAGTATATACAGTATCGGTATAGAAAAATAAATCCTTAAAAACGCAAGTCCCGTTGAAACCGCTACGCCCGTCATAAGCGAAAGTCCCAACGCTTTTTTAGGGATAGCGCCGCCCGTTATTTCAAACACTTGGTCGTTTAAAATATGCACCGCGGGTTCAGCGCCCACAATGAAAAATCCCAACACCATACCTATCGGCACGACCACCCACGCGTAATCCGAGTTACCGAGCGTTTCGCCTATCTTCATACCTACGGGCAGAAATCCGCAGTTTACGCCGAGCAGGAAAATAACCAGACCGAAATACGCGTAAAAGATCCCGACGAGTATTTTTATAAATTCGCCTTTCGCTATTTTGCCGCCGAACGACATAGTGATAAAATAAAACGCAACTATCGGCAACAGCGCGATACCGACTTCCTTCATATATTCGGGCAGTCTTTTTATATAAACCGAAAACAGTTCTTTGGAATCAGGTATAATAAGCGCTTCGCCGCCGCTGACGCTCACCGTTTCGGGTCTGTATATCATACCTAAAATCATTACCGCTATAATAGGTCCTACCGAACACAGCGCCGTTAAACCGAACCCGTCGTCTTCCGCGGACTTATCGCTCCTTAAATACGCGACGCCCGTACCCATAGCGATTATGAACGGTACGCTCATAGGTCCGGTCGTTACCCCGCCCGAGTCGAAAGCGAGCGGTACGAAATTCCCGGGCACGAAGAACGCTAAAACGAATATCGCGGTATAACAGACTATCAGAACGGTTTTAAGTTTTACATTTAAAACTATTCTTAAAAAAGCGATAACGAGAAATACGCCTACGCCCACGCCGACGGTTACTATAAGCACCATATAATTCACGGTTTCTTCAAGTTCCGACGCTAAAACCTGCAAATCGGGTTCGGAAATCGTGATAAACACGCCCACTAAAAAGAATAGCGGCAATATTATCCACAGTTTTTTTGTCTTTATTACGGAAGTGCTTATATATCGACCTATCGGCGTCATAGCGTTTTCAGCGCCGAGCGTGAAAAACGCCATACCGACGACCGCCAAGGCGCACCCAAGAATAAACGCCAAAAACGTTCCGCTTTCCACGGGGGTGATCGTAACGCATAATAACAGAACGACGATAACTACGGGCAATATCGAACCGAACGCTTCCTTTGCCTTCAAGTTAAGCGTCGTACCGTAAGTCCCGAAAAACTTGTACCGTTTTTTGAAAGACATTTCTTCTCCTTTCGTGTGCGATTACAAAACGGTTTTTATTTCCGCAAGGCTATTGACCGTATAGTCGCATAGCCCCGAAGGGGGATTTACCGAACCTCCCCGATTAAACCATACGGTAGTTATTCCCACACTCTTGCCGCCCGCCATATCCGCGGAAAGCGAGTCGCCGATTATCGCTGTCTCTTCTCTTGTCGCCGAACTTATCGTCTTTAAGCACTCTTCAAAAAACCGCTTCTGCGGTTTATTTATGCCTTGGTCTTCAAAATTCAATATTTTTTCTATAAAAGGCAATATGCCCGAAAGGGTAAGCCTTTTTACCTGTTGGGCGTAGGGCGCGTTGCTTGCGGTATACAACTTGTATTTCCCCGAAAGATATTTTACGGTATCGAGCGCGCCTTCCACGGGAATAGCGTAATTTTCAAGCCC
Source organism: uncultured Eubacteriales bacterium (assembly GCA_900320065.1). Lineage (GTDB taxonomy): Bacteria > Bacillota > Clostridia > Christensenellales > Borkfalkiaceae > UBA1259. Next base: position 16,755 of record ONQV01000011.1, on the reverse strand, counting down.
ACTTAAAAACAACCGTTCCATTTCCGCGCCGTCCGCGTTTACGCCGAGCCTGTCGAAAATAATATTCCACCTGTCGCGGTGCAATTCCGCGCGCGTAATCTCTTTTTCTTCTATCTTGCGCCATAATTCGTCGTTGGTGCGCAGAAAAACGTCGAATACGCCTTCCGAGTATTTAAGCCCGAGTTCGGAAAACGCGCTTTTTATCGTTTCGGCGGCGCTTTTATTGAAATCGAGCAACGTATTATCCACGTCCAAAAGTACGGCTTTTATCATTTTCCCCTAAAACACACCTTTTATTTCATCAGTTCTTCGAAATCCCGTTTTACCGCGTCGAAAGTCGTTTCCGCAGTCTTTCTGTCCTTGCCCGTTACCGAATAGTAAACTTTGAGTTTCGGTTCCGTTCCGGACGGGCGCACGCATATAAATCCGCCGCCTTCAAGTTCGTAATACACAGCGTTTACCGGCGAACAGTTGATCTTCGTTACCTTGTCCCCTTCCGTGCGCATAAGAGTCGAATAATCGCGTTTCGCCACTACCTTTACGCCGCCGACTTTCTTTATTTTCTTGTGTTTCATATCGTCGACGACGGCGTTCATCTCTTTCATCGCGTTAAGTCCACCGTAAACGGTACTCACGCTCTTATCGCAAACGTAACCGTATTTAGCGTATATTTCCTGCAATCTGTCGTACACTTTAACGCCGTGCGCGGTGTAATAACACACCATTTCGGCAAACAACATACTCGCGACCACGGCGTCCTTATCCCTTGCGTGCGTGCCGCGAAGATATCCGCAACTTTCTTCAAACCCGAATATGAAACGGCGTTTGCCCGTATCGTCGAACTTCTTTATCTTTTCGCCTATAAACTTAAAGCCGACGGGTACGTCCATCATTTCCACTTTATAGTCGTCGGCTATAAGCCGCGCAAGACTCGTCGTTACGAACGATTTTACAACGAAACACTTTTTATTGAGTTCGCCCTTTTCTTTGAGTCTTCCGAGAATATAGTCGAGAAGAAGAACGCCCGTCTGATTGCCCGTAAGCGCAACGAATTCGCCTTTATCGTTACGTATTGCAACGCCGAGTCTGTCGCAATCGGGGTCGGTTCCGAACACCACGTCCGCACCTTCGGCGTTCGCCTGCGAAATGGCGAGCGATAACGTTTCCTTGTATTCGGGATTAGGCACTTCTACGGTGGAAAACGCAGGGTCTTCAACCTCCTGCTCGGCTACTATCGACGCTTTTATACCGAGTTTTTTAAGCACGGTCGTTACGGGAATAAACCCGCTGCCGTGTACCGGCGTATATACGAGTTTGATGTCAGCGCCGACTTCCTGTATTTCCTTCGGCGAAAGCACTAATTCGGTGATTTTCGAGTAATACGCTTTATCTAATTTTTTACCCGTGAATTTTACGTACTTTAACGCTAATTTTTTGGAATATTTTATTTTATCCGACAAAGGTGATTTTATGTTTTCTATGTATTTAACGACTTTCGCCGTCGTTTCCGGAGACATTTGAGCGCCGTCCGCGCCATATACCTTGTAGCCGTTGTATTCCTTGGGGTTATGACTTGCGGTTATCATTATGCCCGCCACACAGTTAAGTTCTCGCACGGCAAAGGATAGCATAGGAACGGGGTGCACTTGTTCAAACAAATATACCTTTATTCTGTTAGAAGCGAGTACGACCGCGGCGGCGGAAGCGAATTCGCGCGAAAATCTGCGGGTGTCGTAAGAAATCACTACGCCGCGCATTTTGGCTATCGGTCCGCGCTTTTTAATATATTCGGCAAGACCTTGCGAAGCGCGTTTAACAGTGTAAACGTTCATCATATTAGTGCCCATACCGATAATGCCGCGCATACCCGCCGTACCGAATTCGAGATCTTTCCCGAAACGGTACTCTATCTCGTCTTCTTTGTCTTTGATAAGTTCAAGTTCCTGTCTTTCCGCAGGTTTTAATTTATCGCAACCTATCCACTCTTCGTATAAATCTTTATACATTGTCTACCCACCTGTTTATTCGTTTATATTTAATATTATATTGTATACGTCTGCGATTGTCAAAGTTTTTGGTAATTTATTCGGAATATTAAGCGGAGATAAAAAGATTTTTTAAAAAAAGAATTATAAACAGTTGACATTAAAATCACATTTTGATACAATTTATAAGCGTCTTATTTGAAAGACCGCTTGCGGGTGTAGTTCAATGGTAGAATTCCAGCCTTCCAAGCTGGCCGCGTGGGTCCGATTCCCATCACCCGCTCCATAAATATAACGGAGCGCAGTTCCGTTATATTTATGGAGCGAGTACTTGCGGAGAGAGCACGGGATAAGACGAACAGAAGGGTGTATGCACCTGTAGCTCAGTTGGATAGAGCACCGGCCTTCTAAGCCGGGTGTCAGGGGTTCGAATCCCTTCAGGCGCACCATTACGGCGGGCGTAGCTCAGTTGGTTAGAGCGCAAGATTGTGGTCCTTGAGGTCGTGGGTTCGATTCCCATCACCCGCCCCAAAAATAAAAACGCTTTCGCGTTTTGATTTTTGGGTAGGGTACTTGCGGAGAGAACCGATGCAAAAAATCCGACCCTTAATATAGGGGTGTAGCCAAGTGGTTAAGGCACCGGATTTTGATTCCGGCATTCGTAGGTTCAAATCCTGCCACCCCTGCCAAACAAACTGAATAATTATGGCCCATTAGCTCAGGTGGTAGAGCACGTGACTTTTAATCACGGTGTCCGGGGTTCGAATCCCCGATGGACCACCACGTTAGAGCAAGGCTTTTTGTCTGCCGTCTGCGTAAGACGCAAACGGCAAGACCTTTCAGCCTGCTTCTCCTTTTCCCAAAAAATCTTTGCTATGCAAATCTTTTTTGGGAGCCCTATTTTTCGTAAGCGTTTACGCTTGCTGAAATGTTCCATTAGCTCAGTTGGTAGAGCACCTGACTCTTAATCAGGGTGTCCAGGGTTCGAGTCCCTGATGGAGCACCATAAAGGACTCGGTTGAACCACGAAAGGTTTGATCGAGTCCTTTTTTTACGTTCTAAACGAAGCGGCGCAAGTTTATTTATCCCTTACCGTTTTTTCTCTTTTGAAATATCATTAAAGTTTAGATATAGTTTAGATTTGTCTGTTATTATAATGTTATATGCTGAAAAGTATGGACTTAAACTTACAAAGGAGAATTTCAATGAAAAAAACCGTACCGATATTTTTTGCTTGTAACGACAGATACGTGCCATATCTTGACGTCGCGATAATTTCCATAATCGAAAACTCTTCCAAAGAAAACGACTACGAGATAACGGTGTTAAAAACCGACGTTTCGGAAGAAAACCAGAAAAAACTCTTAAAACACGCGAAAGACAATATTAAAATAAAATTCTTCGACGTTAAGAATATCGTAGAACCTTTTAAAAACACCTTACCCGACATGTTTTACTTCTCGCTTGCGGCGTACTACCGTTTATTTATAGAAAACGCTTTCCCCGAATACGACAAGGCGATTTATCTCGACTGCGACGTGATACTTCTGACCGATATAGCGAAGTTGTACGATATAGATATAGGCGACAATTTAGTAGGCGCAGCATACGAGCAGAATACTTCGAGAGCGCCGATGTTCACTAACTACGTAGAAGAGATTATCGGCATACCTTATTACACATATTTCAATTCGGGCGTAATGCTTATGAATTTAAAAGAATTCCGCAAATTCGGCGTACAGAAAAGATTTTTGGATATGCTGACCACGTATAATTTCGACTGCCTTGCCCCCGATCAGGAATACATAAACGTTATCTGCCACGGGCGTGTCAAATATCTTCCTACGGGCTGGAATAAACACAGTTTCCCCGAACCCCCCGAAGGCGACTTAAATCTGGTGCATTATGCGCTTGCGGATAAGCCGTGGTTCAACCCTAACACCATAAACGGCGAATATTTCTGGGAATACGCTAAAAAGAGCGAGTTTTACGACTACATTTTACAAGGCTTTAAAAATTATACCGAAGAGGACAGACGCAAGGGCGAAGAAATGTTTAACGGTCTTGTAAAAGCGATAGAAAACATTTATCACAGCGATCGCACGTTCAAAAAACTGTGGTTCGACAAGCAACGCGGTTAAAATATGGAAAAATCCGAAGAAAGATTAAAAGTTATAGCCAGAATAAACGAGTACGAAAAGGCGGGGCGGTTCAACGACGACGTGGAAGACGACCCCCCTACTAAAATTATCCGCCCAAAAGACGTGGATTACGTAAATAAAAAACTTTCGAGTAAAATACTGACCCGATTTGCCAACTTTATGGGCAGAGCGTTTTTCGAGAGTATGATAAAAAAGAATAAATTTATCATAAAAGAGATAACGGGACTAGAAAACGCGGCGGCGGTAAAGCAAGGTGCGATAGTAACCTGCAATCACTTTAATATCCGCGACAATTACGCGGTGTACAGGGCGCTTATACCCGTATTCCGCAAAAGACAGTATTTATATAAGGTCATAAAGGAAGGCAATTACAACAACTTCAAAGGTCCTATAAGACTTATGATGCGCCATGCGAACACTTTGCCTTTAAGTTCGGACTTTGAAACAATGAAAAAGTTTTACGCGGGCGTAAAAACGCTTTTAAATCGCGGCGAAAAGATACTTATCTACCCCGAACAGGCAATGTGGTTCAATTACCGTAAGCCCCGTCCGATGCAGATAGGCGCGTTCAGGCTTGCCGCGCGCAATAACGCGCCCGTTTTACCCGCCTTTATCTGTATGAAAGACAGCGAATTTTCAGATGACGACGGTTTTCCCGTTCAGGAATATTATATACACTTTTTCCCCGCTATCTATCCCGACGAAAATCTTTCGGAAAAAGAAAACGCCGAAAAGATGCGCGAAAAAAATCACGAACTCTGGGTAAACCGTTACGAAGAGTTTTATAACGAAAAACTAACCTTCTGATTTTAATTTAAAACGTTTTACGGGCGGCAATCTATGATTGCCGCCCGTAAATTTTAATAACCGTTTTTATTTTTCTTGGCTTTCGTTTTCGGCGTCCGATTTTTTCTTGAAACACGACCTTATATCGAAATTCAAGCACCACGCGCAGAATTTCTTGTCCTTGTACTTTTCTAAAAGGAAGAATATCAATTTCGTAATAAAATACGCTATTACTGCGGATACCGCGCCTACGATAATGCCGCCGATAACGTCCGTCGCGTAATGCGCTATTAAATACACGCGCGAAACGCCCATTAACAGCACCCCGCAAAAGCCTGCCCAAGACCATTTTTTGTTAAAGCAGATAAACATAGCCGTCATCGCCGCCGTTATCATAGTCGTGTGCCCCGACGGGAAACAGTAACTGTCCGATTGCGCCCCCCCGACGAATTCCCAGAACTCTCTATACCCTGCGTCGTACGGTCTTACCCGCGCGATTACGTTCTTTAATATAAGGCTCGTGATTATCGCGCCGACACAAAGCGCCCCGAACATACATACGCCGCTTTTACGGGTTTTAGCAAAAAGCATTAAAACAATCGCCAGCACGAAAAAGATAATGCCCTTTTCGCCTATTACCGACACCGCCTTAAAAAGCGGCGTAAAAAACCCGCCTGCCGCTACCGCCAAATCGTGAAAGGCGTGAAATATGCCGTTATCGAATCCGTAAAAAGTATTATTCAGCCACTCCGCCATAAAAAATTCTTCCCCGTAAGTTAAAATTATAATTAGGATACCATTATTTAACGGAATTGTCAAACGATACCGTTTCCGCTTTTTTGTTTAAAAATTTTTCTTCCCCGCAAGGTTTAACTTGCGGGGAAGAAAAGCCCGTTTTTATTTATTCTTCATCCTTTAACCATTTTAGCGATATGCGGAGCGAGCGCCTTTAAGTCCTTATTCGTGGTGTTTATACAGATATCGTAATTTAATATATCACCCCACTTCTGCCCCGTATAGTAATTATAATATCTCGCTCTGTTCTTATCAATCGACTTTATCTTTTTGATAAGTTTTTTACGCGGCATATCTTCCGCTTTTTCGTTGCGCTTTAAGCATCTTTCCACCTTACTGTCCATATCGGCGTACACGAAGATCTTAAACGGCTTGAAATCCTGCAAAATGTAGTCGGCGCAACGCCCCACGATAACGCAGTCCGACGCCTTTGCCATTTCCTTTATGACTTTTTCCTGCTCCATAAAAATCATACGCGTGATTTGAAGCGACTGCGCGTCTATATACGAAAAAGTGTGCGCCACAGATATCGGAAAAAGTTCGTGCGGGTTCTTTTCGACGACCTGTTTTATGTACTGTTCCGAAAGTTCGGTGTGCTTGGCGATTTCGGTTATTATCTCTTTATCGTAATAATCTATACCGAGTTCTTCCGCCAAAAGCCTGCCGAGTTCTCTGCCGCCGCTGCCAAATTCTCTGCCTATCGTTATAACCATAATCTTCTCCTATAATTTTGCCGTATCCACGGTTCTTTCAGTAATATTTTACAATATAAAAGTCGGGTTGTCAATAGCGAATTGCGTTTCCGCTGTTGCGTTTAATATAAAAAAGTGCTAAAATATATCTCAACCGATTGTTTTATACGGGGCGGTAAACGAGTATGTCTGAAAAAGGTATCGAAAAACAAACTTCGCGCGAAAGGGCGATCGCAAAAACGAGTTTTATAGGAATTATTACTAATCTTCTGCTTGTGGGCTTTAAAGCCGCGGTGGGTATAATCTCCAACTCCATCGCCGTAATTTTAGACGCATTGAACAACCTGTCCGACGCGCTTTCTTCGCTGGTTACTATGATAGGCAACTTTTTAGCGGGCAGAAAACCCGATAAAAAGCACCCGTTAGGACACGGCAGAGTGGAATACATAAGCGCAATGATAGTCGCCGCGCTCGTTATCTACGCGGGCATTACCGCCGGCGTAGAATCGGTCAAAAAAATCGTCAATCCCGAAAATCCCGACTATACTACTCTTTCGCTTATAATTATCGGCGTGGCGATAGCGGTAAAAATAGTGCTGGGGCTGTATTTCAAAACGGTCGGGAAAAGAGTAGACTCGTCCGCTTTGAAAGCGTCGGGGACGGACGCGCTTTTCGACGCCGTACTTTCCGCGTCGGTACTCGCTTCGGCGATAGTGTTCGTAGCGACAGACGGCGGCGTAAGCCTTGAAGCCTACGTCGGCGTGCTTATCTCGTTATTCATTATAAAAGCGGGATTTTCAATGCTGAAAGAAACGCTTGACGATATAGTCGGACACCGTGCCGACCGTGAACTCGTTTCCGCAATCAAAAAGACAATTTGCGAAGACGAATGCGTACACGGTGCTTACGACCTTATTATTCACAGTTACGGTCCTAAAACGCTCGTTGCTTCCGTCCACGTAGAAATCCCCGACTATATGACCGCGGACGAAATAGACGAAATGGAACGCCGTATTTCCGCCGCCGTTTACGCTAAACACGGGGTTATAATGGCGGGTATAGGCATTTACTCTATGAATACGAAAGACGAAGAGATACGGGCGCTGAAATCGCGCGTAATAAGCCTTATCTCGACGCACGAAAGCGTGTTGCAAGTTCACGGCTTTTATCTCAATAAGGAAACGAAAACGGTAAGCGTGGACGTAATTTTAGACTTTTCCACACCCGATATGCATGAAGAAACGGAACAGATCAAAAAGGAACTGTCGGTAGTCTTTCCGCAGTACAATTTCCACGTTATAAACGATATAGACGCGTAAAAAGCATTAAAACGGAAAAATATTTAAAAACTTGCCGCCCGCCCCGTTTCGGGGCGGGCGGCTTTCGATTGAATTTCCGACCTGTGAATTACTTGCCTTCTTTCGGCGCGTCCTTGCCGTCGCCGCCCGTTTTGCCGTCAGCATTATCGCCCGCATTATCGTCCTTTACGCCTTGCGGTTTTACGTTTTGCGCGCCGCTATCCGCATTACCGTTTTCGGCTGACTTATCCGCAACCGCTTCGCCGACGTTATCGAACGCACCCTCTTCCGCAAGCGATAAAAACGCCTGCACGACTTTGGGATTGAACTGCGTGCCGGAACAGCGCTTTATTTCCGCGATAACCGCTTCGAGCGGCAGTTGCCTGCGGTAAGGACGGGTGGAATACATCGCGTCGAAAGCGTCCGCAACGGCGATTATCTGCGCGACTTCCGGTATTTCTTCCCCCTTTAACCCCGACGGATAACCCGTGCCGTCGTATTTTTCGTGGTGATACCCCGCGCCGAGCGCGATCCCCGGAGCGATGGTTATGTTTTTCAGAATTTCGTACCCGCGGGAAGAGTGGCTTTTCATTATAGCGAATTCCGCGTCGTCCAGCCGCCCCGGCTTATTGAGTATGTTGTCGGGAATACTTATCTTGCCTATATCGTGCAAAAGCGCGATATTATACACCCGTTCGACTTCTTCGTCCGACTTGCCGAGACGTTTCGCGAACATTGCCGTGTATTTGGCAACGCGAGCGGAATGCCCGTTGGTATAGGCGTCCTTCATATCTATACAACTTGAAAAGACCTGCGTCATTTCGTTGATGAGTTTGCGGTTTTCTTCCCTGTCTTTCAGAAGCTTCACGGTTTTGCGGCGATAAATAAGCATAACCGCGCCGAATATTAAAAACACCCCGAAAAGCCCGCACATACCTATAAACCACGGCCGTTCGTACAGCGCCGTATCCTTTACTATCGTCAGCACGAAAGACTTTTCTTCGCGACCCGTAACGCTGTCTAATATCGAAATGTGAAAACGGTACGTTCCGCCTTTTAAGTTAGTATAACTCGCGTAAGACATATTGCTTTTGGTGGTATAAACGGGCGCGTCGTCAAACCCTTCGAGATAATACATAACGTGGGGATCTGCCAGCGAATAGGTGAACGCGTTGGCGTAGATGTTTATACGCTTACAGTCGGCGGACACGCGTATTTCATCCCCGTGAATCCATACCGTTTTATCGTCCAGAGAAATATACGGAACGGAAAGTTTTACGTTGCTTACGTTTTCCTTTTCTTCGTTAATATTAACGCTGTAAATACCCGTGGACGCGGCAACGTAAAGAGTGCCGTCTACGTCTATATAACTGTAAGAATTTGCGGTGGCAATCCCCGGCAGACCGCCGTCCATATCGTAGTGAACGAAAGATATGCGTTCGTCCCGCAACAGTTCTTCCCTGTTTATAACGTAAATACCGTTGCTGCTTAAAATCCAAAGTCTGTCGTATCTGTCGAAAAACAAATCGAAGTTATTCGAATATGGCATATTCTTAACGGTAGTGATCTCTCCGTCTTTGTAGTACGCCACCGAATTACTCGTGATTATCCAGTACAGTTCTTCCTTGGCGTCTTTCTTGATGCGCAAAATCACTTCCGATTTAAGCCCTTGGGCTATGCCGAGTTGCGAAACCTTCGTGCCGTCCGCTATGTAGATGCCGCCGCCGTCGCTGCCGAACATGAGTCTGCCGTCGGCCATTTCTTCTATGCAGAGAATTTCGAGATTGCTTATTCCGTTACTTTTATTATAGGTAGAAATCACGCTGTCGCCCGAAATAATATTCACGCCGCCGCCGGTCGCCACCGCTATTCTGCCGTCGGACAATTCCTTTAACATACGGACTTTGTTGGAAACGAGTCCGTTATCCGTATTAAAAACGAAATATTCGTCGTTTTGCGGATCGTATCTTACGAGTTCGCCTTCGTTGCCGTAATGGCAAAACCAGAGATTGTCCGACGCGTCCTTTTTTATACAGCGGATTCTTTTACCCGTCAAATTCTCGGTCGCCTTGTTGTTTTTTGCCGCATACGAAGAATCGAGAACGCGCAGTCCTTCATCTGTCGCGATATAAAGGTCTTCGCCGTATTTATAGGTGCTGTTCGCGACGAATTTGTCGTATCCCGCCATTTTTGAAATATCGATAAAGCGGTTTTCGACGATTTTCATAACGCCCTGTCTCGAAGAACTGAACCAAAGGTTGCCTTCGAAATCTTCTACCAAATGATCGACGGAATTGTTAAGGGGCACGTCCGAAAGTTTAACGAAAGTCATATTTTCGTCGAAGTATCCCACGCCGTTATCGGCGCAGATCCAAAGCAAACCGTTTATGCGGCGAATAGAGTTGACACATTCGAGTCTGGACTCCGGATCGGCGTTTCCCACCGTATAAGAACCCACTACGTTAAAATTATCGTTAAGGTCAACGTAATACAATTCCGAACCGTCCGTCCCGAGATAGATAAAGCCTTTTTTCTGCGGTTCGGGATCGGGGTAAACGGTGTTCACTTTCTTATCACCCGTTTCCGCCGTACCGTAAAAAGCGGTTACGTTACGGTTTTCCACCGTAAAAAAGCCGTAGTTATTAGTTATACCGTAAATAACGTCGCCCGTGGAATACAGTTCGCACACGTATTCGTTATCCACCTGCGGAGAGTTTACGACGTGCAACGTCCCGTCGGAATCTATATAGGCTATCCCGCTCGTGGTGGCGATAAAAATATTGCCTTCGTCATCTTCCGCAATAGAACGTACGGACAGAGAATCCAACCCGTCTTTCCCGTTGTAAAACTTAAATTCTTCGTCGTGGAGAACGGCGACGCCGCTGTCGTTCGTTCCCACCCAAAGCCTGTCTTCGGAATCGACGAAAAGACTCATAACGCTGGCTATCCCCGTCGACGAGTCGTAACGGTAAAATTCGTTTCCGTCGTATCGGATAAGCCCGCTGTAACTACCTATCCATATAAGCCCGTTATCCGATTGAACGATAGCGTTCGCTTCCGAAGTCGGCAGTCCGTTAGAACCGTCGTAAAGCACGGACGCAAAACCTATGCCGCGCCCCGTAGGGTCGGTATAGTCGATAGCGCTTGCCGTTTCCGTTCTTCCCGCAAAAAAGCCCGCCGCCGTGAACGCCAAAACCGCCGACAAGGTAAAAAACGCCGCGAAAATGCGACGTCCGATTCCCGATAAAACCGATAAAATATGACCGTTATTCATAAAAAACAAGCCCCCGAAACCCGAACGCTAAAACCGCGTTGACCGCCGTTTGTCCGCGTCTTCTACGATCTTCTCCATTTCGGGAAGAACTTTTTCCATATCTTCTATAAGTTTGAACTGCGTTCTCGCTCTGTCGAGATTATGGCTTTCGCGCGCGGTCTTAAAATACTTGTCGCCGTCGATATAGTAATATCTGATAATTTCAGATATGTCCATATTCTTTACCTTTCAAAATATTAAGTGAATATATATATAATAACACTCATAACAAAAATATGCAACAAAAATAAAAATTTTACTTTTGACTCGCGCGACTTATATTGCGGTGAATTTTTAAATTATGCAGACAAAAAGCGGAATATATGTTAAAATAATATAAAAATCGAATACGGAGGTGAACGGTTATGAGAGCAAAAGTGCATAAGGACGATTGCATAGGTTGCGGTCTGTGCGAAAGCATCTGCCCCGAAGTTTTCAAAATCGACGACGATGGAAAAGCCACGGTCGTCGCTGAAACGACCGTGGCAACGTACGACGAAGTACAAAACGCGATGGCAAGTTGTCCCGTCGCCGCAATAAGCGAAGAAATTTGAAAAAGTTTGCAAAAAACAAAAAACTCCCCGCGCGATATAAAATCGCGCGGGGAGTTTTTTGTTTTTAATTTTCTATTCTTCCGTAAAAACGTTATCTTCGGAAATCTTTTCAAACAATTTCATCGCGTTATAGACCGCAATATCCATATTTATGTACTTATAGTTCGCAAGCCGTCCCAAAAGATACAGTTTTTTGTATTTTGCCGCTTCGTTTGCATACGCATCGTAGAGTTTGTAATTTTTCTCCGTCGGAACGGGATAATACGGCATATCGCCTTTTTTGCACTTTTTGGAATATTCTTTTACTATAACCGTTTTATCCTTTTTGTCGCAGGTAAACTTCGTAAACTCCGTTATGCGGGTGAACTTATGGCTGGTCGTGTAATTGACCACCGCCGCTTTCTGGAAAGACGAACGGTTAAGCGTTTTGAATTTGAATTTAAGCGTTCTGTACGGCAACGCGCCGAACTTATAGCCGAAAATCTCTTCCACCCTGCCCGTATAAACGACTATACCGTCGAACTTTTTGCCTTCAAAATAAATTTCACCGTTCTCGAAAGAAATAATCTTATCCGCGTCGGTGTTGAGTTTTAAGCGTATATGCGGGTGGCGAAGCATATTCGTTATCATTTCCGTAAAGCCTTTCTTCGGCATAAATTGATAATCGTCGGTAAAATACCTGTCTTCGTAAGAAACGTAAACGGGCACTCTGCTCATTACCGCTTCGCCCAGATCTTCGGGCTTCATTTTCCATTGTTTTTTGGTGTATTTATAGAAAATATTGTTGTAAACGTAGTCCGCAAATTCGCGAATCTCCGCGTTTTTATGTTCTTTCAATTGCAAAATCGGAACTTTTTTATCAAATCCCACTTCCGTCGTCAGAATATTGTATATCCTTTCCGCTTTCGCCTTCGGGAAACACGCGAAAAGCGACGTCAGATTGAACGGAACGGGAACGAATTTGCCTTTAAGGTTCGCTAAAACCTTGTGTTCGTAAACGTTCCACTCGGTAAACTTGGATAAAAAGTCAAACACTTCTTTTTCCTTGGTATGGAAAATGTGCGGACCGTAAGGCTGAACCGTAATACCGTTTTTATCCACGAAATCGTAAGCGTTGCCGCCTATTGTGGCGCGTTTGTCCACCACCGTAACATCCTTACCGCTGTCGGCGAAAAGCCGTGCGATAGTAGCACCGGAAAGACCTGCTCCCACAATAATTATTTTGTCCATGTTTTCTCCTTATAACTTTGGCTTAAAGCCAAGGTTTCGTTTCTTTCGGTAAAAAGCCTTTTAGCCTTTAAATCTTCGGCATCGGGCTTACTTTTTGAGTCCCGCCACGAACTCCGCTATTTTTTCCGTAGCCTTTTTAAGCGCGTCCATAGAATACGCGTAAGAACAACGTATGTAATCCTTTCCGAACTCGCCGAACGCTATCCCCGGAACTACCGCCACGGACTTCTCTTCTAACAGCCGAGTGGCAAACTCTTCGCCCGTGAGATGCGTGTTTTTAACGCACGGGAACACGTAAAAAGACCCTTTCGGCTCGAAACAATCAAGCCCCATGCGCTTGAACGCACCGAGCATAAAACGCCTTCTCTTATCGTATTCGTCGCGCATTTCGCATACGGAAGAAAATCCGTCGTTTTTCCCGAGTTGCAAAGCGGCAAGCGCGGCGTGTTGCGAAAAGATAGGCGCGCAGATAGCCGCGTACTGGTGGATTTTAAGCATCGCCTTGGATATATCGTCCGGCGCGCAGACAAATCCTATACGCCAGCCCGTCATAGCGAACGCCTTCGAAAACCCGCCAATCAACACCACTCTCCCGCTAAGTTCCGGAAAAGACGCTATCGAACAATGATTTCCGCCGTAAGTAAGTTCTGCGTAAATCTCGTCGGAAATAACCAAAAGATCGTGCTTTAAGATTATCGGAATTATTTTTTCGATATATTCCTTTTCCATTATCCCGCCCGTGGGGTTGTTGGGGTAAGGAAATATAAGCGCTTTGGTTTTGGGCGTAATTACTTTTTCAAGATTTTCCGGAGTCAATTTAAACCCGTTCTCGCCCGAAGTCGGCACTGCAACGGGTTTACCGCCCGTAAGTTCCACGATAGGTCCGTAAGACACGTAACTGGGGTCGGGAATAAGAATTTCGTCGCCCACGTCCACCACGGCGCGAAGAGAAATATCTATCGCTTCGCTCGCGCCCATCGTTATCACTATTTCGTCTTTATCGAACGAAACGTTAAAACGGTCTTTAAGATATTCGGAAATCTCCGCACGAAGTTCAACAAGTCCTTTGTTGGAAGTGTATTGCGTAAACCCGCGTTTAAGCGCGTCTATACCCGCGTCGCGGATATACCAAGGGGTAATGAAATCCGGTTCGCCGACACCCAACGATATAACGTCTTTCCGCCCCGCAGCCAAATCGAAAAATTTGCGGATGCCCGACGGTTTAACGTGTTTTGCCCGTTCCGATACAAACTCTCTCATGCCTGTATAATTTCTCTCTTATTACGTTGATCGGGACGGGTGATCTGTCCTTCGATTTTGTATTTTTTAAGTATAAAATGCGTGGCGACGCCCACTATACCGTCTAAAACGGATAACCTTTCCGCCACGAATTTCGCAATAGCGCCTATATCGTCGCCTTCTACGAACACGGCAAGATCGAAACCGCCGCTCATAAGATAAAGGCTCTGTACTTCCGAAAAATTGCATATCGCTTCCGCGCAGGACTCGAAACCTTTGAGTTTCTGCGGTGCGACCTTTACTTCGATGAGTGCCTGAACCTTACGCTTTTGCAAAGCGTCGGTATTTAAAATGGCGGCGTACTTTACGACGGTCTTGGATTTTTCAAGTTCTTCGACCGCTTTTTTAACGTTTAACTCGCTTTCTCCTAAAATATCCGCCATTTCGGCAAAGGAATATCGTGCGTTTTCACACAACAGTCCGAGTACTTTATCGCAAATTCCGCTCATAAGCCACCCCTGAATTTTATCTTCACGAACGGTAGTATCTTTTTGTAAAGATACTATCTCCATTTTAGCGTTATATATTTATTTTATACTTTTCGGCAAGTTTTGTCAATTACATAAGTTGCTTTTTTACGATTGTTTATGATACAATATGCAAAAAGGGTGTGTTTGTATGATAAGAATATGGGCAAAACTCGTTAAAAACGGTAAAATCGTAAAGCAATACGTTTACGAACGCGAAGGACTTACCGATTATTCTAAGTTTTTCGACTACGTTAAAGATATCTGCGAGAGTTTGGACTGTCCCACTCCCGTGCTTATAAAAACGCACCTTTTTAACTACGCTAAATACAATAACGTTAAATTTAAAGCCGACGACTTCGTAGAAAAAATAAATTTCGACAAACTGATACTTGAAAACGCGCTGTTAGGATAGCAGCGCGTTTTTGATTTCCGTTTTACTCGGAATTAAACTTCGGCCTTTCTGTTAAAGGCAAAGCCCGCCGCTATAAACAGCACGGCGTAAACTACCGAAAGCACTGCGCACGCAACGATTCTGCCCGTACCGACCGCGGAGTTCGCAAGGTCAGACGTGAACGACGAAAGCCATGCGTTTGTAATTTTAAAATCTTCGAGTTTCAACGCGGTATCCCCGAGCCCCAACAAAAGAGAAACAAGCATAGGCGCGAATATGCATATCGCGATAGCGCCGCCGAGTTTCTTTATCATTGACGAAATAGCAAAGTATAGCGCGACTTCCGCCATAGAAGCGAGATATTGTATCGCTATAAGCAAAAAACATTTACCGTCTATTCCGCTCGTCCCGAAAAACACCGCGCCGAACAGCGCCGACACTGTAAACGCCGCCAAAAACATAACGGTGGTTACGGTAAACACGTAAATCAGTTTGGACAAATAATAGTTCTCGCGAGAATAACCGCGGGCGTAAATGTTTTTAATTATCTGACCTTCGTAATCGGTGCAAACGACTATCGAAACGAAAACCGCGGCGATAAGCGAAAAATTGCTCGCGGACAAAAAGCCGAGTAAAAAGCCCGAAAAGGTTTTCGGCAATGTTTCACCGCCTTCCGTTTCGACCGCTTCTGCGGTTTCAGGCATATAGTCTAAAACTACTTTATACGTTATGCCCGTTATTAAAATCATCGCTATCATTATCGCAAGGCAGATATAAAAGGACTTTTGCGTTCTTAATTTTCTGAATTCAAATCTCAACAAATCTCTCATATTATCTACCTAACCTTTCGATAAAATAATCTTCGAACGAAACGGTTTCGTTTTTAAGTTCGTAAACCTTACAGCCCGCGTTTACAAGCGTTTCGTTTATCAACGAAGCGTCTTGCACTTCCGTAGTGATCTCCGCTTTATTACCGTCGGATATAACGTCTAATTCGGGGAACGCGCGTCTTATCGCTTCCGCCGCCTTTACGCCGTCGTCGGTTTTAACGACGAGTGCGGAACGGCTTTTAGCCGCAAGTTCCGCGGCGGAAATTTCTTCTAAAATCCCGTCGTGCATTATCCCGTAATTCGTCGCTATTTTGCCGAGTTCGTCCAAAATGTGGCTGGAAATCATAAAGGTTATGCCCCGCCCGTTCAATTCGACTATCATATCGCGGACTTCCTTTATCCCCGCGGGGTCGAGCCCGTTTATAGGTTCGTCCAAAATAAGAATTTCGGGATTGCCTAAAAGCGCTATGCCTACACCTAAGCGCTGTTTCATACCGAGCGAAAACGCCCCCGCCTTTTTAGCGCCCGTATTGCCTATGCCGACAAGGTCGAGTATCCGCTTTATTTCGTCGTCCGTCGTCGGCGCGAGAATAGAAAATCTTTTCATATTCTCGAACGCCGTTTCGTTTTTGAATATAACGGGCGCTTCGATAAGCGAACCTATCTTCTTGCGCGAAAGATTAAGGTCGGAATTCCCGAACAGTTTTATTTCGCCCGACTGCGGCACGGCAAGCCCTAAGAGAAGTTTCATAAGCGTGGTTTTGCCAGCGCCGTTTTTGCCTATAAGCCCGTAAATATCCCCCTTACGGACGTGAACGGACGCCTTGTCTACGGCGAGTTTTTCACCGTATTTTTTCGTAAGCCCGTTCGTTTCTATAACGTACTCCATAGTTGCTCCTTATAAAGACGATACCGTTCGGCAACGCCGAACGGTATCATTATAAACCATA
>ONQV01000016.1:20542-24680 GCA_900320065.1 uncultured Eubacteriales bacterium | reverse complement strand
CGGAATAATTCTTACCCACTTGTTACGGATAAAATACTTTACCCCTGCGGACACGCTGAAAAGAATACCGCACGCCGCACCGAAACCGACGCAGGCAAAAACGACGAAAATCTGATTTCCGGTAACGAACATTTATTTAAAAATCCGCTTCAATAAAGGTGTTTTTTTAGCATTGTACTTTATTTCGTTAAATATCCCGTCCGCAGTCAGAGTTCCCGTCGCCTTGTTGAACGCCGTGATCTTTATTTTTTCGCCCGTGATTTTCACTTTCATACCGGATACCGTAAGATTTAGCGCCTGCTCCGAAAACCCGTCCACCGTTTCCACCCCGCACATAGCAAGGCGTTTTCTGCCTGTTATTTCCAACTTGTCGTTATTTAATTGATTTTCCATAAAAAACTCCTTAATAAAAGGTATGCCGAGTTTTTATTTAAAATGAAAAAACGGCGATAATCGCCGTTTTTTACTCGTAAAAATATTTCTCTATTCCGGCAATTTCATATCGCCGAACTTTATCCAACCTTTTTTACGAAACAATTCGGAAATTAAGAGCGTAAGAATAGCGGGCAGAATAATATTAAGCGCAAATATTCCTATTATCCCGAGCGCGCCCGAAGTATTAGTCAACAAGTCGATTATTCCGACGAACCCGCTCGTACCCATACCGCCGCCGTTAAAGCCGCAACGGAGCATAAACACGCAAGTAGAAAGCGGCCCTAAAATCACACTCGATATTACCATCGGAAGCATTATTATCGGCTTTTTCATAATATTAGGTATTTGAAGCATAGACGTGCCGAGCCCTTGCGCCACGAGCCCGCCCCAGCCGTTTTCACGGAAACTTGCAACGGCAAATCCTACCATATGGCAGGAACACCCGACGACCGCCGCGCCGCCCGCTATAAACATATATTCCGCGTTGTCGCCGCCCGCTTCTATAACACCTTTCGCAACCGAGATCCAGATAGCCGCGGAAGACGTAGGCATTGTAAGCAACACCCCCATTATCGCCGCGACTATAATCCCCATAAAGAAAGGCATTATTTTCGTCGCTTGCGCTATAAGTATACCGAGTTGATTGACGAGCCAGATAAAAGGCGCTGCAAGGAAAATTCCTATAAACGATAAAAGCAATACGCCGAGCGGTATCAGTATTATATCGAGTTTGGTTTTGCCCGCGTAAAGTTCAGCGATTTCAACGCAAAGCATAGCGACGACGTACGCGCCGATAGGATTGCCCGGAACACCCAAAGCAAGAGTAGTAAACTGTGCGGTAACAGTCGGAAACATAGGCGCCATAAACGAGCCGAAAAGCAATCTGTCCGCAAACGCGCCCACCGTTCCCGCCACTGCCGCGGCGAAAACAAGCAGTTTATTCTTTTTCAGCGCGTAGGCTATTCCCACGCCTATCCCCGCGCCCATAAGCGACTTTGCGATATTCGCTATAATAAGCAAAACTCCGCCGAAAAAATTGTCTTTCCCGATTATATACTCGGCGAAAGTCGCGAGTATCGTGCCCGCAATAAGCGTTACGAACAACCCCTGCGCCATACCCGAAAACGCCGTTATAAAATAACGCTTCGGCAGAGTTTTCAAGTAATTTTTGACCTTGCTTTCCTTTACTTCCTTAACTTCCGTTTCTTCGCTCATAAAACTATCTCCGTAAGTTTATTATCTACCATATCGCACGACGTAAGATAATACCTTACGCCGTTTTTCACTACCGACTTGTCCGCCCGAACGTTTTTGCCGTGCAAGTGCCCGTAAACCACCGAGTGTACGTTAAACTGCTCGAAAATTTCGGTAAACGCCGAATTCTCGCGCTTTACGTTGAAAGGCGGATAATGTATCATAGCGATAAGCTTATCGCCTTCTTTCATAAGTTTTTCCGCGGATTTCAGCGACAATTTGAACCGTTCCGTTTCGCGCAAATATATTTTCAAATCTTTATCGTCGAAGTCGGGGCTTCCGGGGACGCTCCACCCGCGCGAACCGCAAACGACAACCCCCAACTCGTCAATTCGGATACTGTCGTTTTGCAAGGCGAAACAGTTTTCGGGCATAATATCCCTTACCTTGCCTATTCCACTCCACCAAAAATCGTGATTCCCCTTGATAAAAATTTTTTTGCCCTTTAAGTCTTTGAAAAAATCTAAATCGGGTTTCGCTTCTTCGATAGTCATAGCCCAACTTATATCGCCCGCAATAAGAACGACGTCGTCGTCCGAAACTTTTTCTTGCCAGTCGGCTTTGATTTTATCGAGATATCCTACCCAGTTACCGCCGAACACGTCCATAGGTTTGTCAGTGTTCGTGGATATGTGCAGGTCGCTTATAGCGTAAATTTTCATCGGTTTCAAATCTTAAAATTTATCGGCAAACGCCTTTAATTTTTCCGGCGATTGCCTGCCGTTTAAAATCGCGCCTTCGACGATCGTCGCTTTTTCCGCGCTCGGTTTTAAATATTGTACCGCCTTGCCGAACCCGCTGCCGCCGCTCGTAGCGAAAAGCACTATCTTTTTACCCGAAAAATCATACGCTTCCAAAAACGTGTTTATTATCGTCGGCGCAATATACCACCATATCGGAAAACCGATAAATATCGTGTCGTACTTTGCTATTTCCGCATTTTTATCCGCTAATGCGGGACGGGAAGATTTATCTCGCATTTCCACAGAACTGCGGGAATTTCTATCCATCCAGTCAAGGTCTTTCTCCGTATATTTCACAGCAGGCTTTATTTCGTAAATATCCGCACCTATCGCACCCGCAAGATTTTCGGCAAGGGCGGCAGTAACTCCGCTCGCCGAAAAATACGCTACTAATTTTTTACTCATATTCATACCCCCTTTATTAAATATTCTATTGAATATTATACTATTTTTAACGACGGTTGGCAATTAAATGACCGCGAATACGGCGTTTTTTAAAAATAAAAACGGGGCGTGAACGCTCCGCTTTTATTTTACCGTATCCGTCAACCTTAATTAGGGTACATCGGCAGTTCAAAAAATCCCGCACATACTTCCTGAGTGTATTCCTGACAGGGCGGTATCTGCGCGTAGCCGTAGGACGGAACTAAAAGTTCCACTTCCATAACGATTTTTAAGATTATCGAAACGCAACAGTCCACGGTGAATTGATTTTCGCCCGTGTAACTGCCTTGCGTGGATACCAGCGATACGACCGCTTCCACGGTGTACGGCATTATCGAAGCCGCAGGGATATTCAGTATCACGTCCTTCGTTATCGTAACGGACGACGTGCCCACGCCTTCGACGCCGTTCGCGTCGGTATACGCCACCGAAACGGGAATAGTTATATCCGCTTTAACCCTTGCCGCGTTCTCGCGCTCGGTTAAAGGCTCGACGAGCAGGTTGCTTATTACCCCTTTGCTCGCCGTACTTCTCGCCGAAACGAAAGTTAAAGGATATGTAGGATTTTCGGGCGTTAAGTCGGTTATATTAAGCACTACGCCGTTTAATTGACTCTGTTGCATACAGGCGTCGAATACCTTTTTTACTTCGATACAGACTTTTTCGCATAAGCCGTTCATAGGATTGCCCGTGATTTGCCCCGGGCATTTGTCCGATTGAAAATTACAGAAAAACGACATCTTTTTCCTCCTTTTATGGTTCTACTCTAATATATGCCGTTTACCTTACTTTATGACACAAGACAAACTAAAAACCGCTTTTCGATAAGATTATTCCGAAAAGCGGTTTTTAGCTTACTTTCAATACTCTATTCTATCGAAATAATAGCAAAGACGTTCCGCAGAGTGGCTGTCGCTCGAAATAATAAACTTGCCGCCTTTACTCTTTATATACGCCCTTGTATCGACGGGCGGATACGGTTCGGTTTTGTACCCCCTTGCGATTGCGCCCGTATTTATTTCGAAAGTCTTGTTTGCCGAAATAAGTTTATCCACCGCTTTTTTCCACGCCGCCACGTATTTTCCGTTATTTTCGTCAAAATAACGGTTGTTTTCGTTATACTTTGAAATTAAATCGAAATGTCCGATTATATCTATATCCGTTCTTTCCGAAAAGCGCGCCACCGTGTTAAAATACTCTTCGGCAAACGCGTAATAATCCCCGCCGAAAACCCCTTCGGCAACCCTTACGAAACGATCTTC
>ONQV01000016.1:0-20497 GCA_900320065.1 uncultured Eubacteriales bacterium | reverse complement strand
GAGCCTATCGCATAGTCGTAACCTTCGGTGCTTTCGGTAGAATAAATATCCTGTTCTATGCCGCAGAAAATTTTTATTTTCCCCTTGTATTTTTCCTTTAAGCGCGCTATTTCGCTCTTATATCCGGCGATCTTATCCCGTTTTATACAGTAACTTTCGTCGAAATAAGTATACGAGTGGTCGGAAAATCCTATTTCCGCCATACCCATTTTTACCGCTGTTTCAACCATTTCTTCGGGCGTATTTTTTCCGTCGCTGAACGTAGTGTGAACGTGATAATCGTTAAAAGGTTTCATACCATCTTTTCCTGCTTTACTTTTTTATCTATAACGTGTCTTTTCGACAATTCTCTGAATATATCTTCAAGCGATATACCCATATCTATCATAAGTACCATAACGTGGTAGGCTAAATCTGCGATTTCGTAAATCGTTTCCTTTTTATCGTCAGCCTTCCCCGCGATTATCACTTCCGTGCTTTCTTCACCTACTTTTTTAAGTATTTTATCCCTGCCCTTTTCAAACAGATAGGTGGTATACGAACCTTCCTTTTTGTCCGTCTTTCTGCCCTTTATAAGTTCCATAAGGCTTTCGTAGGAAAATTCTTTTAATTCTTCGCTCTCGTAAACTTTATCGTTAAAGCAGGAATCCGTACCCAAATGGCAAGCGGGCCCGTCCTTTTCGACTAATACCACGAGCGCGTCCCTGTCGCAGTCCGCGGTGATTGATACGACGTGCTGATAATTGCCGCTCGTTTCGCCTTTCGTCCACAGTTCTTTTCTCGACCTGCTCCAAAAACAGGTAAGCCCCTGTTCCATAGTCTTTTTAAGACTTTCTTCGTTCATATACGCTAGGGTCAACACCTTTTTGGTTACATTATCGACCACGATTGCGGGAATAAGCCCCTGTTCGTCAAATTTAAGCGTTTTTAAGTCCAACATAATCTTTCTCCTTATATTCTCGTGCAGATGCCGTTTTTTTGCATCTCTCTTTTTAAATCGTTTATTTTTATCTCTCCGAAATGGAAAACCGAAGCCGCAAGCCCCGCGTCCACTTTCGGTAAAGTTTTAAAAAGCGTTATAAAATCGTTTACTTTACCCGCGCCGCCCGAAGCGATAACGGGTACGTTCACCGCGTCTATTTCTCCCGCGCCCGCGTCCACGCCGCGCTTTATCCAGCCGATCGCCTCTATACCCGTATCGACTCTTCCGCCTTTCGCAAACACGCGGAATTCGCCGTTTACCCTTTTGATATCCACCGAAAGGACTACGCACTGATTGCCGTACAGTTTCGCCGCTTTTTCTATCAAATCGGGATTTTTTATCGCGCCCGAATTAACGCTCACCTTGTCCGCGCCGCATTTAAGCACTCGGTCAAAGTCGTCAAGAGAATTTATCCCCCCGCCGACGGTGAGCGGAATAAACACGTTTTTCGCCGTTTCGCAAAGAATATCGGTAAAAATCTTTCTACCGTCGCTCGAAGCCGTTATATCGTAAAACACGAGTTCGTCCGCGCCGCTATCGCTGTAATATTTAGCGAGTTCCACGGGCGAAGAAATCTCTTTAAGCCCCGTAAAATTTACGCCCTTTACCACTTTCCCGTCCCGCACGTCAAGGCACGGAATTATTCTTTTAGTAATCATTTCGCTATCTCTATCGCCTTTTTTAAGTCTATATCGCCCGTATAATACGCCTTCCCGATTATCGCGCCGTATAGTCCTATACTTTTAAGCGTTTCGACGTCTTTTATCGCCGAAACGCCGCCCGACGCTATGAAATCTATCGGAAATCTTGCCGACAATTCCCTGTAAAGTTCGGCGTTTGCGCCTTTTAACGCTCCATCTTTGGATATATCCGTACAGATAACCGTTTTTACGCCGATATCCACCATCTCCGAACAGAAATCAAAGGCGCGAATTCCCGAATTTTCCGTCCAGCCCTTTATCGCGACGAACCCGTCCTTTATATCTATGCCGACGGCTATTTTCTCTCCGTAACGGTTTACCACCCGTTTGACGAAGTCTTTGTCTTTTACCGCCGCCGTGCCGAGAATTACCCTATCAATCCCCGCGGAAAGATATTTTTCCACGGTTTTTTCGTCTCTTATCCCGCCGCCGACTTCCGAAAAGAGCTCGGATGCGGACTTGATTTTTAAAATCAGGTCGAAATTAGGGGTCTCGCCCGTCTTTGCGCCTTCCAAATCGACGATATGTATATGCGTTGCGCCGCACGAAACGAAATCTTTTGCCACGCTTACGGGATTTTCGCTGTAAACGGTTTTCTGCGCGTAATCGCCTTTATAAAGCCGTACCGCTTTACCTTCGTATAAATCTATCGCGGGAAAAATTATCATAAATCGCCCCTTTTTAGTTCCGTGAACGCTTTCAGTATGTTAAGCCCCGATTTTCCGCTCTTTTCGGGATGAAACTGACAGCCCGTCACGTTCGCTTTCGCGACTACGGCGGTTATATCCGCGCCGTAGTCGGTATCCGCTATAACGCTTTCTTTGCAATTTACCGCACAATAAGAGTGCACGAAATACGCGTAGTCGTTTTCGGTTGAATATTTTAAAAGCGGGTGTTTGTTTATAATGCGAAGTTTATTCCAACCTATATGCGGAATTTTAAGGTCTTTCGGAATATAGTCGGCAATCGGTCGTATTTCGCCCGAAATAAGCCCCAAACCGTCGAACGCGCCGTATTCGTAACTTTTATCGAATAAAAGTTGCATCCCAAGGCACACGCCGAGTATAGGCGTACCGTCTTTCGCCGCTTCTTTTATAACAGCGCCTATCCCCGTGCTTTTGAGTTTTTCAGCCGCGTCGCCGAACGCCCCCACCCCGGGGAGCACGATTCTTTCCGCGTTTAATATTTCGCACTTATCGGAAGACACGAAAACCGGTTCTCCTATCGCCCCGAAAGAACTTTTCAGCGAAAACAGGTTTCCCACCCCGTAATCAACGATGACAGTCATTAAAGCACCCCTTTCGTGGACGGAATTTCGCCAGCAAAGCGAAGGTCTATATCCGTCGCTTTTCTTAAACTTCTCGCCGCGGACTTAAAAGCGCCTTCTATTACGTGATGCGAATTAGTGCCCGCAAGTTGTTTTATATGCAAAGCGCACTCCGCTTTTCTCACGAACCCGTACCAGAATTCTTCCACGAGTTCGGTATCGAAATCGCCCACTTTTTCGGTCGGTATCTTTAACGAATATCCAAGGAAAGTTCTTCCCGAAAAGTCCACCGAAGTCAGAACCACTGCTTCGTCCATAGTAAGAATAGTATCGCCGTAACGGGTTATCCCCTTTTTGTCGCCGAGCGCTTGCGTCATAGCCGTACCGAGCGTGATGCCGATATCTTCTACGGTGTGGTGATAATCGACGTAAGTGTCACCCTTGCACTTTACCGTAAGGTCGAATTTCGAGTGCGCGGAAAACAGAGTAAGCATATGGTCTAAAAACCCGCAACCCGTCGCGATATCATTTTTACCCGTTCCGTCTAAATCTATATAAAGATAAATGTCGGTTTCAGCCGTCTTTCTTTTTATCTCCGCCGTTCTCATTTTTTCTCCTTTAAAATTTCCGAAATCACTTCAAGCGTTTTTTCCATCTGTTCGTCGCTGCCTATCGTTATTCTTACAAATTCTTTTAAACGCGGTTTATCGAAATATCTGACGAGTACCCCGCGATTTTTAAGTTCGGAATACACCGTTTCGCCGCTTAATTTCGGGCACTTAGCAAACACGAAATTAGCTTTGGAAGGAAGCACCGAAAAACCGAGTTCAACAAGTTCCGCCGTAAAATTTTCGCGCGTTTGCGCTATCTTTTTGCAATTATCCTTAAAATACTCTTCGTCAAGAAGAGCGCCGATACCCGCCGCCGCAGTCATACGGCTGACATTATACGGATTTTTAGAAAACTTTACCGTTTTAAGGTCGTTAATTATTTCCTTACAGGCAAACGCCATACCGAGCCTTGCGCCCGCAAGCGAACGGGACTTTGAAAAAGTCTGCGTTACGATAAGATTTTTATATTTTTTTATAAGCCCTACCGCGCTTTCACCACCGAAATCGACGTACGCTTCGTCGATAACGACGATATTTTTAGGATTTTTTGCGATAATCTCTTCTATTTCAGAACGTTTAAGCGCAATACCCGTCGGTGCGTTGGGATTTGCGATAAATACCGTTCCGCCCGCGTTAAAATAGTCCTTTACATCTATCGTATAGTCGTCTTTTAACGGTATTTCCCTGAACGGCACGCGGTTGATTTTGGCGAATACGGGATAAAACCCGTAAGTTATATCGGGAAAAACCGCGGGCGTTCTTTCGTCGCAATACGCTATAAATGCAAAGTCAAGCGCTTCGTCCGAACCGTTGGTGAAAAGAATTTCGCTACTATTTACGCCTAATTTTTGCGACGCGATTTTTACGAGCGTAGCGTATTCGGGGTCGGGATATAAAAACATATCCCCCGCGCTTTCACGTGCAAGCCGCGTGGCAAACGGCGAAGGCGGAAAAGGCGATTCGTTGGTGTTGAGTTTTATATACTTCTTATCCTGTGGCTGTTCGCCCGCACTATACGGCGCTAAACCGTCGTATTTTTTACTGAAAAATCCGCTCATTTTATTTTTTGCTCCTTATCGTGGTGCTCTTCGCGTGCGCCGTAAGCCCTTCCTTTTCCGCAAAATAGGCTATTTTATCGGCGACTTTATCGAGCGCATCCTTCGTGTAATAAGTAAACTGCGTTTTCTTTATAAAATCGTCCACCGACAGCGGGCTTGAAAACCTCGCCGTGCCGACGGTAGGCAACGTGTGGTTAGGTCCTGCGAAGTAGTCGCCGAGCGCTTCGGGACAATTCCTTCCGAGAAACACCGAACCCGCGTTTTTAACCGCGTCAAGATACTTAAACGGCTCGTCGACGCAAAGTTCAAGGTGTTCCGGCGCTAACGCGTTGGAAATCTCTATCGCCTGCTCTATACTTTTCGCGATTATTATTTTACCGTTACCGTCAATAGACGCTCTCGCTATTTCGCATCTTTTAAGCGCGGGAAGTTGTTTTTCTATTTCCGCTTGCACCTTGACCGCCAGATCTTCCGAATCGGTAACGAGCACGGCGCTCGCCATTTTATCGTGTTCCGCTTGCGACAATAAGTCCGCCGCAACGAATTCCGCGTTAGACTTTCCGTCAGCAACGACAAGGATTTCGCTCGGTCCTGCTATCATATCGATATTCACCGCGCCGAATACCTGCTTTTTCGCTTCGGCGACGAAGGCGTTTCCCGGTCCTACTATTTTATCGACTTTCGGGATAGTTTCCGTCCCGTATGCAAGAGCCGCAATCGCCTGCGCGCCGCCGACTTTATATATTTCCGTTACTCCCGCAACGAAAGCTGCCGCAAGGATAGCGGGATTTATTTTACCTTCCTTATTCGGCGGGGTTACTACAACTATCCGATTTGACCCCGCAATACGCGCGGGAATAGCGTTCATTAAAACTGTCGAAGGGTACGCCGCCGTGCCACCTGGGACGTAAAGCCCCACCTTTTCTATCGGGGTTATCTTCTGACCTATTATAGTGCCGTCTTTTTTCTTTAACGCAAACCCCGTGCGCTTCTGGCGCGTGTGAAATCTCTCTATATTTTTAGCCGCTTGTTTTAATATGCGTAAAAATTTCTTCGGGGTCGCCGCCACCGCTTCGCGCAGTTCTTTTTCGGAAACGGCAAAATCTTTTAGGGTTGCCCCGTCGAACTTCTCGCAGTACGCTTTCAGCGCCTTATCGCCGTTCTCTCTAACTTCTTTTATTATCTCCGAAACAGCGCCCGAAACGTCCTTAACGCCCGCGCCGCGCGCAAATATCTTTTCCGTATTCTTTTCGTCGTATTTCATTATGTTTATCATTATTCGTTCACCGCCGCCGAAATCTTTTCTACCGCCTTTCTTATCGCTTCGTCTTTAAACTTGCTCGAAGACTTGTTCGCAATCAGCCGCGCGCTTATAGGCACTATCGTGTCGAGCACCGAAAGGTCGTTTTCTTTTAAAGTCGCGCCCGTTTCCACTATGTCCACGATAACGTCCGAAAGTCCTAAAATCGGCGCGAGTTCTATCGAACCGTTGAGTTTGATTATATCTATATCTCTGCCCTCGGACATATAAAACTCTTTCGCTATGCGCGTAAACTTCGTTGCGACCCGCAAAGTCTTCGATTTATCGTCCTTAAAACCGTTTTTCGCCGCGACAGCCATTTTGCACTTGCCCGCTTTTAAGTCCAAAAGTTCGTAAACGTCGGGACGGTATTCGAGCAGAATATCTTTTCCCGCAACACCTACGTCCGCCGCGCCGCGTTCTACGTATATAGCCACGTCCGAAGGCTTTACCCAAAAATATCTTACCTTTTTTTCGGCGTTCGCAAATATGAGTTTACGGCTTTCTTCGAGAACTTCGGGGCACTCGTATCCCGCTTTGGCAAACAGCGCGTAAACCTTTTCGCCGAGTCTGCCTTTCGGCAGTGCGATATTGAGATATTCGTCCGTGCCGCCCGCACTCTTTGCACCCGCGTCCGAAACTTCGGCTCGGTCTAACGCGTCGGTATACACCGCAAATCCTATCGCCTTGGAATTTTTGCGCATTTTACGCATAAGATTGTCGTACTGCCCGCCCGACAGCACCGCCGTCGGTACTCCGCTTATAAAACCCTTAAACACTATTCCGTTGTAATAGTTGAAATCGCCCGTTACCGAAAAATCCAGACGGATAACGTCCGCTTCTTCGCTTTCCGACAGCGTTTTGAGTATCGCTTTTAAATCTCCGATTAACGCCGTTTTCCCGCATTTATCCGCTAGATCTACAAGTTTTGCCGCGGCGCTTTTTACGTTTCCGCCGATTTTAATAAGTTCGGTCAAAAATACCGCGTCTTTGTCCTTTACTCCGTTTTCCGAGCAGATGCCGTCTATCTCGTGCAAGTTCTTTTCACCTATCGCTTTATACAGCGCTTTTTTCGCGCTTGCCGATAAGCCGAACCCCGAAATCACCGCGTTTATCACGCCGATATCCGACACGTCGAGCACGCAACCTTTCGACAACAGTTTAAGACTTTTCGCCGCAAGCCGTATGACTTCGGTTATTTCTTTTTCGGTTATCGCGCCGAAACACTCTAACCCCGTCTGCATTATTTCCTTGAACGAATCCGTGCCGCCCGCGGGACGGTAAACGTTTTCGCTGTAATACACCTTTTTTATTTCGTTTTCGCCGTATTTACCGTTCTTTATAATGGAAAGCGTTACGTCCGGCTTCAACGCCATAAGTTTTCCGTCCGTATCGGTAAAAGTTATCACGCTGTCCGAAACCAGAAATTCCTTGTTCTTTGCGTACAGGTCGTATTCTTCAAACTTGCTCATGCGGTAAGGCGCGTACCCGTAACCTGCGTACAGTCCGCGCAAAGCAAGTATTATTTTTTCGCTATTTAAAAGCAATCCGTCGTTTATTATCATATTAATTTCCCTTCGTCGTTATTTTTTCGATTGCCGCCTTATATCCGCCGCTACCGTAATTTAGACAGCGATTTACCCTGCTTATCGTCGCGCTGCTGACTCCCACTTTCGACGATATGTTCTGGTAGTTTTCGCCTTTCTTTAAAAGTATCGCCGTTTCTAAACGTTGCGCCATATCCTGTATCTCTTTTATAGTGCATAAGTCTTCAAAAAAAGCGTAGCACTCCTGCACCGAACCGATATCCGCTATGACTTTAAACAAATTGTCTATCGACTTGTTATGATAATCAGACATAATCTTTTCTCCTTTAACACTTTAACATTTTACCACAGTAAAGCGATAAAGTCAACGAAAAAAACGGCGGTTTGAAAAAAATTTTCGTTTTCGCCGTTTTGATTAAATCGTTATTATCTGCTTTTTCGTATCCGTCAATACTCGAACTCGCCCGTAAAAACTTCGGTAACGGGTCCTGTAAGATAGGCTTTTTCGCCGTCGTAATTCACGGTTAAAATACCGCCGGCAAGTCTTACCGTTATGCCTTTGCACGTTTCCGAAAAGCCGTGTTTTACCGCCGCGACAGCCGCCGCTATCGCGCCCGTACCGCAGGCAAGCGTTTCGCCGTTGCCGCGTTCCCACACCCTTACGCGCAAGTCGTTTTTGCCTACTACACGTACGAATTCGGTGTTTATTTTTTCGGGGAAAATCGCGGCGTTTTCAAACTTCGGACCGAGTTTCGCAAGATTTATTCCGTCGATATCGTCGGTAAAGATTACGCAATGCGGATTGCCTGCCGAAAGACAAGTTATATCGTAAGTTTTGCCGTCCGCCTTAAAAGGCTCGTCGAAAACTTCTTCGGTCTTTAACGTACACGGTATTTTTGCGGCGGAAAATTCCACTTTTCCCATATCGACCGTAACCGAACTCACCTTGCCTTCTCTCACGAACAGCGAAAGCCCGTAAACGCCGCTCGCCGTTTCGATAGTGATTTTGTCGGAAGAAACAAGCCCGTTGTCGAAAAGATATTTGCCCACGCAACGGATATTGTTGCCCGCCATTTTACCTTCGCTGCCGTCCTTATTGAAAGAACGCATTTTTGCGTCCGCGGTTTCCGATTTTTCTATAAGCACTATTCCGTCGCCGCCGATACCGTAATGCGGAGCGCATAAACTTATGCAAAGAGATTCGGGACAAGTGATTTTGCCGTCCGTATTGTCAATAAATATATAATCGTTACCGCAAGAGTGCATCTTCGTGAATTTTATCCTGCTCTTTTCCTTGCGCATTTTGCATATATCGACAAGTTCGGTATTGTACGCGTTGAACCTGCTCGCCAGCATCTCCGCTAGCGCGTTCGCCGTATCGAGCGAAGTAAGACAAGGTACGGCGTGCTGCATAGCCCTTCTGTGAAGGTCTATATAGTCGCCCATCGTCGCGTCCTTAACCGCACCCGTATACACTATAAAGTTAAGCGCGCCGCTCTCCATAAGTTTATAAATTTCGTCCGATTCGGTGGCGTTTTTAACTGCTTTTATCTTTATGCCGAGTGCGGAAATCGCTTTCGCCGTGCCGCTCGTCGCGTAAAGGTCAAGCCCCAAATCGTAGAACTTTTTGGCAAGCGACAGCACTTCCTTATAATCGCTCTCTTCGACGCTTATTAGAATCCCCCGCTTTTCGTTTGCGTGCGGGACTTTGAATCCCGCCGCCGTAAGTCCCTTAAACAGCGCTTCGGAAAGGGTTTTACCTATCCCCAAAACTTCGCCCGTGGATTTCATTTCGGGACCTAAAATCGAGTTGGCGTCGTTTAGTTTTTCAAAGGAGAATACGGGCACTTTCACGGTAAAGTACGGCGGAGTTTTTATAAGCCCCGTTCCGTAGCCCAAATCTTTAAGCCGTGCGCCGAGCATCACTTTCGACGCTATATCGACCATAGGAATATCGGTTACTTTGCTTATATACGGCACCGTTCTCGAAGCACGCGGGTTCACTTCTATAACGTACAGTTCGTCGTCGTAAATAAGATATTGTATGTTTACGAGCCCTTTGGTTTCGAGCGCGAGTGCAAGCGAAGTCGACGAGTCGCATATCTTATGTAAAAATTTATCGGTGAGATTGTACGGCGGATACACCGCGATAGAGTCCCCGCTATGTATTCCCGCGCGCTCTATGTGTTCCATTATTCCGGGGATAAGCACGTCTTTGCCGTCCGAAATAACGTCCACTTCGAGTTCCACCCCGGGCATATATTTATCCACGAGCACGGGATTTTTTACGCCTTGCGCCAAAATTGCTTTCATGTATTTTTGCGTTTCGCCGTCGGACTTTACTATCGTCATATTTTGCCCGCCGATAACGTAGGAAGGTCGTAGCAGTACGGGATATCCGAGCGCGTTCGCCGCTTTTAACGCGTCTTCTTCGGTCATGACCGCCATACCCTTCGGGCGGAATATCCCGAACTCGCCGAGCAGTTTATCGAATTTTTCCCTGTCTTCCGCAACGTCTATTCCGTGCGCGCTCGTACCGAGTATCTTTACGCCGTTATCGTCCAGAAACTGCGTGAGTTTTATGGCAGTCTGTCCGCCAAACGCAACGACTACCCCCACGGGCTTTTCCACTTCGATAACGTTCATTACGTCTTCGGGGGTTAACGGCTCGAAATACAGCCTGTCCGCCGTGTCGTAATCGGTCGATACCGTTTCGGGGTTGTTGTTTATTATCACCACGTCGTAACCTAATTCCCTTAAAGTCCATACGCAATGCACCGAACTGTAATCGAACTCTATTCCCTGACCTATGCGGATAGGTCCTGAACCTAAAACGAGTATCACGGGCTTTCCCGAACGCTTTAACGCGCGCGCTTCGCACTCTTTTTCCGTAGTCGAATAAAAATACGGGGTTTCGGCGGCGAATTCCGCGGCGCAAGTGTCGACGGTTTTATACGAGAAAAGTTGTTTAGGAAGATCCGTTCTGCCCGTTATCCGCTTTATAGCCGCGTCGGTATATCCGAGTTTTTTAGCCTTAAAATAATCTTCTTCGTTAAAACTGCCTTCTATTTGCGTTTCAAAGTCGGCGAGATTTTTGATTTTGTTTAAAAACCACTCGTCGATTTTTGTGATTTCATGTATTTCGGCAACGGTTACCCCGCTCTTTAAGGCTTCGAATACCGTAAAAATTCTGCGGTCGTTGCAATCTTTAAGACGCTCTCTTACGGGCGCGTCGTAAAGCGGCGGCGCATTAAGAGTATCGAGAGATATTTCCGCGCCGCGCACCGCTTTAAGTAAAGCCGCTTCGAAACTTCTCGCTATCGCCATTACTTCGCCCGTCGCCTTCATCTGCGTGCCGAGTTTTCTCGACGACCCAGCGAATTTATCGAAAGGGAATTTCGGAAATTTCACTACGACGTAATCGAGCGCGGGCTCGAAACAAGCGCAAGTCTTGCCCGTGACTTCGTTTTTTATTTCGTCCAGAGTGTAGCCGAGCGCTATACGCGTCGTTATCTTCGCAATAGGATATCCGCTCGCCTTTGACGCAAGCGCCGAAGAACGCGACACACGCGGATTGACTTCTATGACCGCGTATTCAAAACTCTCGGGATTTAATGCGAACTGACAGTTACAGCCGCCCACTATGCCTATCGCGGAAATAATATTAAGCGCCGCGCTACGCAACATCTGATATTCTTTATCCGAAAGAGTAAGCGCGGGCGCGACGACCACGGAATCTCCCGTGTGTACGCCCACGGGATCGACGTTTTCCATCGAACACACGCTTATCACGTTGCCTGCCCCGTCGCGCATAGTTTCAAACTCTATTTCCTTCCAACCCGCTATGCATCTCTCGACTAATATCTGCGTTATCGGCGACATATCGAGCCCCGTCTTCGCAAGAGTTTCGAGTTCGGTTTCGTTATTCGCAATTCCCCCGCCCGTGCCGCCGAGAGTGTACGCGGGACGGGTTATCACGGGATAGCCTATCTCTTCCGCGATTTTAAGCGCGCCTTTTACGTCGGTCGCTATCCCCGAAGGAACGGTCGGCTGACCGATTTTTTTCATAAGGTCGCGGAAAAGTTTTCTGTCTTCGGCTTGTTCAATGGCGGCGATATCCGTGCCTAAAAGCCGAACGCCGTATTTTTTAAGCACTCCGCTTTTAGAAAGTTGCATTGAAAGCGTAAGTCCCGTCTGCCCGCCGAGCCCTGCAAGCAACCCGTCGGGGCGCTCTTTTTCAATGATACGCGCGACCGTTTCCGCGTTCAGCGGCTCTAAATATATCTCGTCCGCAAGATGCTTATCCGTCATAATGGTCGCGGGGTTCGAATTGACGAGAACGACGTTCACGCCTTCTTCCTTTAACACCCTGCAAGCCTGCGCCCCCGCGTAATCGAATTCCGCCGCCTGACCTATAACGATAGGACCCGAACCTATTACCAGCACTTTTTTTATATCTTTAATTTTCGGCATACTCTTTTCCTTTCATCAAATCGGTAAACTTGTCGAACAAAAAACCCGTGTCCAAAGGACCTGCCGCCGCTTCGGGATGAAACTGTACCGTAAAACATTTTTTGCCGTCGTAACAAAGCCCTTCGTTACTTTTATCGTTGGCGTTTATAAATATCTCGCGCGCAACGCCGTCGAGAGAATTTGCGTCCACGGCGTAACCGTGGTTCTGGCTGGTTATATAAGTTCTCTTTCCCGTAAGCGATTTTACGGGCTGGTTCGCACCGCGATGCCCGTATTTTAATTTGTAAGTAGTGCCGCCCATCGCGAGCGCGACGAGTTGATGCCCAAGACATATTCCGAATACGGGCAATTTACCTATTATTTTCTTTATTTCCGCTATTGCTTCGGCGTTTTCCTGCGGGTCGCCGGGGCCGTTCGACAGCATAACGCCGTCGGGCTTATATCCGAATATTTCTTCCGCTTTTGCCGTACTCGGAAACACCTGTACTTCCGCGCCGCGCCCAGTAAGACTCTTAATTATATTGCCTTTCGCACCGTAATCGATAAGCGCGACTTTGTATTTTACTTTGCCCGAAGGTTTTACCGTGTACTTTTCGTCTGTCGAAACGCTTTTCACCGCGTTTACCACGGAATAGTTTTTAATAAGGTCTAAACTCCCGCTGGGGATTTCGTCGAAAATCGCGGCGTTCATAACGCCGTTTTCGCGGATAATACGGGTAATAGCGCGGGTATCTAAACCTTTAAGCCCCGCGATACCGTTATCTTTAAGAAATTTATCGAGTCCGTATTCGCTGCGAAAATTAGAAGGCGTATCGCACAGTTCGGACACGATATATCCGCGCACCGCCGTTTTGCCTTCGAAATCCGCGCTTATAACCCCGTAATTGCCGATCAAAGGAAAGGTCTGTACTACTATCTGCCCGTAAAAACTCGGGTCGGTAAGCGTTTCGAGATAACCTTCCATACCCGTCGTGAATACGAGTTCGCCTATCGGATTGCTCTCCGCACCTATCCTTTCGCCTTCGAATACGGTGCCGTCGGCGAGTACGAGATATCCTTTTTTCATAAACTCGCCCCCGCAAGCGTCGCCGCCATAACCGCTTTTATCGTGTGCATTCTGTTTTCCGCTTCAAGAAACACTACCGACTTGTCGCTTTCAAACACTTCGTCCGTAACTTCCATACAGTCTATTCCGAATTTATCGTAAATCTCTTTTCCGACAGTCGTTTTAAGGTCGTGAAAAGACGGCAAACAATGCATAAATTTGCAATTTCCGCCTGCTTTTTCCATAACCTTTGCCGTTACCCTGTACGGCGTTAAATCGTTTATGCGTTCCGCCCACACGCCGTCGGGTTCGCCCATCGAAACCCACACGTCGGTATAGATAACGTCCGCGCCTTTTACCGCTTTATCCACGTCTTCGGTAAATTCCAGCGTCGCCCCCGTTTCCTTTGCAATTTTAAGGCAATCGTGAACGAGCGCGGCGTTCGGAAAATATTTTTTCGGTGCGCACGCAACGAAATGCATACCCGTTTTCGCCGCGCCGACCATTAAGGAATTTCCCATATTGTAGCGGGCGTCGCCCATATATACGAGTTTTTTGCCCTTTATTCCACCGAAAATTTCCTTTATCGTCATAAAGTCCGCGAGTATCTGCGTGGGATGAAATTCGTTAGTGAGCCCGTTCCAAACGGGTACGCCCGAAAATGCGGCGAGTTCTTCCACAATCTCCTGTCCGTAACCCCTGTATTCTATGCCGTCGAACATACCGCCAAGCACCCTTGCGGTATCCTTTATGCTTTCCTTTTTGCCTATCTGCGAACCTTGGGGATCAAGATAGACGGGGTGCATACCGAGATCCGCCGCCGCGACTTCAAACGCGCAACGGGTACGGGTGCTCGTCTTCTCGAATATCAGCGCGACGTTTTTGCCTTCGCATAATCTATGCGGAACGCCTTGCTTTTTTTCCGATTTGAGTTTTATCGCAAGGTCGATTAAGTATTGTATTTCTTCGGGGGTGAAATCCAAAAGTTTCAAAAAACTTTTTCCTTGTAAATTCATACTTTTATCTCCGTTAAAACCGTTAATTCCCGCAAACTTCTATAAGCGTGTCGATCGCCTTTTTAAGCAAATCGAACGGAATATTCAAAGCGGGCAAAAGCCTTACTTTATCTTTCGCCGTTAAAAACAGCACGCCCTTTTCTATACAAGCGGAAACAACCGCTTTCCCTTCTTTTTCCGTCTTAACGCCTATCATAAGTCCTTTGCCGCTTACGGAAACTACGCCTTTCGCACCTTTCAGTCTGTCGAAAATATATTCGCTCTTTTTAGCAACTTCCGCTAAAAGCCCGTCGTCTATTCTGTTAAGAATATTAAGTGCGCCCGCCGAAACTACGGGATTTCCGCCGAAAGTCGAACCGTGGTCGCCGAAAGATAAAACGTTTTCGGTCTTATCGCCCATAATACACGCGCCTATCGGAAGTCCGCCGCCCAAGCCCTTCGCCGTCGTTATTATATCGGGTTTTACGCCGTAATGCATATATGCGTAAAGTTTGCCCGTTCTGCCGTTGCCCGTCTGCACTTCGTCGACGATAAGAAGTATATCTTTTTCCGCGCAAAGGGCGGCGATATCTTTGACAAACTTTTCGTCGAGCGGTTTTACCCCGCCTTCGCCCTGAATACACTCTATCATAACAGCCGCAGTCTTATCGTCCGCAAGTGATTTTACACTTTCAATATCGTTCGCTTTCGCGTATAAAAAACCCGCGGGAAAAGGTCCGAAATCCTTGTGAAAAACGTCCTGTCCCGTCGCGGCAAGCGTCGTTATAGTTCTGCCGTGAAAACCGTTTTCGAGCGTTATGATATTACAGCGGTCTTTGCCGTACTTTCCCGCCGCGTACTTTCTTGCGACCTTTATCGCGCACTCGTTCGCTTCCGCGCCCGAATTTGCGAAAAAAACCTTTTTCATACCCGTTCTCCCGCAAAGCGTCTTTGCGAGCAACGCGCAAGGCTCGGTATAATAAAGGTTAGACGTGTGCTGAAACGCGTTAAGTTGCTCTGTTACAGCCGCTTTCCACTCTTCGTCCGAATAGCCGAAAGTATTTACCGCTATTCCCGCGCCCATATCTATATATTCTTTACCGCTTTTATCGTAGCAGAGAGAACCTTTGCCCTTCACTATCTCTACCGGAAATCTCGAATAGGTATTCGCAACGTATAATTTATCGAGTTCTTTTATATCGGTCATTTTTAATTCCCCACAAACAACGTGCCCGCGCCTTCGTCGGTCAAAAGTTCCATCAGTATCGAGTGCGGCACTCTGCCGTCCATTATTATTACTTTCTTAACTCCCTTTTCTATCGCCTTTATACAGCAATCCACTTTCGGGATCATACCGTCCGATATAACGCCGCTTTTTTTAAGTTCTTCCGCTTCCGAAAGACTTATTTCGGGAATAATGCTCGAAGGGTCGTTCTTGTCTTTAAGCACCCCTGCGATATTCGTCATCATTATAAGCCTTTTGGCGTTTAGCGCGCCCGCGATATACGCCGCCGCCGTGTCGCCGTTTATATTGTAAACGTTGCCGTCGTTATCGCAACCTATCGTTGAAATAACGGGAATATATCCTTTGCCCAAAAGGTCGAACACGGGGTCTATGTTTATCTTGGTTATCTCACCGACGAAACCTAATTTTTCGTTTTTGCACTGCGCTTCGATAAGTTTGCCGTCGATACCCGATATTCCCATCGCTTTGCCGCCTTTCAGTTCCAGAAAGTTGACGAGCGATTTATTCACCTTGCCCGCAAGCACCATTTGAACGATATCCACCGTTTCTTTGTCGGTAACGCGAAGTCCGTCTATAAATTCCGCTTTTTTGCCGAGTTTTTCCATCGTTTCGGAAATCTCCGGTCCGCCGCCGTGAACCAAAACCACTTTCACGCCGATAAGCCATAAAAGAACGATATCTTCCATAACTTGTTCTTTCAAGGACTCGTTTAACATCGCGTTGCCGCCGTATTTTACTACGACTATCTGTCCCGTGTAATTCTTTATGTAAGGAAGGGCTTGCGTAAGCACTTCCGCGCGTTGTGCGTTAGAATAATTTTTATCCATAATCTCACCTTTTTTATTTTTCGTCGGCAGTTTTGTTAAGTTCTGTAATCGCCGTTTATTTTAACGTAGTCGTAAGTTAAATCGCAACCCCATGCCGTTGCAGAATACGCGCCGTTATTGAGTTTTACGACTATATCTATATCGTCTTCGGACAGAACTTCCTTTGCAAGGTCTTCGGAAAAATCCACGCCGACGCCGTTCATACACACCGTTACCATACCTTTGTTTGAAAAGAACGCCACGTCGATACTGTTCACGTCTACGTCAGCGCCCGAATACCCTATCGCGCAAAGCACCCTGCCCCAGTTGGCGTCCGCGCCGAACATAGCCGCTTTCAGAAGGCTGGAACACACCACCGATTTTGCCACCTTTTTGGCGTCTTCTTCGGTTTTCGCGCCCGTTACCTTGCACTCCAAAAGTTTGGTCGCGCCTTCGCCGTCCGCCGCTATCATACGGCAGAGCGCCACCGTTACGGTGTTGAGCGCCTTCATAAACTCGGCAAAGTCGGCGTTCTCTTCGGAAATCTCTTCGTTGCCCGACATACCGTTCGCGAGCACGACTACCATATCGTTCGTCGAAGTATCACCGTCTATGCTTACCATATTAAAGGTGTTCTGCACGTCCGTTTCGAGCGCTTTTTTAAGCATTTCGGGTGCGATATTACAATCGGTCGTTATGAATACCAACATAGTCGCAAGATTAGGATGTATCATACCGCTGCCCTTCGCGATACCGCCCATTTTACAGGTTTTACCGCCTACCGAAAACTGCACCGCTATTTCTTTAACCTTCGTATCGGTTGTCATTATCGCTTCCGCGGCGTAAACCGAACCGTTTTCCGTTAAACCCGTTACGAGTTCGGGGATACCGCTTTTTATCGGGGTTATATCAAGCGGCTGACCGATAACGCCCGTGGACGCGACCACCACGTCTTTTTCTGAAATACCGAGCGCGCCAGCAACCGCTTTACAAGTTTCGACCGCGCTTTGTTACCCGTTCTCGTTACCGGTGTTGGCGTTACCGCTGTTGCATATCACCGCTTGCGCTTTGCCGTCCGAAATGTTCTGCTTTGTTACGATAAGGGGCGCGCCCTTTACAAGGTTAGAAGTATAAACCGCTGCCGCCGAACACTCCCTTTCGGAAAAAATAAGCCCTAAATCTCTTTTAGAACGGTTTTTTCTTATTCCACAATGAACCCCGTTTGCTTTGAAACCTTTTGCGGCGCACACGCCGCCCGAAATTATTTCCATACCTTTCTCCCGTTTATAATATAAGTCCCGTCGTTTCTTCTACGCCGAGCATAACGTTCAAATTCTGTATAGCCGCGCCGCACGCGCCCTTGCCGAGATTGTCGAACCTTGCCGTGAGCAATATTCGTTCGGAATTGCCGTACACCGAAATTCCCATCGTATCCTTGCCCGCATACGCGCACGCGGACAAAAATCCGTTTTCGCCGTCTGTAACGTATTTTACTACTTTGCCGCTATACGCCGCTTTATAACAATCGACTATATCTTTTTCGCCGCCGTTTACCGTACCCGAAAAAAGCGGAACGCTTACTTCCATACCACGCGGAAAATCCGCTACGACGGGACAAAAACACGGAGCGTTTTTAAGTCCGCACACCGCTTGCATTTCGGGAAGGTGCTTATGGCTTTGATTAAGCCCGTACTGCCGCGGCGCGAAATAGAGTTCGGGTTTTTCACCTTCGTATTCCGCGATCATCTTTTTACCGCCGCCCGTATAGCCCGTTAAAGAAAAACAGGTCAAAAGCGCGTCGTCGCTTAAAATTCCCGCTTTCACGAGCGGAAAGACGAGCGCTATAAACCCGCTTGCGTGGCAACCGCAGTTCGCTACCCTTTTAGAAACGGCTATTTTATCCCTGTACCCCGCGAGTTCGGGAAATCCGTAAGTCCAGCCGCTATGTACCCTATGCGCGGTAGAAGTATCTATCACCCTTACGGACGGATTTTTTATTAAGGACACCGCTTCCTTTGCCGCGTCGTCGGGAAGGCACAATATCGCTAAATCTGCACTATTCAATTCTTCTTCGCGCGCTTTAACGTCCTTACGGAGTTCTTCGGGCAAAACGGAAACTTTTAAATCTTTCCTTAAAGAAAGCCTTTCTTTAATATTAAGTCCCGTAGTCCCTGCGCTGCCGTCGATAAATACTTTATACATAAAAACTTTTCCTTATCCGATATGTTTTTATTATAAACCGCGCCAGCCCGAAAGTCAAACGTTTTATATGTATTAAACATAAATTATTTTGTTTTTTATTCATTATTTTTATTTTTTATGCATTTTTATATGAATATTTATAAATTTTATGCAATTACGACCTTTAAAACTAATTTACGCCGCCGAAACAAGTTTCGGCGGCGTAAATAAAACCGTATTATGCGATACGTTATTAAATTATAGCGAATATTTTTTACTATCGTTTTCGCGAATCTCGGTGCGGCGTATCTTCCCGCTTATAGTCTTCGGCAGACTTTCCACGAACTCTATAACTCTCGGATATTTATACGGCGCGGTATGAGTTTTTACGTATTCCTGCAACTCTTTTACGAGTTCGTCGGACGGAGAATAACCGCCGGTCAATACGATAGTCGCCTTTACCTTAAAACCGCGTTTCGCATCGGGTACGCCCGTTACCGCTACTTCCAAAACCGCAGGGTGTTCCATAAGTACGCTTTCCACTTCGAAAGGACCTATTCTGTAACCCGAAGATTTTATGACGTCGTCGTTTCTGCCGATATACTTTATAAAGCCGTGTTCGTCCATATACGCCGTGTCGCCCGTATGAAAGTATCCGCCGCGGAAACTGTACGCGGTCGCTTCGTCGTCGTGATAATATCCGCACATTACCCCGCACGGCTTGTCTTTAAGCGTCGCTTTTATACATATCTCGCCCGCTTCCCCGGGGAGACTGTCCCTTCCTTCGGTATCGAGAATATGCACTTCGTACCCCGGCATACTCTTACCGATAAAGCCCGAGACAGGTTCGGCGTAACGCCCCAAAGTACCTAAACAGCAGGTAGTTTCCGTCTGTCCGAAGCCTTCGTGTATAGAAAGCCCCGTATATTCCTTCCATTTGTTGAAAATGTCGGGGTTTAAGGCTTCGCCCGCCGCGCAACAATGCGTTAGCGACGATAAATCGTACTGACTTACGTCGTATTGCAACATAAAGCGATACATCGTCGGCGGCACGCAGAAAGTAGTTACTTTGTATTTTGACAGCACGCCTAAAATATCCGCGCCGTCGAATTTATCGAAGTCGTAAACCAAAACCGCCGATTCACCGAACCATTGTCCGTAGAACTTGCCCCAAAGCGATTTGAGCCAGCCCGTATCGGATATGGTGAAATGCAAGCCGCCCGGTATTACCCTGTGCCAGAAAACGCCCGTTACGATATGCCCCAAAGGATAGGTATGGCTGTGAAGAATCATTTTGGGATAACCGGTAGTGCCCGACGAAAAGGACATAAGCATTATATCGTCGGCGTTTACGGCGTCTTTGCCCTGCGGTCTTTCCCATTCTTCGCTTGCCGCTT
The DNA here is from genome assembly GCA_900320065.1 of uncultured Eubacteriales bacterium. Classification (GTDB taxonomy): domain Bacteria; phylum Bacillota; class Clostridia; order Christensenellales; family Borkfalkiaceae; genus UBA1259. Next base: position 888 of record ONQV01000016.1, on the reverse strand, counting down.
CTATGCCGCTTTCAAAGTCTATCCAGCCGCCGCCCGCGGGTTTTTTATGTTTGCCGACGAATTTGAGTTTGACCGTTTCGCACTCTGCGCTAACGTCGTCGAAATGTTCGGTACAATCGCCGTCGCCCGTAATAAACACCGCTTTTATTTCACCCTTATTACAGCGATAAGTATAATCTTTACCAACGAGCATATTCGTCGCCTGAACCGCAATAGCGCCGATTTTGTGGAGCGCAAGCATTAAAAACCAAAAATAGTAGTTGCGTTTAAGCACCAAAAGCACTCTGTCGCCCTTGACTATCCCTTGGCTTTTAAGGTAGTTAGCCGCCTTGTCCGACCACTTTTTCATGTCGCGAAAGGTGAATATCTTTTCTTCCTTTTCGTTAGAAAGCCAGACCATAGCCGTGGCGTCGGGTTTAACCTTTGCGAGTTCGTCTATTACGTCGTACGCAAAATTAAAAGTCTTGGGATAAGTTATTTTATAGTTATCCCATAAATCTTGTAAATCTTTATATGAATCTCTGTTTCTTCCTGTATATTTTTCGTATAAAACCATTTTTTACTCTCTTTTAGGACGTAAAAAATTACTTCATAACGACCGCAAGGAATTTTACGGGAACGTCGCCTAAAACCTTGATGCCGTGCGGCAGTTTCGAGTTGAAATACGCACTGTCGCCTTTATTAAGGTCGTAACTGACGTTTCCCACCGTAAGCCGCATACTGCCCGAAAGTACGAAATTGAATTCCTGACCTTCGTGGAAATGTAAAACTTTATCTTCTTCGCCCGGCATGCAGGTTACGAAAAAAGGCTCTCCCTTTTTGTTCTTAAAGGTATATGCCAGATGTTTATAGTCGTAAGCGCCTTCCTTAAGAGGCACGGTATAGCAG
>ONQV01000074.1 GCA_900320065.1 uncultured Eubacteriales bacterium | reverse complement strand
CAGGACCTTCTTCGTACGGTATGACCGACACGATGGGAAGAATGCACAGCGACGCGCAGTTTGCGGGCTCTTCCTCCGTTCCCGCGCACGTTGAAATGATGGGCTTAATCGGTATGGGCAACAACCCGATGGTGGGGGCGACGGTTGCGGTTGCGGTCGCAGTCGAAAAGGCGCTCAATAAATAAAAAATTCAGATAAAATTTTGCGGCTCGGAAAATTTTTCCGAGCCGCAAGTTGTAAAACGGGTAGATTATGGAATACACGCTCGTTCGTTCCGCAAGGCGCAGTATTGCCGTACAGATAAAACCGGACGGCAAGGTGATAGTCAGGGCGAATTACCGAACTTCGTTACAAAGAATAGAAAACTTTTTATCGGCAAAGTCCGCTTGGATAAAAAAACACCTTGCGGAAATTGCGGGAAAACCCGCTTTGTCTAAATTTACCGAAAAAGAAATAAAGAATTTTATTGTTTCGGCAAAAGCCGTTATACCGTCAAGGGTAGCGTATTTTGCCGGCGTTATAGGCGTAAGTTACGGAAAAACGACGATAAGGCGGGCGCGAACACTGTGGGGCAGTTGTACGGTAAAAGGAAATCTTAATTTTAACTGTTTGCTCGTTTGTTTGCCGAATGACGTTTGCGATTACGTTATTATTCACGAACTCTGCCATAGAAAACAAATGAACCACTCGCCAAAATTTTGGGCGCTCGTTTCACAATATTGTCCCGAATATAAAACGCGCCGAAAGTGGCTGAAAACTTTCGGCGCGGAATATCTCGGCAGATTATAATTTAAATTATCCAGTCGCCGTCCTTAAATATCGGAACGAGCGTTCCGTCTTTTTTAATTCCTTCGACGATTAAATCTTTCGTGCCGATCATAAAGTCGACGTGTTCAACGGAATCGTTAAGTCCGCGCGCCGCAAGTTCTTTTCGTGTCAGGTTTTCGCCGTTTTCTATCGTAGTGGGATAGCCTTTGCCGAGCGCTATATGGCAACTTGCGTTTTCGTCGAAAAGAGTGTTGTAAAACAGTATTCCCGACTTGGCGATAGGTGAGTTTTTGCCGATTAAAGCGACTTCTCCCAGCCGCCGCGTGCCCTTGTCGGTATTTATGAGATTTTTAAGTACTTCGTAGCCTTTTTCGACGGAGAAATCCACGATTTTTCCTTTTTTGAAAACGAGCGTAAACCCGTCTATTATTTGTCCCGAGTAGCAAAGCGGCATAGCGGATTTTACCACGCCGTCGGCTTTTAAGCGGTGCGGAGCGGTAAAGACTTCTTCGGTAGGCATATTCGCGACGAAGGAAAGTCCGTCTTTTGCTTTTTCTTGAGCGGAAAGCCACTTGTGTCCGTCGCAAAGCCCGACTGTAAAATCTGTGCCTGTGCCGCTTACAAAATGCAGAGCGGCGAAGTCGTTGTCGTTTAAGAATTTTGCGCGGGATTCGAGTTTTGTAATATGTTGTTCCCACTCGTTTACGGGGTCGCGCGCGTTGAGCCGCATTGCTTTTACGATTTCCGTGCATAATTTGCTTTCGGGGTCTTCGGCGTTAGGGAATACCTGTTTAGCCCACTCGGCGGTAGGAACGGAAACCACGCACCAACGTATGCCGTTCGCCATAACTTGACCGAAGAATTTTTTAAGCGCTTTTCCGCGCGCCTTTGCGGATTCGGCAAGTTTATATGGCGGAACGTCTTTAAATGCGGACGGGTTTTCCGCGGAGATCGCAACGTAGCAAAACCCCTTTTCCACAAGATAGTTTTTACTTTCCACGAACCATTTGGGAATATCCGTAAGCGTTTTTACGGAAGCGTTTAAAAAATTCAGTTTGTCGATATTTTCGCACTCCCAACGGACGTTGACGATTTTTGCTTTCATTTCGTAAGCGGCTTTTGCGAGCGCTACCGCGACTTCGCTTTTTTCGACGGGGCAAATGATTTCAAGTCCCTGATCTTCCTGTAAGTTTACGCCGACGGATAAAACCGTTTCGGCAAATTTTTTTAAAATTTTTCCTTGCATATAAACCGCCTTTTTATACTTTATTATTCGTATGATATCATTGTTTTTCGCTTAAAGTCAAGCGAGCGCGGCGGGTTAGTATACGTTTTTTGGCGAAAAAACAACGCAGTGTCCGCAAACTTGTTTAACCGTTGTAAAAAAAACCGTTTTATGATAAAATAATTAAAAACGTTAAGTACGATTACAGTTGATTTTTAAATAGATATTGACAAACAAGTATATATGTTGTAAAATATAAAAAGTGTGTTGTTTGTGAAGACGGTTGCTTAAAAAACGGCAAAGTTTTCGCAACAAATATCCAAATTTATGATATTACAGGGAATTTCAGGTCCTTCGGACGTTAAAAAACTTAAATTTTCCGAACTTTCTCTTCTCGCGGACGAAATGCGGGAAGAAATGATTTCCGCGATAAACGGTAACGGCGGGCATCTGTCGTCAAATCTCGGGATTCTGGAAACGACGATAGCCCTTTATAGAACGTTCGATTTTCCCAAAGATAAATTGATTTTCGACGTCGGGCATCAATGTTACGCGCATAAGATACTTTCCGGAAGAAGAGAGAAGTTTCAGACTATAAGGACAAAAGGCGGCTTATCCGGATTTCCCGATTGTGCGGAAAGCGAATACGATCCGTTTACCACGGGGCACGCGGGTAATTCTATCGCGTTGGGACTCGGGCTTTGCACGGCGCGCGACAGGAATAACGAAGATTATTACGTCGTAATGGTGGTGGGCGACGGCGCGTTCGTAAACGGGCTCAATCTCGAAGCGATAAACGCGTCCGACAGTAAGCCCAAACGTTTTATAGTTATTTTAAACGATAACGGTATGTCCATTTCTAAAAACAGAAACGGGTTTTACCATTTCATATCAAAAGCGACGATAAAGAGAAGTTACGTTAAAAACAAAAACGTAATCAAAAAGATATTCGGTAACTCTGCGGTGACGGCGTTATTCCGCGGCGTGCGAAATTTCTTTAAGCGAGTTATAAACAAGTCGGAATATTTCGACAGGTTCGGTTTTAAATACGTCGGAATAGTCGACGGGAACGACGTAAAAAAAACTGCTACCATTTTGGAAAGGGTGAAACAGGCTTCTGACTACAAGGCGATTTTTTTACATATCAAAACGACCAAGGGCAAGGGGCTTAAAAATGCCGAAGAACATTCGGATCTTTACCACAGTGTAGGCAAAAACTTAACGTGCGGCGGAAGCGGCGACGTAAGTCTTGGCAGTATTTTGGCAGACCTTGTCGAGAAAGACGATAAAGTCGTCGCGGTTACCGCGGGGATGAAAGACGGTACGGGGTTAACGTGCCTTGAAGAGCGCTATCCCGACCACCTTTTCGACGTGGGGATAGCGGAAGAATATGCGGCGACTTTCGCCGCCGGTATGGCAAAGGGCGGCTTAAAACCCGTCGTCGCGGTGTATTCAACGTTTTTGCAGCGCGCTTACGACGAGATAATTCACGACGTATGTTTGCAAAATTTGCCCGTAGTATTCTGCGTGGACAGGGCGGGATTCGTCGGAGAAGACGGCAAGACTCATCAGGGGCTTTTCGATCTTTCGTATACGACGCATATTCCGAATATGACCGTTCTGGCGCCGACGTGCAGGGCGGAACTGAAAAGCGCCGTTGAATACGCGTTTACCCTTGCCGCACCCGTTTGTATAAGGTATTCGAAGGCGTCAGTGGATCTTCCCGCTTACGATTATAAGGACGGAAGGTGGCAGACGTTAAGGGACGGCACGGATATTACCGTGTTCGCGGTGGGCGGCGCGGCGGCAAGACTTGCGCTCGAATTTGCGGAAAAGTACGGTAAAAGCGTGAAAATAGTTTCCGCAAGAGTGGTTAAGCCTTTGGACGAGAAAACTTTGCTCGATACGAAAACTCCCGTTATCACGGTGGAAGAAAACGCGCTTATCGGCGGTTTCGGCTCTATGGTCGCAACGTTTTTAGCGAATAATAATCCGCTTCCCATCTACACTCTCGGCGTAAAGGACGAATTCGTAGGGCACGGGAGCGTAAAAGAACAATTTGAAGATAACGGTTTTACCGCGGAGAATTTGACCGTTATTGCCGACCGTTTGTTAAAAAAATAAACGCGGCGAAGATTTTAAATATCCGTAAATAATATTTTTGGGTAAAATGATTTTGGCTAGTAAAGTAATTAAAAAAGCCGTACTTATTGTGATAGACGTTTTTATCGTGATAAGTTCCTTGGCTCTGTCGGTCGTGTTATCGGCGGGCGATTTTCAGAAATGTTTTAGCGAGTGGTGGTACGTGCTAATTGCGGTTATCGTCGCTTTGATTACGAATTACGCGTTGGGGCTTTACAATAAAATATGGCAGTACGCGGGGATTTTCGACGTTGTTAAATTGCTGATTTCCGGTGCAGTTCAGATAGGAGTGTATATAGTAACCGCGATTATTTCGGAATATTATATGAAGAAAT
>ONQV01000010.1 GCA_900320065.1 uncultured Eubacteriales bacterium | reverse complement strand
GTCGTAAGTCGTTATCGCTTTGAAAAGCCCCAACGTGCCTTCCTGAATAAGGTCGTCTTCTTCGCCGCCCGCTAAAAAATACTGCCGCGCAATACTCTTGACAGCCTTTTTGTAGCGGGTCATAAGCGCTTCTGCGGCGCACTCGTCGGCGCGCGATATTACGGCAAGTTCTTCGTCGGAAATTTTACGGTAATCTTCCATTTTGTCTTCCGTTTAATCTTTTTTCAAGCGCTGGCGAACCGCTTCGTACACGACCACGCCGCACGCCACCGAAGCGTTAAGAGAGTTGACCTTACCGAACATAGGTATCGAGATTATTCCGTCGCAATTCTTTTTAGTAAGGGCTTTAACGCCGCTGTCTTCACCGCCGATTACTATCGCTATTTTCCCCGTAAGGTCGGTCTTGTACATTTCGCCGCCGCCCATTTCCGCGCCGTAAACCCAGTAGCCGTTGTCTTTAAGTTCTTTGATGGCGTTGTTGATATTGACGACGCGTGCCACCTTTATATGGTTAAGCGCCCCTTCCGAGATGCGCATAACGGTATCGGAAACGGAAGCGCTCCTATCCTTCGCTATAACTATTCCGTCCACCCCCGCGCACTCGCAAACCCTTATGATGCTACCGAGATTGTGCGGGTCGAGTATCTCATTTAAAATTACGATAAACCCGTCTTTATTAGCCGCGCCGTCAATTATATCCGCTAAATCGAAATACTTATAGTCGGAAACGCAGGCAATAAAGCCTTGACTGCGACTACTTTCGCTTTCCTTGTCGATAACGTATTTATCAACGAGTTGAATTTTTATCTTATGCGATTTTATGACGTTTATAAGACGCTTGCTCGCTTCGTCTTTTAAATCTTTCTGAACGAGTATCTTATCTATTTCTTTATCCGTTTTAAGTAGTTCGTAAACGGAATTTCTGCCTTCTATCTTCATTTTTGCTCCGTATTCCCTTCGTTTAATATAAAATTCAAGCGATCAAAATCGCCCACTATATACAAAAATCCCAAAACCGCTTCGAGTCCCGTCGAAACGTTATATTCCGCGACCGTCGCGCTCTTAGATTTAGTCGGTTTTTGGGCGTTTCTCGCACGGTGAAAAACCCCGTCTTCTTCTTCGGTCAAAAGGTCTTTAATTCGGGTATAGAACGCCGCTTGCGCGGCAGCCTTTACTTCTGAAACGGCAAGTTTATTGAGTTCGCCCGTCTTTTTGTCCGAACTAAACGCAAGTTTTTCCCTTACGAACAGAGAATATACCGCGTCGCCCACAAAGGCTAAAACGACGGGATTTAATCCCCTTGCTTTAATTCTGTCCATCTTTTCGCCTAAACGAAACACTATATTACCGCCATTTTAAAATAACTATGACTATATTATATATTATTTTTATTTAAATTACAATAAAAAAGCCGCAATTCAAAAAAGAATTACGGCTATACCTATCAAAAATAGGCTATCGAACTTTCGGTAAGATAATCTATTATCCCGATAAACAGCGAATACGCGAGTTCTGACTGGAACTCTTCCGTGATTAAAAGCGCTTCGTCGGTAGGGTTGGATAAAAACCCGCATTCCGCTATGACCGAAGGATATTCCGTGCAGTTTAATATGTAATAATCCCCTTTTAGCGGCGAATAGTCTTTTACGTCTTTATAAAGTCCGTTAAGGCTTTTCTGTATAGAATTCGCAAGCACCGCCGAACTTTCGCTGTCCGCCCGATAAAAGGTTTGCCCGCCACGACGAGTTGAGTTAGGATAGCAATTCATATGAACGCTTACAACCATCGTCGGCGCGGCTTTTTCGATTATTTCCTTCCGTTTTTCCATGTCCCGTCTTTTCAGAGTGGACGAAGCCACTCCGTACAGCCCCGCGTCCGAACTGCGCGTTAAAACGACGGTTATTCCCGCGCTTATAAGATAGGTTTCGAGTTTCTTAACGACAGCGAGATTTATTTCGCTCTCCGCCACTCCCGTGTTTCCCCCTTTAACGCCGCCGTCTATCCCGCCGTGCCCCGCGTCCAGCACTATTTTTACGCCCGATTTAGTAGCGATTACGTCGGTTTTAGCGAGAGCCGCAAAGCATAAAAGAAAGGTCAAAGCAGTCAGAAAAAGCGCGGTTACTATAATAAGATTTCTTTTCTTAAAAACAAACATTATGTTGATAACTCCCGAAAAAAGGTTCAGTTATCAACAGAAACACAATTTTCGCCGCCGTAAATGTTGATAACTTGTATTTAAAAATATATGAAAATACCAAACGATTTATGCGGAACGGCACGCAAAAACAGCGTCCCGCAAATAATTTGCGGGACGCTGTTTGTATTAAGCAGATATAAAATTTATTTCTTTGCTACCGCTATCTTTTTAAGACGCGCAAATCTCGGAAGTCCGTCTTCCTTCGGGCACTCGGGATCGCCCTGAATAAGCGGCAACGCATATTTAACGAATTCTTCGGAAATGCCCGTGCCGTTATTCGTTATCCATTCAAGCGGTACGGTCTTTTCGGTATTCGCCGCAAGTTCAAGGGGAAGGAGTTTATATTCACACTCGTATTTATCCCCCGCTTTTCTCGCATAGCAAACCATTTTATCCGTTTCGCCCGCTACCGCCGCTCGTACCGCCGCTTTGCCCGCCTCGAAGGTTTCTTCGATATCGGTCTTGCTTGCGCAGTGCGCCGCGCATCTCTGCATAAGCGAAAGTTCGATAGCGCGGGTCTTTACGCCCGTCTTTTCCTTTAAGATGTTCGCAAGGTTAGCCGCAACGCCGCCGAGTTGTGCGTGTCCGAAACTGTCCCTTGCGCCCGCCTTACCTAAAACTTCGCCGATAAGCGTGCCGTTCGCGTCGTGAATACCTTCGGACAAACAGACGATACACTTATTGTTGTTTTTAGCAAGGACTTCCTTTACGTCCGCAACGAATTTGTCTACGTCGAAAGCGACTTCGGGAAGATAGATTAAATCCGCGCCGTACCCCTTTGCGTTTGCTAAGGCCGCAGAAGCGGTAAGCCAGCCCGCGTTTCTGCCCATCGCTTCGATAACGCAGATCATACCCGTATCGTAAACTTTGGCGTCCAAATTTATTTCCATAATGGTGGTGGCGATAAATTTAGCCGCGCTCGCAAACCCCGGGCAATGGTCGGTGCCGTAAAGGTCGTTGTCGATGGTCTTAGGAACGCCGATCACGTTGATATCGTAGCCCGATTTTGCCATATACTTGCTTATCTTGTTGCAAGTATCCATACTGTCGTTTCCGCCGTTATAGAAGAAATATCTTACGTCGTACTTTTTGAATACTTCCAAAAGTCTTTTATAATCCGTATCGTCGACGGACGCGTCTTTGAGTTTGTATCTCACCGAACCCATGGCCGACGACGGCGTGTTTTTAAGTAAAAGAAGTTCTTTTTCGTCTTCCTTACCTATATCGTACATCTCTTCGTTAAGTATGCCCTTGATACCGTGTGCCGCGCCGTATACCGCGGTTATCGCGTCCGAGTGCAAGCCTTCCAAAAACACGCCCGCAGCCGAAGAGTTGATGACCGAAGTCGGTCCGCCCGATTGCGCGAATATAAGCGCGCCTTTTAATCCTTTCATATACGTTCTCCTTAATAAAAATTTTTCCTTGTTAAAAATTACAGACTTAAAACGTGAGCGATATCGTAAAGCCGTTTGTCGAATTTATTACCGCCGTTTGCCACTTCGGAGAAAGGCACGGTGATGACCTTATTGTTCTTTATTCCGATAGCTGCGCTGTCGCCGTCGGCTTTCAATATTTCCACCGCGCGGTAGCCGAAACGCGCCGCTAAAATTCTGTCCGCCATGTTAGGCGAGCCGCCGCGCTGAATATACCCGAAATTCGTTACCTTGACGCCCATACCGCTCTTTTCGTGGATATACGCCGCTATCTCGTCGCGATTGCCCGCGCCTTCCGCTAAAATTATCATATTAGAAGTCTTGCCGCGCAAATAACTCTTCTTTATCGCCGACGCGATTTCGTCCAGATTATACGGAATCTCGGGAACGAGCACGTATTCCGCGCCGCCCGCTACGCCTGCGTAAAGCGCAATGTCTCCGCAATTTCTGCCCATAACTTCGAGAAGGCATACCCTGTCGTGCGAGTGCATAGTGTCGCGCAGATTGTTTATCGCCCAAAGCACCGTGTTGACCGCGGTATCGAACCCGACCGTATAATCGGTATACGATAAATCGTTATCAATAGTTCCCGGTATCCCCACGACCTTAATACCGAAATTCTCGGTAAGGTCTCTCGCGCCGCGGAAAGTTCCGTCGCCGCCTATTACGACCAGCCCTTCAATCCCGTAAGCGGAAAGCGCTTCCACCGCCAGTTTCTGAACTTCCTTGTCCTTAAATTCGGGACAGCGCGCCGTCCTTAAAAAAGTGCCGCCTTTATGGATCATATCCGAAACGGAACGAGTGCCCAGACGAGTGATTTCACCCTTAATAAGCCCCGCGTAACCGCGTTCCACGCCGTAAATGTCCATTTTATTGTAGAGCGCCGACCTTACCACCGCCCTTATACAGGCGTTCATCCCGGGCGCGTCGCCGCCGCTAGTTAAAACCGCTATTCTTTCCATAACTCACCTAATAAATAACAGTCGTTTTTTTATCCTGAAATATTTTACCACATATTAAAAAAAATTGCTATTTTTTAAAGGGCGTTTTACGTTTTTTTCCTGAAAAAAACTATATTACTCTCCGAAAGTTCGCCCCGCAGTTCCAACAAAAGCCCCTGCGCTCGCCGTACCGAGAAATGCGCGTCGTATTTTTTGCCTTCTATCGCCATATAAACGGGAATATCCCCCGGATAACACGACAATATATCGAATACCCTGTCTATTTTCTCTTTGTCGTTTTTATCGAAGATCAGCGCAAGATATTCTTTTTCCTTTTCGTCCTGTATCTCTTCCCTTTTAAAGTCCATTTTGGTTATTTTATCGACGTTGACCGTCGCCACGTTATCCTTAATATGTATCCTGCCGCTTATCTCCACGAGTTCGTCGTCCACGATATACTCTCTCGCGTCCGAAAGGGTTTTCGGAAACACCGTGCACTCCACCGAACCGTCTAAATCTTCTACGGTAACGAAACCCATATAACTGCCGGATTTCGTCATTATTTTTTCCACGCCGGTTATTATACCGCCGAAATACACTCTGTCCCCTTCCTTTATCGAAGTGAAAGTGCGTTTTACTTGCGGCTCTTCGCCTTCCGACTCGATTATTTCTTCTTCGTACTCGTCGAGTTTGGCGGTCGAAAAACCGAATTTTTTAAACAGTTCCACGTAGTCGGAGAGCGGATGCCCCGTTATGTAAGTGCCGCAGACTTCCTTTTCTTTTAAGAGTTTGTATTTGGAGTCGAATTCGTCAATGCTCGGATAGTTTATTTCCAGCCTGTCAAAGTCTTTAAGCACCGTTTCGAAAAACGATATCTGGTTGCTACCCTTATCTTTATTTCTGTCCTGCACTCTGTCAAGATAGTCGGCAAACACTTCAATAAGCTGCGAACGCTTTTTCCCAAACGAATCGAACGCCCCTGCGTAAATAAGGTTTTCCACCATACGCTTATTGATATTAAAGCCTACGGCACGTTCGATAAAATCTTCAAAGTCTTTAAACTTGCCTTTTTCCCGCCTGTTTGCGATTACGTCCGAAATAAGCCCTACGCCGATATTTTTTATCGCGCCCAGTCCGTAACGTATCTTGCCGTCTTTAACCGAAAACATCGCTTCCGACTCGTTTATGTCGGGCGGAAGCATATCTATCCCTTCGGACTTGGCGTAGAAAACGTAGTGTTTTACTTCGTCCGTCTTGGTTATTCTGTTGTTAAGGATCGCCGTTAAAAATTCCGGTTCGTAATAGGTTTTAAGATACGCCGTTTCATACGTTACTACCGAATACGCCGCCGCGTGCGATTTATTGAACGCGTACTTTGCAAAGTCTTTCATCTGCGACCAGATTATTTTAGCCGTCTTTTCGGGAACGCCGCGCTTTATTGCGCCGTCTATCGCACGGCTTACCTTGCCGTGCGCGTCCGTCGTTTCGGGTTTACCGTAAAGAAAGACTTTTTCTTCTTTCGCCATTTCTTCGACTTTCTTTTTGCCCATCATACGGCGAACCATATCCGCTTGTCCCAAAGTGTATCCCGCAAGTTCCTGAACTATCTTCATAACTTGCTCCTGATACACTATACAACCGTAAGTCTGCTCTAATATCGGCTTTAAAAGCGGGTGCAGAAAAACTATCTTTTCGGGATTATGCTTGCTTTCAACGAACTTCGGAATAGAGTCCATAGGCCCCGGGCGGTACAGCGACACCGCCGCGATTATGTCTTCGAGACAGTTGGGTTTAAGGTCTTTAAGGAACTTTTTAAACCCGGGGGACTCTATCTGGAATATCGCTTCTGTATTGCCGCTCGATATAAGGTCGTACACTTTCGGATCGTCGTAAACCCTGTCCGAAAAATCTACCGTAACGCCGTAATTTTCCTTGACGTATTCGATACAGCGCTTGATATCGGACAAGTTGACGAGTCCTAAAAAGTCCATCTTCAAAAAGCCCAAGTGTTCGAGTTCCACGCCCGTATACTGACTCGTTATATCTTCCACGCCGCCAGTACGCGACAGCGGCATATGCTTTTCCAGAACGTCGTGTCCGATTATTACCCCGCACGCGTGAATACCGCTCTGGCGAGGTGTGTCTTCGAGCCTTATGGCGATATCGGCGACCCGCTTTATATCGGGATTGCCTTTATACATTTCCACGAGTTCGTTTACCGCAAAATGCTCGCTCGTAAGCCCTTCCGCCTGCTCTTTCGCGCTCGGCGTATAAAATCCGAATACCTTTTGCAAAACGAAAGGTCGCTTTATTTCCACTTCTTTGCCGAGTTTGTTTTGTTTAGAAGGTATCGCCTTGGTTATTTTGTCGCAGTCGGAATACGAAACGCCTAAAACCCTGCCCACGTCTTTTATGGCGTTCTTTGCCGCCATCGTGCCGAAAGTGATTATGCGGCAAACGTGGTCGTCGCCGTATTTTCGACGGACGTAATCTATTACTTCTTCACGGCGGCTATCTTCAAAGTCCACGTCGAAGTCGGGCGCCGAAACACGCTCGGCGTTCAAAAACCGCTCGAAGTAAAGGTTATACTTTAACGGGTCGATATCGGTTATTCCTATCAAAAACGCGACGATAGAACCCGCGCCGCTACCACGCCCCGGCCCTACCGAGATGCCCATTTTGCGCGCGGCGTTTATGTAATCCCAAACTATAAGATAATATTCGACGAACCCTTGTTTTTCTATAACTGCGAGTTCGCTTTCTATTCTTTCACGAATTTCGGGTGTTTCTTTGCCGTACTTTTCCGATACCCCCTTATCTATAAGGTAGCGGATATACTTTATCGGCGTTTCGCCCGTTTCGGGAATATATTTAGGGAACATATACTTTCCGTACGTAAACCCGAAATCGCACTTTTCCGCGATCTCCAAAGTAGTGGCAAGCGCGTCTAAATCGTTCGGGAAAAGTTCCGCCATTTCGTCGTAACTTTTCATATAGTAGTCGTCCGAAGAAAACCGCATACGGTCAGGATCGTCGTAGCGGCTTTGCGTCTGAACGCATAAAAGAACGTCGTGCGGCAGCGCGTCGCTCTTGTCGATATAGTGCACGTCGTTCGTTACCACCGTCTTTACACCGTACTTTTTAGAATAAGCGCGGAGATACTGATTGACTTCAAGTTCTTCTTTTAAACCGTGATTCTGCATTTCAAGGTAAAAATCGTCCTTAAAAACGTCTTTGAACCACGTAATAAGATTTTCGGCTTTTTCGTAGTTGCCGTTAAGTATCGCCTGCGGAATATCCCCCGCGACGCACGCCGAAAGACAGATAAGCCCTTCGCTGTATTCTTTTAAGGTCTTTAAATCTATTCTCGGCTTATAATAAAACCCGTCGCGGAAAGCGATGGCGTTAAGTCTTGCTATGTTTTTATAACCCTGTTCGTTTTTGACTAGCAGAATAAGATGGCGACGATCCCTTTCGTCGTCCGAAGAAGTTACGCGCGTTCTTTGCGTTAAGTCGTCGCAAACGTAAAACTCCGTGCCGAATATCGGTTTTACGGTGTTTTTGCCTTCCTTTTTCGCCTTGTCGTTATAAGCCGTGCAAGCGTCGTAAAACGCCACGGCACCGTACATATTGCCGTGGTCGGTCATAGCGAGCGCGGGCATACCGAGTTCCGCCGCGCGCTTTATCGCAAGCGGTATCGTTGCAAGCCCGTCTAATAGGCTGTATTCCGTGTGAAGATGTAAGTGTACGAAAGGTTGCATAATTATTCCTGAATTTATTTAATATATCGTTTTATATCAAAGTCTTTCGGCTATTTCGGATATCTTTCTCAAACGGTGGTTAAGACAACTTTTGGTTACCTGTAGCCTTGCCGCAAGTTCCGATAAAGTGTCGTCGGCGTACTCTTTACGCGCCTTTGCGGTAAGACGCAGTTCGGGTTTTAACAGCGTTTCGCCGCGCGTTTTTTCCGCTTCTTCGATTTTGTCTATCGCGCGGATTATTTTTTCCTGCGCTTCTATCTGACGGTTCACGTTGCCTAAATCACAGTTTTTACGCCTGTTCGTTACGTTCACTATTTCCCGCTCTATCATAACGTCCGTCAGTTTCAGAACGGAAACGGGCGCGCCTAAAAGCGCTATAAAGTCCTTTATCTCTTCCGCGCTCTTTATATAAAGAACGTAATCTTCCTTACGCCGCGTAATATTGCTTTTTATGCCGCGCCGTAACAGTTCCTTTGCGGTCATATCGGCGCTATTTGCGTGCGAAAAACACAGTTCCAAATGATACCCCGTTTTTGCGCCTTCCGCCCCGCTCGGTACGGTGCAACTCCCCGCGCTTACGAACAGCCCTTTTAAGAAAGACTTGAAACAACACTCTCTTTCGGTTATCTCGCCGAAAAATCCCGCCACCGCTTTGCCGCCTTCCGCGTCTTTTAAGATGCCGAGTTCAAAAAGAAGCCTGTCCGCTTCCGTACCCGTTACCGTTATCTCGAAAACGTCCCGACGGTTAAGCCTGTCTTCCGCGACCGACATCTCCCGCACGCCGAAACCGAAAACTTCCCTTATAAGTTCCGCGATTTTATATGCGCGGGTTTCTCCCGCTATCTTAAAAGACAGCCCGTAGCCTTCGCCGTTCTCAAAAAGCACGCCGTTGCCGCGCACGAGCCCCGCAAGAAACGCCCTTTTACAATGCGCGTCCTTTACGTGCTTTGAAAATATCTCTTCCTTTACGCTTTCGCCGAAATTCATCGCCCCGCCGCCCCCTTGAACGCCGCGAAACGGAACTTTGGCAGTCTGCCGTCGATATTGTCTATACGGCTTTCGTCAATATCTACCCTATTAAGCAGTCGTTCCGCGAGCGCGATATCGCCTACTCTATCGGTGGTATGCGCGTCCGAATCTATTAAAAATCTTACGCCCGTTTTTGCCACGGCGTAAACTTCTTCGTCGGTCAAGTGCGTTTTTTTAGAACTCAATTCAATATAAGTGCCGTAATCCGCCGCCGCCTTCGCAACTTCCGCCGCGTCCGCAAAGCAAAAGAAGTTAAGGTGCGTTATCACGTCCACGGGGCGGGTCTTTATGACGTTTATAAACATTTCGGTGTTGGTTTTAATAAGCGAAGCGGACGGCTTGTCCTTTTTAAGATACGCAGTTATCATATTCGGCGTAAAGACCTTAAAAAACGCCGACGGACGGAAAAGCACGAACTTGTGAAACCCCGCCAAAAACAAATCAAACTGGTCGTACGTCTTTTCCGTTAAGTCGGTTTTGCCGTCTATGCCTATTATATTACTCTCGATACCAAGATAGGTTTTTACTCCGAGTTCTTTTTCCGCGGCACTACACAGCGCGCGCATCTTCGGTATCTTTCTCTTGGTCAGCCCGAACGCGGGATGGGAAAAACCGTGGTCGGTTATGCCTATCTCTTTTAGTCCTGCGTCCGAAGCCGCTTTTACGTTTTCGTATATCGTCCCCTTGCCGTGTGAAAATACGGTATGGGTATGGTAATCCGCCGTGAGTCGCATTAAAACTCCCCTAAATACTCTACTTCTTCTTTGAGCGTTACGCTGAATTTCGCGTAAACGTCGTTTTTTATTTTTTCGATAAGATCGTACACGTCGCGGGCTGTCGCACCTTGTTCGGTAATTATAAAATTCGCGTGTTTCTCCGAAACCGCCGCACCGCCTATCTTAAAGCCCTTTAACCCCGCGCTTTCTATCAATCTGCCCGCAAAATCTCCGTCGGGATTTAAAAAAACCGAACCGCAAGTTCTCCCCAACGGTTGACTGTTTTTACGCAACTCGCAATAGTCTTCGTTTATCGGCGCTTTCCGCTTATTGAACTTAAACTTTGCCGAAACGATAAATTCACCGTTCCTTTTAAAAACGCTGTCGCGGTATCCGAAACGGCAGTCGGCTTTTCTCCTTTTCACCGTTTTTCCGTCTTTTATCGAAGTTACTTCGCTTATACGGTCGGAAATCGCAAACCCGAACGCGCCCGCGTTCTGGTAAATCGCGCCGCCTACGCTCGCGGGAATCCCCGCAAGCCCTTCCGCGCCCGTCCTGCCCGTACCGCACACAAAATCGGCAAATCTTTTAAGGGGCGTGCCGCAAAGCGCGATTACTTCCCCCTTATCCAGCAACAACCCGTTAAGATTTTTCGTGCATACGATAAGCCCGTCAAAACCTTTATCCGACACCAGAAGATTAGTGCCGTTGCCTATTATCTTGTATTTAACGCCTGCGTCTTTCGCCGCGCTTATGCCACGGCAAAGCGCGTAAACACTGTCGGGGCAAACGAAATATCTCGCCGCGCCGCCGACTTTCAGCGACGTTCTTTCCGCCATATTTTCATTTTCGGTGAAGTGTATATCGGGTATTTGCCTTAAAAATTCGACTATGCCCATATATCTCCTTATATATTTTACTATATTTAAATGTATTTTTCAAGAGTTAAACGTACTTTTCGCTAACTAACGATAAGTTTTTTTATTTCGGTAAGTTCGCCCGTATTTCCCGCCGCCGCACTACGGCTTTTCGCCTGCAAGTCCCGTATCAGTTCCGCGGACGAAAATGCGGAAATAAAGTATCCGCTCTCCGCGTTCTGCATCGCCGCCATATCCGGCTCGCCGTATTCCACACGGTAATAACAACTATACATTCCTATTTTGTGCAAATTTTTCTGAATATCGTCCGATAAAATAAATTTAACGAACTTTTGACAGTATTCGGCTTTCACGGGGTCAACAGACGTTATCGCTATATACTGGTAAAGGTCGTTATAACCGTTAAGGGGCGAAGAAACGAAATCCATACCGCGGGTATACAGTCTGTTTATATCCCGCTGCGTACCGAGTAAGTATCGGACTTTTCCCGATACGAATTTAACGTATGCGTCCATAGGCGAAAGTATCTCGAAATCCGTTTCGCTTTTCCCCGACAGCAAAAATGCCAAAAGCGGATTAGTATACTCGCCCTGTGAAACGATAATCGGCGGCTTTTCCTTTTTGTTGCCGACGTAATCGGGGTTTTCTATCACACAGTAGCCGCCCCTTGCCCACGGCACGGCGTACGTTACGCCGCCGTATACCCCCCCGTATGCGGGAAGGTCTATATCGAGCGGGCGCATATCTTTAACGTCCGCTCCCACGCCGAAAGAAATAAGGTCGGGGCGCTTACCTTCGTTAAAAGCCTGTTTTGCGCTGTTTACCGTATGCTCCGTCGCCATTACAAGCACGCCCGTGTTACGCTTTTCAAAATCCCGACTCATAGACATCAAGAACTGTTTGCGCGAACCTACGCCCCCTTCAAACGTGTCTATATGCCATAAAGTCAGTATCCCCTTATACTCCGCGGGCAACGCCGAAACTCCGCTTTCGGCTATTTTAGTCTTTCCGTAAAACGCGGTGAACGCTAACGCGAAAATCACGACCGCCGCCGCGGTACACCTTAAAATTTTCATAGTAAAATATATTCTTTAAACGCAATAAAAAAGACTTCCGCGGAAAATAAATGCGAAAGTCTTTTTGCTTTTTTAATTTTTTATCTTTTATTTTAACGTCAGCGCGCTGCGCTTCGGTCCTACCGTCGCGGTAGAAGCCTTGTTTACGTCGAAAAATCCGCGTATCACCGACGCCACGTCGTCCGCTTTAATATTCTCTATACTTTTAAGCCTTGCGTTAAAATCGAACGGTTCTCCGTTAAATAAAGCGTACCTGCCGTATAATTGCATTTGTCCCGAAACGCTTTCCTGCCCTAAAATAAGCGAACTTTTAAGTTGTTCTTTCCCGCGCAAAAATTCCTGCTCCGTAATGCCTTTTTCGCGGAATTTTTCTATCTCTTCGACGATCGCTTCATACGCTAACTCTCGGCTATCCGTGTTTACGCCCGCGTATACTTCCAAAACGCCCGTTTCTCTATAACACGAAAGGTAAGAATACACGCTGTAACATAGTCCCAGATCTTCTCTTATTCTCTGAAAAAGTCTGCTGCTCATACCGCCGCCCAAAACTATATTCGCTATCGTAAGCATATCACGCCGCTCGTCTTTAAGCGAAATCGCCGGCATACAGAGCGCTATGTGCGACTGTTCTATCTTCTTTATCTTTTTAAGGTAAAGCGGCGCGCTCGGTTTCGTCGTCTTTTGCGGCGCGCTCTTTATGCGTTTGAAATTATCCGCAAAATATTTCCCGACGAGTTTTTCCGCTCTTTCCACAGTTACGTTCCCCGCCACCGCGATAACCACGTTGTCCGCCGTATAATACTTGTCCATATACGCCGTGATTTTATCGCGGTCAAAGGAACGGACGTTCTTCGCGCTACCTAAAATGGTTTGACCTAAACCTTCGCACCCGAAATAACTTTCGGAAAGAAGGTCTAAACACAGGTCTTCGGGGGTATCTTCGCTCATATTTATCTCTTCTATGACGACGCCTTTCTCCTTCGTCAGTTCGGTTTTATCGAACTTAGAGTTAAAAAACATATCCGAAAGCACTTCCAAAGAATCTTCAAGGTGTTCTTTCGTGGTGTGCGTATAATAACAGGTCATCTGTTTAGACGTATACGCGTTTATCTGCCCGCCTATTCTGTCTATAAAATCGCTAATATCGAACGCTGAACGCTTTTCCGTACCCTTGAATACCGTGTGTTCTATAAAGTGGGAAATGCCGTTTTCTTCCGCGCTCTCGTTGGCGCTGCCCGTCTTTACGAGCACCCCGCACGCCACGGACAAAAGCCCCTTCATCTCGACTACTGCGAGTTTTAATCCGTTATCGAAAGTTTTAAGGTAATTCATTAAGTTCTCCGTTTTAAGCCGCTTTTAAGCAGCGGCGTTTATTCTTTAAGTATTCTGTGCGTTTTCCGCCGAAATATTTTCGCTTACGGTTACGAGTTTGAAATTGTGCTGCTCGCAATACTCTATTATTTCCGCAAGCGCGGCGAGTGTATGCGTTTTCGGATGCATAAGAATAAGGTCGCCGCCCGTAAGATTTTTGGTCGCACGCGAAACGATTTTCGCCTTGTCGCCGTCCCGCCAGTCTATCGTGTCTTTCGACCACATTACGACTTTATACCCTAAATCGTACGCCGCTTGAAGCGTGTCGTCCGAAAAACTGCCGGAAGGCGGTGCGAACAGTTTAAGTTCCGCGCCGCAAAGCGCCTTTACGATAACGCCCGTAAGATAAATCTCTTCCCTGTTCTTTTCGTAGTCAAGCGACTTGTGGTCTTTATGAAAATAACCGTGATTGCCTATTTCGTGCCCGCTTGCGATTATTTTATTGAGCGTTTTACCGTTGTCGTCCGCCCAGCACCCGCCTACGAAAAAGGTGGCTTTTGCACCGCGTTCGTCCAAAAGGTCGACTATTTTTTCTACGACTTCCGAATTCTCGTAAACGTTGAACATAAGTGAAACTTTGTCCGTATCGCGATTTCCGTAATACACCGCGGATAAATCCGTACCGCCGTAGATGGGAAGTGCTTTCTGCGGCAAAAAACTCACCGCGAAAACCGCCGTGAACGCCGCGACGAGCACAAGGTTGGTTATTAACGTTATTCTGCGCCTTATTATCTGCATAAAATACCCCTTTTTGGTATTTTATGCGGGCGATTTCCTTAAAAGAACAAACCCGCTATACCTTTCGATACGGCGGGCTTTCGTCTTTTTTGTCGTTTTTAAATTCAGTCTTTGACTATTTCGAGAAGTTTAAGGTCAATGCCCTTTTCGCCTATCTTTATGATTTCGACTTTGGCTTTGTCCCCGATATTGATAACGTCTTCCACGTTGTTTACGCGTTTATCGGAAAGGCGGGAAATATGAATAAGTCCGTCTTTACCGGGGGCGAGTTCGCAGAACGCGCCGACCTTCGGCAGTATCCTTACCACTTCCGCTATGAACATATCTCCGACTTCGGGGTCTTTGGCAATAGAAAGAACGATAGCTTTTGCTCTTTCCGCCTGCGCGATATCGCCGTAAGTCGCGATATGCACCGCGCCGTCTTCTTCGATATCGATCTTAACGCCCGTTTCTTCTATTATCTTGTTGATGACTTTACCCTGTTTACCAACGACGTCTCCTATCTTATCCACGGGAATATTGAAGGAAATAATCTTGGGAGCGTAGGGCGAAAGTTCGGGCGCAACTTCGGGCACGCACTCTAACATCTTGTTCAAAATGAATTTTCTGCCTTCGTTAGCCTGATTTATAGCCGTGTGCATTATCTCTTCGGAAATGCCCTTGATCTTTATATCCATCTGAATAGCGGTGATGCCCTTTTCCGTACCCGCTACCTTAAAGTCCATATCGCCCAAGAAATCTTCAAGTCCCTGAATATCGGTAAGCACTCTGAATTCGCCCGTTTCGGCGTTCTTGATAAGCCCCATAGCGACGCCCGCGACGGGTGCTTTTATCGGGACGCCCGCGTCCATAAGCGCCATCGTCGAACCGCACACCGACGCCATCGACGAAGAACCGTTGGACGACATAATGTCGTTTACTACCCTTATTGCGTAAGGGAATTCTTCTTCCGACGGAATAACGGGAATAAGCGCTCTTTCGGCAAGCGCGCCGTGCCCTATTTCGCGGCGACCGGGGGATCTTAAAGCCTTCGCTTCGCCCGTGCAGTAGCCCGGGAAATTGTACTGGTGCATATAGCGCTTTTTGTCTTCTTCGTCAAGCCCTTCGAGTTTCTGCGCTTCGTCGAGCATACCCAAGGTACAGGTGGTCAAAGTCTGCGTCTGCCCCCTTGTGAACACCGCCGAACCGTGTACGCGGGGAAGCACGCCCCTTTCGCACCAAATAGGACGGACGTCCTTTAAGCCCCTACCGTCGGGACGGATGCCTTTATCGAAGATTTTAGCGCGGATTTTTTCCTTGGTAAGATAGTAAAGGCTGTCCTTTATTTCCTTTTCAAGCCCCGCGTATTTTTCCGCAAAGTGCGCTAGCGTTTCTTTTTCCACAGCGTCCTGTCCCGCCTGACGAACGCCCCTGTCGAAAGTGTCGAGCGCTTTATCGAGCATATCGCCCGCAAACGCCCTTACGTCCGCGTCAAGGTCTTCGGGAACGTGATAAAGTTCTATCTGTTTTTTGGGTTTGCCAACTGCGGGAACTATCACTTCGTCGATATACTTACATATCTTTTTGATTTCTTCGTGACCGAACATAATAGCGCCGACCATTTCTTCATTCGTTACTTCGTTAGCGCCCGCTTCTATCATAAGGATAGCGTCCGCCGTGCCCGCGAGATTTAAGTGTATCGAAGAAACTTCGCGCTGTTTTAAATCGGGGTTTATAACGTAATTGCCGTCGACCAGTCCCACGACGACCGAGCCCGTAGGCCCTGCCCACGGAATATCCGATATGGCGAGCGCAATAGAACTGCCTATCATTGCCAAAGGTTCGGGTTGAATATCCGGTTCTACCGAAAGCGCCTGCGCGATAACGACGACGTCGTTATACAGCCCTTTCGGGAAAAGCGGACGGAGCGGACGGTCGATCAAGCGCGAAGTTAAAATCGCCTTATCGCTCGCCCTGCCTTCTCTCTTTTTAAATCCCCCCGGGATCTTGCCTACCGAATACATCTTTTCTTCGTAGTCTACTTGAAGCGGGAAAAAGTCCATCCCGTCTCTCGGCGTAGGCGACATACAAACGGATACCATAACCGCCGTTTCGCCCGAACGCACGACGCACGCGCCGTTTGCCTGCTCCGCATACTTGCCCGTTTCCACCGTAACTTCTCTTCCGCCTACGGTGAATTTGAATTCTTTGTAGTCTTTCATAATTGTCTTTTCTCTCCTGTTCCTTAACTCTTATTATTTCGTAGCGCGCTTTCACCCGAAAGCCGCCGTTTACGTTCTCTAATGAATTTCCCCTTTTTACCATAAAAAAGGGCGACGAAAAGTTGCCGCCCCTTTATTTTCCGACTATTTTCTTAAATCGAGATCAGCGATTATCTTTCTGTATCTTTCGATATCTATTTCCTGTAAATATTTCAAAAGACTTCTGCGTTCGCCGACCATCTTCATAAGTCCCCTGCGGGAATGATTGTCGTGCTTGTTTATCGAAAGGTGTTCGTTTAAATGATTGATCCTTTCGGTAAGGAGCGCGATTTGCACTTCCGCGCTACCCGTATCGCCTTCGTGACGGGCGAATTTCGCTATGATTTCACTCTTTTTTGCTTTGTCCATTTTTATTTTACCTCCTACTCTAAATGGAATAATTCGCTACCGACAAAGTATCGGGGGGAGAATCCCGAAACCTTGCTCGGAGCATCAAGCCTTTTTATTATACTAAACTTTCCGCGTTTTGTAAACTATTTTATAGATTATTTTAACCTTTTTACGCCTTTTTTACGCAAAAAATTCTTCTTTCTTTCTTAAAATTTCGTCTATTTTGTTTATATACGTCTTTACGTCCTTGGGACTACCGTATCTTTCTATCTTTTCGCCCGAATTTTCCACCCGCTTACTTATTGCGTTCGCGCCGCAGGCGACTACGTCCGTTATCTCTTCCATTGTATCTACGTTGAATACACACGCCGTTTTATCCTTGGCGTACCCCACGTTTTCGAGATTGCCCGCCATATATTTCTGTCTATACAGATAATATGCTTTATATCCCGCGGCATTTAACCTGCGTAGCGAATAGTCCACGCACTTTTTTACGTCGCCCGCCGTAAGATTTTCAGTTTGCTCCGCCAGCCTTGAACCTTTTTTTACGCAGAGCGTATGCACCGTTATATTGTCGGGGTCGAGCGCTACCGTCTTTTCGAGAGTGTCGGAAAATACAGAAAAATCTTCCTGCGGTAAGCCCGCTATTAAATCCATATTTACGGAAAAATCACCGCGAGCCAAATCGTATGCTCTGATAACGTCCGCGCCCGTGTGGTTTCTGCCGATAAGTTTTAAGGTTTCGTCGTTAAAGGTCTGCGGATTGACGCTTATCCGCGTTACGCCGTGCGCCTTTAATATATCAAGATTTTCTCGCGTTATCGCGTCGGGACGCCCCGCTTCCACAGTAAATTCCACACCCGTGTTGATTTTATCTATCGCGTCAAGCACCCTGTTAAGATTATAGTCCGAAAGCGCGACGGGCGTTCCCCCGCCGACGTAGATACTGCGTAAACGCTTTATATGCTTTGCGCTCTCGTTTATCTCGCGGATAAGCGTATCCACGTAAATATCCACGAGTTTTTCCGCGCCGCGGACGTCCTGACTTATGAACGAACAGTATTCGCACCGCGACGGGCAAAAGGGAATAAACACGAAAAAATCGCTCCCGCCCCGCGCCGTTTCGTATATCCCTTTTTGCGAAGAGATAACTTCGGCGGTGAGCGCCGTTTTCTCTTCCGATACCATAAGGGTGTTTACGAAAAAATCCTTGAAATCCCTGCCTTCCGCCATTTCCGCGTAGGCGAGTTTCGTAGGTCTTATTCCCGTCAAAGAACCCCACTCGGGCACTACGTTAAAAACCTTGGTAAGCGCCTTAAAAAGGGCGAGTTTCGCGTAACGCTTTATAAGCCTTTTTCGGACGATCGGTTCGGGATTTCCGATAAACGCGCCGAAGGCGTAAGCCTTGCCGTTTATTATTATAGTGTTTACTATTCTGTCGCCGCCGTCCGAAAATTTATGGCGCGCGTTGATTTCGCCGTGTTCCTTAAAAAGATTTTCCACTTCCGTAAGGTCGGGCAAAAGTTTTACAAGGTCTGTTTCTATCATATATCCACGTCGCTGAACGTATTGTATTCTCTTTCGTGCGAAAGGGTGGTAAAATCTTCGTGCCCCGGGAAAACGCGATAATCGCCGTTTAGCGCGAAAAGTTTTTTTACCGAGTCGATAAGCGCCGCGCGGTCGCCCGTCGGAAAATCCGTGCGCCCCACCGATTCCAAAAACAGCGTGTCGCCCGTAAACAGCATATCGCTTATCTTAAAGGTCAAAGAACCGTCCGTATGCCCCGCCGTCGCTATTACTTCTATATCAATGCCAGATAGCGAAAGTTTTTCGCCGCCGAAAAGCAGAACGTCCGCTTTTAAGGACTTGAATTTTCTGCCAAAATTTTCGGCGAGTGTGCCGCCGCCCGTAAGTTTTTCGGCGTCGAGCGCCGATATATACACCTTCGCGCCGTCCGCCTGCAAAAGCGCGGCGTTGCCCGCGTGGTCGAAATGCGCGTGCGTTAAAAGAAGGTGCTTTATCTTAAAGCCGTTTTCTTCTTCCGTGCGTTTAATAAGTTTATAGTTTTCGCCGCCGTCTATTGCTACCGCTTCGCGCGTTTGTTCGTTCACCAAAAAGTAGGTGTTTACGCGTAGCGGCCCCGACGATAAATGGTAAAGTATCACGTGCTCGTCGCCCTGAAAACGTCTTCTACACGTTTGTCCTGTTTGAGTTTGGTTATAAGTCTGTCGAGTGCGACTTTATCTTTAAGCCGTATGGTAAAATCGACTATCACCCTGTTAGCCTTTGCGTCCGTTCTGCCGTTAGTCGATACTATTTCGAGTTGCAGTTCGGCGGTAGCCGCCGCCACGGCGAATAGTATATCGGACTGCGAGCCGCCGATAACTTTTATCTCTGCGTTGAAGGCGGTAGCGGTGTGGTTTTCCCACTCGACTTCGATAAGCCTGTCTTCTTCGACGCCTTTTAGATTCGTACAGTCCTTTCTGTGCACGGTAACGCCGCGCCCGCGCGAAACGAAACCGACTATTTCGTCCCCCGGAACGGGATTGCAACACCCCGCGAACCTGACTAAAAGCCCGTTCATCCCCTTTACTATCACGCCGCCCGTCTGGCTTTTCCTGCCCGTCGTGAAATTCTTTATCTGTTCCTGCGAGTGCGTGCGGCGGTAAAAATCGACGAGTTTTACTATTACCTGACCCACCGAAACCGCACCGTAACCGACGGACGCGAACATCTCTTCTTCGTTAGAGAAAGACATTTTATTAGAGAGAACCAAAAAAGATTCTTCGGTAAGCAACTCGGAAAGAGAATAGCCGCGGTGTTTCGCTTCCGCGTCCAACATACTCTTGCCCGTCTTTACGTTGTCTTCCTTCATCTCCTTTTTGAAAAACTGCTTTATCTTTACCCGCGCCGACGGGCTTTTGACTATTTTAAGCCAGTCCCACGAAGGACCTTTGGAATTTTGCGAAGTAATGACTTCGACGACGTCTCCCACTTGCAATTTACTGGACAACGGCACCATTTTCGAATTAACTTTCGCCCCCACGCACTTATTGCCGATAGCCGAGTGGATATGGTACGCAAAGTCAAGGGGCGTAGCGTCTTTCGGCAGACTTATAACGTCGCCTTTCGGAGTGAAAACAAGCACTTCCGAACTGTACACGTCGCCTTTTAAAGAACTCAAAAACTCCTTGCTGTCTTTAAGACCGCCCTGCCACTCCATAACTTCGCGTATCCACGAAAGACGGGTGTCAAGTTCGTCGCCCTCTTTTTTCTCCTTGTATTTCCAGTGGGCGGCGATACCGTATTCGGCGGCATGATTCATTTCGTAAGTCCGTATCTGTATCTCGAATACCCTGCCGAAATTCGTTACGACCGTCGTATGCAACGAACGGTACATATTAGGTTTCGGAGTCGCTATATAGTCCTTTATGCGCCCCGGAACGGGTTTCCACTTGTTGTGTATCTTGCCGAAAATTTCGTAGCACTCGTCAACCGTGTTTACGATAACGCGTATCGCTACCAAATCGAATATCTGGTCGAGCGTTTTCCCCTTTTCCTTCATCTTGCGGTAAATGCTGTAAAGATGCTTTCTTCTGCCGAATACTTCGCCCTTTATCTTGGAGTCTTCGAGCATCTTTTTAAGTTCCGCAACGACGTGGTCAGTGAGTTCGTAGCCTTCCTTTACCCTTTCTTCGATATTCGTGGACAGATACTCGTAAAAGTCGGGTTCGAGATATTTAAGACAAAGGTCTTCGAGTTCGCACTTTATCTGCGATATGCCGAGTCTGCCCGCGAGCGGCGCGTAGATTTCCAGCGTTTCTCTCGCCATACGCTGCTGACGTTCTTGTGAAAGAAAATTCAAGGAACGCATATTATGCAGTCTGTCGGCGAGTTTTATTATTATTACCCTTATATCCTTCGCCATAGCGACGAAAAGTTTGCGGAAGTTTTCCGCCTGTTCTTCTTCCTGCGAAGTAAACTCTATCCTGTCGAGTTTGGTAACCCCCAAAACGAGCGTTAAAACTTCGTCTCCGAATTCCTGCTTTATATCGCCTTCGGAAACGGGCGTATCTTCTATGACGTCGTGTAAAAAAGCCGCCGCTATCGTAGCCGCGTCCAGCCCTAAATCGACGAGTATCCCCGCAACCGTGCAAGGGTGTATAAAATAATCTTCGCCGGAAGCGCGTTTCTGATTTTCGTGGGCTTTTTTCGCAAAATCGTAGGCTTTAAGACAAAGGTTTAAATCTTTGCCCGTCAAACTCGCTTCCAACTTTTCGATAACGTCTAACATTGTCTTTCTCCTACCTTTCTGTAAAGCGCGGAATCGGTCAGCGGCTTTTTGACCGACTCGTTCTTTATAAGAATCCCGTCGGAAACTGTAAAAAATCCGAGTTCCTTAAATACTTCGAGACAAAACGCGAACTGTCTTTTTTCCGCTTCGGTCATACCGTATAATTTCCCGTTAAACAGGTCTTTTACGGGACGGTTGTTCCCGCTCGCGGCAACAGAATACGCTTCGCCGAACGTAGTCCTATCTACGCTTAATCCGTCCGCTATAACTTCAAAATCGCATACCACGTTCCGTAAAAAGCCCTTTATCGAACGCTTGTTTCTGAAAGTTGAAATATTGAGTTCGAAAACGAGCGTTTTAGGAACGGGATACGACAGGACGGGAACGTCGTTTATGCCGTTGAAATCCAACATTTCCACCGCTTTCGTATCGAACGAATAATGCGGCGAATTTTCCTTTAAAGGGGTCATTACCGTTTCACCCGCTTCGGTAGCAAACAGCGGTCTGCGGTTACCCACGCCGAAAGGCTCTAACATTTCTATCTCTTCCGCAAGGCGCACGGGTATCTCTTTTTCCGCTTTTATATCGACGTAAACCGACTTCTCCCTTTCCGCACCCGCGAAGGTCTTTGCGGCATACTCGTTTATCGCACGTGAAAACGGTACAAAATTCTCTTGCGTTATCGAGAGTCCCGCCGCTTGCGCATGTCCGCCGAACGCTACAATGTAGTCCTTTACCGCAAAAATCGCGTCGTAAATATTAACCCCTTCCACGCTGCGGGCGGAACCTTTATACCCTTCGCCGCTTTTCGCAAAGACTATTACGGGTTTATTGTACGTTTCGGTAAGTTTTGCGGCGACTATGCCGAGCACACCCGCCTTCCAGTCGTCGCCGCGGACGACTATTATCCCGTCGCCGTCCGCACCCGTTTCCGAAATAATCTCTTTTGCCGCCGCAAACGCTTCTTCGCAAAGCGACTGACGGGTGGCGTTATACACGTTGAGTTTTACGGCAAGGTTGAATATCTCGTTTTCGTCCGTTGCGGAAAACAGTTTTAGCGCCGCGTTCGCATCACCCATCCTGCCGCCCGCATTTATGCGCGGTGCGACGGCGTAAGCCAAGGTCTGCGCGCTGACGCTTTTTCCCGTATCGCCGAGAAATGCGCGAAACGCCGCGCGCGGCTTTTTGTTTATTATTTTAAGTCCTTCCGCCACTATGTCGCGGTTTTCGCCCACCAAATCCATACTGTCGGCAACAGTTGCGAGTGCGGCAAAATCCAGCAGTTCGTCCGCTTTTTCGCCGACGAGCGCAACGCCGAGTTTGTACGCCACTCCGCCGCCGCAAAGCCCGTCGAAACCGTAGTTCTGTCCCTTTATTTTGGGATTTATACATATACAGTCGGGCAAAATTTCGGGCGGTTCGTGATGGTCGGTAACGATAACGTCTATACCCTTATCTTTAAGGCAACGTATCTTTTCCGCATCGGATATCCCGCAGTCCACGGTTATTATAAGGTCTATCTTGTTTTCCGAATTGATTTTTTCTATTTTTTCAAGGTTTATGCCGTAACCTTCTTCCCGTTCGGGCACGACGGTCGCGGCGGTTATTCCGTATTTTTCCAAACACCTATATACTATCGTCGCGGCGCAGATACCGTCCGCGTCGTAATCCCCGAAGATAAGAACGCTTTCTCCCGCCGCCTTTGCTTTGCGTATTCTTTCCGTCGCTTCACGCATACCGTTAAGCCCGAAAGGATTTAAAAATCCGTCTTTCCCCGGGTTCAGAAAATGCATGGCGGAAGAATAGTCGGTTATCCCGCGGTCATACAAAAGCCTTGCGGTTTCCGTAAGGATACCGCACTTTACCGAAAGGTCTTTTACGATTTTTTCCGCGCCTAAAGATAAGGCTTTGGGGTAAACGATTTTCATTTGTCTTATACTTTACCTATTAAAAGAACAAGGCGGAAAAAGTGTTTCTTTCCGCCTTTACCGATTCCTTAAATCAAAAAATTATTTCTTGATTTTCGCCGTTTTAAATAAAGTCCAAAGCGCAGGCGTCGCCACGCATGACACAAGGAAAGCGGAAATAACGGCGACTACGATTTTTAAGCCCGTAAACGCAACGTACAAGCCGCCCGCTACCGACAAGGCAAGCGCCGCAACCGCGCCTACGCAAGCGATAAATATAAGCCTTGCCGCGCCGCATTTTAAACCTTCTTCCGCAACCGCCTTGAAATCCGTCGTTCCCGATTTCAAAATTTCTTTATATCTGCAAGCAAGAACGAAAGTCATAACGGACGAAACTATTACGCCTGCCGCGCCGCCGATAACGAGATCGGGAAGGGCGGGAATACGCGTTACCGCCAAGAGCATAACGTATAAAACGGCGGTCATAACGGCGTTAAGCAAAAGAGTAAACGCGCTTGCGGCTTTAACCGTAAAGAGTGCTATAAGGAACGCCGCTATAAGCCCGAGAACGCAGGCAAGCACCACTTTTAATACGCTGTAATCCGCGCTTACTTCGGTCTGTTTATATTCCGCTTTGGCGACCAGCCCTAATCCCGCAAGATTTGCGTCCGCGGCAAGCGCGTCGTTTATAGCCTGTAATAAATCGGCTTCCTTTACGTCCCCCGCTTTATTGAATTTATAAACGTATTCCGTACCGTCCGCGGTCTTTTGCGTTGCGTAATCCGAATATTTATAACCTATACTGTTAAAATAATCTTCGGCGGCATTTTTAGCAACTTTGCCCGAACCCTGTACGTTCTGATCGACGCCGACCGTAACTTCGTAAGCCGTTTTATAATCGGGGGTCTGATTTAATCCGAATACGGAAATCATTACCGCGCCCGCAAGAACGATAACGAGAGCGACAATTATCCAAATTTTGATTTTAGCAAAAAGTTTCATAATTATTCCCCCTTACCTTCCGCAGTCCCGTCAGCGGCGTTTGCCGCTATCTTAACGCCGAAGAAACTTTCTTTATATTCCGCAAGGGGTAAAATAAGGCTTGTAAACATTCTCGCTATAAGCAACGTCGTAATTAAAGACAGCGCCGCACCTATTACGAAAATAATCGCGAAGTTTTTGACCGCGCCGCCCGTAAACGCAAGAAGTATGAGCGCTAAAACCGCGGCTACTCCCGTAGAGCCTAATATCGGCAATATCGAACGCTTATAACCCGTTCTCACCGAACTTTTTACCGTTTTGCCGCGGGCAAATTCTTCCTTTATTCGTTTCGACGTTATAAACAGTCCGTCCGCTACGAGCATAATAGCAAGCGCAACGCCGATAATTCCGCCGAAGGAAACTTTTATATTCGGGATAGCGACGAGCATAGCAAGATACAGGTTGGTAAACAATATCATAGACAGGCAAGACACTACGCCGTACTTTTTATCGAATACGAACATTGCGGCGATGACGGCGAGTATAAGAACGCCGAGCGCTATTATGCTTTTCGTTCCGATATTTTCGCCGAGCGGTGAAGATACGTCTTCCCCACCCGATACGTTGTATTTATAGGCAAGCCCGCCCGACTTCATCTGTAAAGCGAACTGCCTTGCCGAGGATTCCCCCGCCTCTGTCGTTAAAGAATAGGTCTTGGCGAAAGTACTTGCGGATATCGATAAACCTTTCGTACCCGTTAACGGTTCGTCGCCCAAATATATACTGAGATAATAATTGCCGCTGCCCATAAGTTCTTTTATCCCGTTATAACCGTAATCGGTAAACGTGATGTTTATGAGATAGTACGTCGTAGTGCCGTAGGGCTGCGTTCCGCCGTAACTCGCGTCCGCTACCACTTTGCCGTCTTTTAATATCTCTTCGGTAGGACTTTCACTCGTGCCGCCGAAAAATTTAAGTTCGCCGTAAGCGGCAACTACCGCTATATCCTGCGCGAGCGCCGACTTGTCTATTTCGCCGTACTTATTGACTTTGCCGCGGGTTTCGATACGGATATCGTAATCTTCTACCGCTTCGTCAACGTCTTTTATCGCTTTTACCGAATAATTTTCATAACCTAAAAGGTTAAGTCTGTTCTTTAAGGTGTCTATTACTTCTTTTACGTCTTTGACGTCTTCGACGTTGTCCTTATCGAGAGTAAGGGTGTACGCCGTGCCGCCGCTTAAATCGTACTCGGTTTCTATTGCGCCCAAAAAACCGTTAAAGTCTTTCGTTCCAACCGGAAAACGCGCAAAGGATACGACGGTCAGTATCGCCGTAATTACGAGCACTATCGCAAGAAGTACCGTTGCTTTCCATTTTTTCATTGTTGCCTCCGCACGAAAACCTTTGCCCACTTTCAATTCGTGCTAGATAAAATTATATAATATTTTAATACCGTCGGTCAATAATTTTTTCGTTTTTTTTGAAAAATCGCGTATTTTTTGCGATAATTTACGCCCTTTTTTACCGATTAACTTCTCGATTTTAAATTTCAGCCTTTAAGCAAAAAGTAAGCGATAACCGCCGCAAGTCCCAAACCCAGCAGAATAAGCCCGCCGATTTTCAAGCCCGACTTCGGATATTTGCCGTAAGTTTTGCCCGTCGTGCCGTTCACGAAAAAGTTATAAAGTTTCTGACGGAAAGTAAAATTTCCGACGTACACGGGTAACATAACGTACTTATACGTAACGTTTTCGTGCTTTGTCGAAACGTTGAGATAGTCGACTACGTCGTAATCGTACTGCCTTAATATGCGCTGACGCAAAATCTTATCCATACGGGTTTTGGCTGTTTCCCAACACTCCGAAAGTTCGTGGTCGTAATGGTACGCCATAAAGCCCAAAAGATACTGCTCTTTATATTCTTTTCCCGAATTCGTGTCGTAAGGCGAAAGTTTGTCGAGTTCTTTTTGTCCGCACTTATCCCCCGCGGTTATAGCAAGGTCGTCGAAATAATCAGAGTAAGTACCGCTTACGTTGCGCCATACGGTATAAGTTTCCGTACGGCGGTTTTTACCCGACCCTACTACACGCGTATGATGCTTACCTATTCTGCCCCTGTAAACCGAATAGGTATGACTGTCGAAAGTAAAACACGGTGTATACACTCCGTTGACGTTTTCGGGCGACAGGTTCTTTTTGAACTTGCGCGGCGCGAAAAACCGCTTTTTCGCCCAAGTTTTACTGTATTCGAGCGCTTTATCGTGCCCGAAAGTAAAAGGCAGTACAGCGTCGGGTTTAAGCCCTGCGAGTTCTTCGGTCTTCTGGACGTGCGCCGTGCCGCAGAACGGACAAATTTTTGCCGTTTCGCTTTTAGAAAGCACGACTTTCGCACCGCAATTATCGCAACGGAATACTACCGTTTCATCAGGTTTCCACACGGAGTCGGCGGAAAGGCCTGCCATAAGATCCTTTTCCTGTGCGGTACGTGTTGCGCCGAGTTCTTTTTTACTTCCGCAATGCGGGCAGTAAAGCATCTGCAAATCGGCGTCGAATATCATATTCGCGCCGCATCCCGAACACTTTACGTTTTCCGTTTCTACTTTTATTCTTTCCGTGCCGCTTTCCGCAGAAAACTCTCTTTCAGCCATCGTCAGTCTTTAATATCGTTGAGTTCTTCAAGCATTTTAACGAGATCCGCACCGTGAACGTCAGCCGCTTCGCTTATGGTTTCGCCGTGAGCCAAAGCGCAGCCCAAACAATGCATACCGTATCTCATTAAAATTTCGCCCGCCTTGGGGTTTATCTGAATCGCTTCGAAAATCGTGGTGTTTTCGGTTATCTTTGCCATAACGTTTCTCCTTGGATATTATATCTTATATTATATATATAAAGTGTGGCTAAGTCAAATTTTTTTAACGGTTTATCGACAGTTAATCGTAGCAAAGCGTAAAAAACGGCTTTTCTCTTCGCCGTTCCGTATTAAATGCGCTCCACTGCTTGATTTTTATCCGTTTTTAGGTTAAACTTTTATTGTATGTACGAAAAACTATCTAAATCCGCAAACGAGTTTTTGCGTGAAAAATCGCTGAATAAAGACCTTTCGCCCTACGCCTTCCGCGACGAAAACGCAAAGCGCAGAAGAACGGACACCCACGACAACGCCGATTTTTTAAGAACGCCTTTCGTTCGGGACGCCGATAAAATCATAAACTGCCCTTTCTTTTCGCGCTACGCCGATAAGACGCAAGTTTTTTCGCTCGTAAAAAACGACGACGTTTCAAGGCGTTCTCTGCACGTTCAACTCGTTTCGCGCATCGCGAGAAACATAGGCAACGCACTTTCCTTAAACTGCGAACTAATAGAAGCGATAGCATTGGGACACGATATCGGACACACCCCTTTCGGACACGCAGGCGAGCGGGTTTTAGACGAAATTTACCGCGAACGCACGGGACGAAGGTTTTTACACAACGTACAGTCCGTAAGAGTTTTAGATAACGTTTATCCTTACAATATCACGTTGCAGACGCTGGACGGCATACTGACGCACAACGGCGAATTCCCGAAAGCAGAATACTATCCGCAAAAGATATCGGGGTTTTCGGAGTTCGACGCACGCCTTAATAAATGCTATACCGAAAACGGTTACGCTAATTCGTTACTTCCTTCCACTCTTGAAGCCGCCGTCGTAAGACTTTCCGACGTCATCGCCTATCTAGGCAAAGACCGTCAGGACGCGCAAAAACTCGGCGTTGCGAAAGAGAGCGATTTTTCAAAGACGGCTATCGGGGATTTCAATGCGGAAATCATTAACAATCTGACCGTAAACGTTATAGAAAACAGTATCGGTAAGCCCTACGTTATGCTCGACGAAGAGCATTTTAAGGGGCTTAAAACCGCTATGCGCGAAAATTACGCGCTAATCTACAACAATCCCGAAGTAAAGAAAAAAACCGACGGCATTTTAGCGCCCGTTATGCGTAAACTCTACCT
>ONQV01000001.1 GCA_900320065.1 uncultured Eubacteriales bacterium | reverse complement strand
CTTTGATCC
The DNA here is from genome assembly GCA_900320065.1 of uncultured Eubacteriales bacterium. GTDB lineage: Bacteria > Bacillota > Clostridia > Christensenellales > Borkfalkiaceae > UBA1259. The sequence goes on along the minus strand of ONQV01000001.1, from coordinate 53,361 downwards.
ACTCCGGATTATGGAATGTCTTCTCAGGATCGGAATTGAAACTGTCAATGTACTCCCAGGTACCGATCCCTATATCAGTAAGATTATTATAGATATTCTCCAGTTCTTTCAGGCTGGTGCCGCCGGCGAACCGGGATCTGTCGGTACCGCGCAATGCAGCGATATCTTCTTCATTGAGATCTCCCCGCAGGCCATACCAATCCAGAACTGTAACAGCAGAGGTCACAACACAGGCCCATCCGGTGGACTGAGACTGGGTCCTGTAGCCCTCGAGCATGACCAGGGACCCGCCAGATTTTGCATTGTAATAATCATTGGCTGTCCAGTAAGGGCTGTTGTCCACTTCCATGAAATCCGTCGTGCCGCTGTAATCGCTCGCGCCGTAATTACAGCCGTAAAATCTGATATAGCCGTCCGTATTCGCCGCCACAAGGTCTGCCGCCCAGATTACCATACTCCACTCGCCCTTATGCAAACGGAATCTACGCGTATAGTTAAGTCCAAGGTCTATATAGTCGGAGTTCGTATCGTTATAAGCGTAGAACACGACGTATTTACCGCTGTCAAGCCCCGTATATCCAAGCGTATTATACGCTACCACGGGATCGCTTTTATCGTTGAACGTAATTTTAAGCGAACCGTTTCCGCCCTGCATATAGGTACCGTCGTCGAACGCTATCGCACTCGCATCGGAAGAAGTTATCTGCTTTGCGCCAAGTTCTCTGTCGAACAGGAACAAGGTTTTAGTTTCTTCTTCCGTACGGGGCGTTACATTGCAAGTGCCGAAATCGCAACCTGCGGATACAAGCGCTTCGTATTTTTCGTACTTTTCAACCGTATCCACGCGGAGCGGGTGCGTATCTGTGCCGAACCACGATTTATACGGACTCGTCTCAGAATTTATAAGCGCGTCGGCAACGTCCTTATCTTCATTAAGAACGGCTGCCTGAATTATGTTATATTGAGTTCTCGTATTGTTCGCCATATCGCCGCCGTTAAACGCCGCGTATTCCGTTTCCGTCAAACCCGTAGAATCCTTTATCATAGCCGTGGCAACGAATTCATAATCGTATTGCGATTCACTGATTGCAGGATTGTTCGCCGTTGCAAGATTCTGTATCACGCCGTTAGCATAATAATACCCGTCGTGAGTATAAATTTTTTCGTCAGGAATATCTATCTGTATCTTTTTGGCAAGATTTTCATATTTCCCTGCGTTCTCGCTTGCGTCAACCGCGTCGAAATAAGACTTGGGCGCGATAAGGAAAGACAATGTGATATCGTCGCTACCGACAATCTTTTCATATTTATTACTACCCATTTTGACGATAAAACGCATACCGTCGCCCGTAAGTTTTAGTTGCGCGCCGTATTCCATTTCGAAAGCATCCGCGTCGTAATCCCCGTCCGCTCCGACTTGCGTCTTTACAGAACCGAACAGCGCGAAACAGCCCATTGAAAGTATGAAACATAAGCTTAAAACGAACAACAAACTTTTTCTCATCATTTTAATCATTTTTCCATCTCCTTAAAAATCTGTCGTATCCTGCCCGACGTCGAAATCGGGGTCTCCGATTTGTCCTTGCGATGCAAGAATAACATCTTGTGTTATCTTCGACATCACGTTCAAATCGGGTGCGGCATATTTTAATGCCTGAACCTTGTTTTTTTGAGTTGTTTTCATAACACATCTCCTTATATTTTTTTCGGCTTTTTACCGATAAAATTTTTTCATTTTGCTTTACGAACCGCTACTTATGCTTATATCGCTTATACGGACTTCCGCCATTGTCCAATCGGTTAGCGAATCTATCGGGAATAGTCTGAAATAAGTTATCGGCGCATCGTTCTTAAATCCGCTTAAATCGATTTTGTAAACGTAGTATCCGTCGGCAAGTGTTTCAACTATCGTCGCACTTGGTGTACCCGTATGCACATCATTACAGAATATTTGAGCACCGACGCTGCTCGCAGCCGTGTCCGCACCTTTCATCGTGATATAAAGGGCAGTGCCGTCGTAACATTGTACCTCGTCTTTAAGTCTTAAAACTATCATAGGAGTCGTCGAAGTTCCGTTGTCATTAGACCGCAGTATCGTTCTTAACACACCGTCCACCATATAAGGATCACTGTAAAACGGTGAATCGACGAATCTTTCGTCGTCGCCGTAATCGCCGTTACCATAGTAGGTTATCCCGCCCGTGAACGTCGTGTGTCCTATCGTGTAGTCCGCATTCTCCGTCGCGTTTTGTACCTTGTCGGAATTATACACTTTAACTCGGCTGAAATAAATGCTGCCCGTAAACGTCGTAGCACTGTCGTCAAATAGATATCCATAAAAACGCAACGCGAAATTTTCGTCGTTCATTTTCGTCGACTCGTAGCAAATCATCACCCACTCGCCGCGATACACGCAAACTCTGCTCGTTGTACCGAGAGCGATGTCGATACGTCCCGCGTTAGTGTCGTTATACATATAGAACACTACGTACTTGCCGCTTTCAAGCGTGTAGCCGTACCTGTTGCTTATCTGTATTGCCGAAGGTTCGTCTGCGTCCGAATAAGTTATCTTTAACGAGCCCGTTTCGCCTTCGATATGTTTTTCGGTCGTATAACTACCGATAAATCCCGAACCTGCCCAAGCGGAAACCTGCGCGACGCCTAACGGGTCATCGAACAAGCCGATAACGTCCGTATCGTATCCCGCGCGCTTTTCAGCCACTATCGAAGAGAGCGAAGTGAAAGCGAAGTCTTTAATAAGCACTTCTGCTATACGTGGAAGTTTGATATTCTCTATAACGTAAAGTCTGAAATAAGACAGATTACCGTCAGACGCGTAATTGTTCAAATTGAAAGCGTATCTGTAATAACCGTCCTGTATTGCCGTTCTTTCTATCGCGTGCGGCGTGCCGATATGACTGCCGTTTGTGTTGAACGCCTGCAAGTGCACGTCTTCCATCGCGCCTTTTATCGTGATATACATTATATTGTCGGCAAACGCAACGGGCGTTTTAAGTTTCATTATTATAGCCGTCGTACCGGGATCGGCAGGCCAAGGCCCGTTGATCTGCGCACGAAGCACTCCGTCCATATAATACGGTTCGTTGATCAACGGAGAATTGAACGTATTGACGTCGGGATTATAATACCCATTGCCCGTATAACCGCTTCCGCTCGGACGCCACCATGTCGCCGCGCCCTTAAACGTCGTGTTGCCCAAAATATATTCGTAATCGTCTGAAACCGAAGATAACGCCGCATAATTATCGGAAGAAATCACACGCGCTTTCGTAATATAAATATCGCCCGTCATATTCGCGTCAACAACGCCCGCATAATCGTGATCTCCGTAATTTCTGCTATACATACTTATCTTATCGTTTGCCTTTATGCTTGACGCGCTCCACGCGACCATACACCACTCGTTTTTGTCTAAGCGGAAACGTAAAGTAGAAGTTTTACTGCTGCCACGTAACAGCCCTATGTCTATATAGTCGGCGCTAGTACCGTTATACACGTAGAACATAACGTAATCGTCGTCATTAAAGTCATAATTCATAACGTCATATTCTAAATTGCCCGAAGCCAGATTGTTTACCGATAATTTCAGCACGGCGTTTTCACCCGACGGCTTAACTGCCGAATTTATACTTATATCCGTAAATTCATTTGACCTTACCTGTTTCAATCCTAATGTTCTGTCGAACAGGAACAATGTGTTCGCATCGCTACCCGTCCGCTCCGCGGCGGCTTCCGCTGCGTATTTACTTACCGCATTGTAAGAAGCATAAACTTCCGTTGCGGCAATTATATTGTTGAGATCGGCCTCCACGTTTCCGCCGTTTTCGGTTACCCATTTATCAAAAGTATATGTCGTATTCCAATACTCTGCTTTTTCGGGTATCTTATCCGCTTTCGCGTTGCGACCGTATCCTACCACTTCCGTTGCGAACAAAACATCGCCGTTGTAATAGGACACCACGTTGCCTGCTTGTACGGAAGAGAAATACAACCGTCCTTCGGGCGCACACGCTCTCTGAAGTTCCATATCCGAAAGCCCGCATATCTGCATAACGCCGCTGTTTGTAAGATCGGACGATTTACACCTTAATGTAAGCGTCGAATTCGGCTCGATTATATAATACGGCTCGTCGGAATCATCCGGTCCGTTCCAACCGACGCATAATGCTTTGATTTGATCGGATTCGTTATAAACGGTGAACTGTATCGTCGGATCATTGTCAATGCTTATATTCGCCGTTGTGGCAAAGTTTACCCAGTTGGTAGACGTTTCAGTCAACGTAACGCGCATAGAACCCGTTTCGCCATCGAATTTCTTGTCTGTAACGTAACTGCAATCGCTTATGCCGTCCGTTCCCGCTTTTATCTGAACTTCGGCAAACGGACTACCGAAAAACAACAATGTGTTTTTGTCCGCGGTTTTTGCGTCGTTCAGGTCTTCAAGCCAGAACTTATCCATCGCCGATTTAAGCGCGGAATAGTTACTTACGCCGAGTCTGTCTTCGTATCCCAGCGCTTTATAACGGGCAAACAAGCCTTCAACCAGCGTTCTGCTCGTTCTGTCCATATTAGAAATATCTGTTATGAGTTGAGTTATTTCCGCCTTTGTTTCTACCTTTTCCGTAGTGGTCGCGGCATAGAAATTATCGAGATAGAGTTCCGTGCCGCTTTTAAGCCCGCTGAATGCTATGACGTATTTATTCACCGCTTCGCCCGTTATCTGTATCGCGCTTCTGTTGACGGGAAAAACAAGCCTGTTCTCGCCGGTTTTAACCGTTTGTTTATTCATAAATACCGTATTGTCGGCAGAACCGAGTACCGATATTATCACGCTGAATTCGTATTCGGCATCACTGTAAACGTATAAACCGAATTCCTTCACGTCGGTAATATTCGATTTTACGCCGCCCGCTAACATTTCGAAGCGCGGGCTGTTCGCGCCCGTGCCCGTAACCGTAAATTTGTAAGAAGCGTCGCCCTCAACGATATATTGCGCGTCGGTATTTACCGCCATTGTGCCGTAAAACACCCGCGGATCAAGATAAAATTTCGTAGCGACGTCCCACCAGTCGTTAAATCCGTTAATTATAACGATATTATCGGCGGATTCTTCGGGTTTTTTGTTTTCACTATCACCGCAAGCGCAAGCGCAAAATGCAAACAACGTAAACGCGATTATCGCCAAAAACATTATTTTAAAAATTTTTTTCATAATTTTTCTCCGTTATCTTACGCGGATTCCACTTATTTTGATATATCTGTCGGCATATAACTTCGTCGCACCGCCTTCAATATCGGCGTTCTTAAATTCTATCCGAACAGTTTCAATATTTCTACCGCTCGACATCCTATTCAAGATTTCCACAGTACGGAAAGTGTTTTTTGTAAGCCCTATATCCGATTTCCATTCGTAACCGTCGCTTGACACAAATACCAGATACATTTCCGTCGCTTCCGACGTTAAATTTTCAAGATCTATCTCTATAACGTTAAAACTCGGCAAGCCTTTTATCGTTATCGACGGAGTAAACCGCAAAGTTTGCGTTTCCGTCTGTTTCTGCACACTCTTTATCGTAAAGTTCCAGTTCCACACGTCGTTATCCGAAGTGTCCTTGACTTTTTCGAAGGTGCTGTTTTCCGTTACCGTAAGCGTAATATTAATATTTTCCGTCCCGATATCGACAGCGTTTACGGTATCCTTTTCGAATAAACGCTTTTCGGTTTCCGTACCGTCTTTAACGAGAGTTACTGCGGAAAGAACTTTATTGTCTTTAATATTGACGCGGTAAGAAAATTTATTGCCGCTTCCGCTTTGTTCGCCGTCTAAAGCCGTTCCGTTTACTTTGACGGAATACCCGTCCGCGACGTAAAACGAATAATCGGCGTAAATTCCGTTATAATCCACTGTATAGACAAATTTGTCGTTCCCGTTTACCGCATTTGAAACTGTGTCCGAAAGGATATCTTTGCACTCGGCATAAACCTTGTCGTTACTGAAAGCGATAGAACGGCAAAACAACCTGTCGTAAAGACCTTTCAGTACCCTGCTCGCCTTAAATTCGCCTTCCGCAACCCCGTAATAATTTTCATACCCGGAATAAAGTTCGTCGAGATAACAAAGGATATCCATATCGTCCTGTCCGTCCCTGTATGCAAGCAATCTTATAGAAGGTATCGGTTCGTCAGAGCCGTAAGAATTCGCGGGATACACAAAATAGCCGTCGCCTTGCGCACTTATATCGCCAAGCGCGCGATCGGTTTCTTCAAAGGGATCGATAACAATACCTTCCTGAGCAAAAGGCTCTTTCTGGAAAAGTTCGTTGTAATCCCAGTAAAGCCAGCCCTTTATGTCGTAATATTTTTGAATCCATTTCAACAGTCTTGCGGAAACGAGAAAATCGTCTATATGCGTGGTCGGTGCGGGCGGCGCGGGATCTATCTGCGTATAATACCAAAGATCGTTATTATTTTCGATAGCGTGTTCTTCTATGTTGGTCTGTACCGAATAATCGTTGATTTCGTGTAACTGCGGCACGTAAGTTACGTCATACTCGGCAAGCCCCTTTTCATCTGCTAACGCGGTAACTACTATCTGCATATTCCTGAGACTTGCCATACACTTGTCGCGGAAAGAGTCGTTGCAATTATCAAAAACCCCGTCGCTCAATAAAATGTCGGCAACGTCTTCCCTTAAATATTGAAGGTCTTTAAGCCACTCCTGAGCAACCCGAACTTGTTTCGACGTCTCCGGTTCGTCAATAGGATAAAAATATCCGCCGTCAAAGTAGTTTTTACCGTTACGCGCAGCCCTTATTCCCAAAATATAAAGGCAATCGAACCAATAAGTGATAGCGGATTTATTTTCCTCGCCTATTTTTTCATAAGTCAAAGGTCTTGTGCCTCTATAATTTTTACTATACGTTTCGGGAAGATAACTCTGATGCGGCAATCCGTAAGAAGAAAAATTCGGATAATCGTAATATTTAACTACGCTATCGGCAAATTTATCAGGCCCTTTCGTAGAATCAGGCACCATATACGGATTCATTTTATATTTTAATGCGTGTTCATAATATATTTCGTACCAACCGTCGACTTCCGAAGTCATCTCTCCCTGCATAATCGAATCTTCGTAGATAAGAACACAGGAAGTAGAATTAGAACGTTCGGGAAGACTGTAATCCGCAACGGTTACGGAAACGGGAATATTTATTACCTTTTTATTGAGAACAAGTTGAAAATTTCCCGTATATTCGCCTGCGGGGGTATCGCTGTAAGTGGTAAAATCCACCAGAAACCCCTGATTACAATTCGGCGCTATACTGTTATCTCCCGCCTTTTTATACAGTTCCATAGGAACGAGCGCGTCGGGAATATAACCGACGGGATATTCCGCGAGCGTATTGCCCCTTGATTTATTCTTGACCCTTACGCATTTTTCAACGTAAACTTCCATATTTTCTACAGGGAATATATCGCCTTGCGCATTTTTAAGGTCTAACGGCACAAGATCGAAACTTGTGATTTTCTGTTCGCCCGTAGTAACGAAAAACTGTCCCATTTCCATTTCGTTCTTCGCCATTTTGACCGTTATTCCCGCTTGCATCATTTCGTGATTGACGTTGAGCGACGGGTCTTGAACTACCTTTGCGGTACTGTAAGTCGTCCACACCTTGTAATCTTCTTTCACCTTCTCTTTTTCGTTATCGCCGCAGGCAACCGCGTTTACCGACAACAGGCAAGCGCCGATAACCGCAACGAATTTAAAAAATCTTTTTTTCATAATTTATCCCTTATTATAAAAATCCAATCTAATTCCAACCCATTTTTTGTTTTGCCGTAGGTAACATCTTTTTAACGGCGGCAACTTCGGCATTGTAATATGTCAACGCGTCTACGTAATCCTTCTCCGACGTCGCTGTGAAACAGTTTACCCAACGCCCTTTATTATTGTTATAAAGATACACGTTTACGCCGCCGATAGAATAAACTTTATCCTTTGAGTTCACGAAACATTTAACAGATCTGTTCATAATTTCGTCTATTGATTTGCGGAATCCGATAGAATAATCTTTCGACGGAGCGACCGTATAATTTAACGGAAGTTCGCAACCTTTCGTTTCCGCGCGGAATATCTTCATACCTTCGTCCGAAGCCATAAATTTAAGGAAATCCTTTGCCGCGGAAATCTGGTTAGAATAACACGGAATCAACGCGATGCTTTCGTGTCCGCTGACGTACTCGATACTTCTCGCTTCCGTAACCGTCGCCACGTCGCCATCCGTCGCCCAAGAAGGCTTTTCAGTTTTGCCGTCAACGTAGTCGATAAGCGCGGCGAGTTTCGCGTCTTTATCCGCGGCGGAAGCAAAACTGCACTTGTTCGCCACTGCCGAAAGCACGGGAGTTTTAATCATTTTGATATTTACGTCGGGATAGTTATAAATCATTTCCCTTTCCAACCAGTCGCCGTTGGGCGTAAACACCGCTTTGCCCTGTAAAAACAAGCCCTGCATATTCGTGAAATTTATGTCTTTACTTGCGCTATGCATAAACTTGTTGTTGTCTTTAAGCAGTTCTTCAAAGAATTTCAAAGTTTCGTAATACCCGTCGTAAGCAACCATATTATCCGAATAACGATGTCCTTCGGGATCAAAACCTTGATAAAACTTATTCATTTGCTCAATGCCTTCGTATTGACAGAAAAAGGTGTGCGAGATAGACGTCCAGTATTCATCGCCGAGAGAATAGATAAACGGCGCGATATCGGGTTTTTCGTTTTTGATGCGTCTGGCGAGCGCGATCAACTCATCAGTCGTACGCGGTATATCCCAAGAAGTATCCCACACGCCCATATTTACAACAAACCCGAGCATACTCGTCGAATACGGGAAAAAGTAATATTTCCCGTCCATATTGAAATACTCTTCAAAAGAATCTATCATCTTATCCTTAACTGTAATATTTTCACCTTCGATGGTCGAGTTGTACATATCGGTCATTTCAGCAAAAAGGCAATCGTATTGGGTATCTCCGACGGAAACTTTTCCTTTATACACGTCAGAAAAAGAAGGATTAGCCGTAAAGAATATGTCCGTATCGGAAACCATAGAATTAATATTCGTAGTCATATTCGAAATGCCCTGTTGTCCCGTCTGAACGGTTACGATTACTTTTTGTCCGGTTTTCTTGGTGTATGCGTCGCCAAGGCTGTCTATCCAGTCGGTTCCGTAGCCGCCGCCAAACACTTCGATAATAAGAGAATGCTCTTTGTCTTCCTGTGAAATATCGTCTCCGCAGCCTGCGGCTAACCCCAAGCAAAGCACAAGACTTAAAACAATTGCCAAAAGTTTCTTCATACAATTTCTCCTTTCTGTTTTATGTTTTTAAAGTTTATTTTCAAAAAAGTACTTTAATTTTTGATACCTTTTTTGATGCCTTTATTAGTTTTAATAAAATCCGTTAAGCCCGTTTTCCGTTTGAGAATTCAAACGGAAAGAGAGTATACTCTCTCGAAAAACGGTTATAATATTACACAACGTATCTGAATTTGATGTAAAAATTTTTACCGACCGCTTCTGACAATCTTCCCGATAAGAAAAATACACCGATTATCATTATTATTGTAATTTAAGTATAAAATATTTCATTTTACGCTTCAACTCGGTTTTTATACAAAAAATTACGTTTTTTATCATATTAAAAAATAATCTTGACAACAGCAAAACAATATGATATGTTTAATTTGTAAATATTTTTTTGAATTTTTTTTACAACGTTGACCCGAAAATTTTACTTTTTTTATTCTTATAAAAGTTTATAAAAAGGAAAAACCGATATGCGTACCATAACAAAAACGTCTATAATGAATTTTCCGTATACTAACTACATCCACATACCCGAACAGGAAATACACAATCACACTTTTTGGGAAATATTCATAATATTAAACGGCAACTGCATCCACACGGTCAACGGCAAAACTTCAAAATTGCCCGCCGGTACTATTATGTTCCTGCGCCCTTTTAAAGACTCTCATTTTTTTCAAAAATTTAACGACGACGACTCCTACCGTCATAGAGATTTTTATATCGACGACGATGACATGCGAAAATGGTGCGATTATGTTTCGCCTTCTATATACGACGAGTTAAATAATCCCGACGCCCCTGTCTATCTAACCGTTTCCCCTACGTCGATAAATTTCTTTGAAGAAATGATCTTTGCGCCGAACTATTCCGCGCAAAATTTAAATGTGCAAAAAAACGTACACTTTTCGATAATAATAACTTTGCTTACAAAGATACTTATCGCCAAATTACCGAAAATGGCTTCTTCCTGGATAAACGAACTTGTCCAAAAACTCAAAAATCCCGAAAACTTTTCTTTTACGGTAGAACAACTGATCGCCGACACACCCTACAGCCATTGTCATATTTGCAAAGAATTCAATAAATATACGGGAAAAACCATTATAAATTTTTTCACTATCCAAAAAATGAACCACGCTTCTTATCTTCTTATGAATACTAATATGAAAGTTATCGACATAGCGAACGCTGTCGGTTATGAATCGCCTAAAAACTTTATAAATCAGTTTACCAAAATTTTTTCGATGCCACCGTCTCAATGGCGTAACCTTAACCAGTTATCCATCAAAAAATAAATTTAACCCCTATTTGATATGTACATAAAAAGACGCCCGAATTTCGGGCGTCTTTTCGTTTATTATCTATCAATAACGTTTTAGTATTCCGTGTAGTGCGACGACCAGTCGTCGTTCGTACTGATCGTATTGTTCCATTGCGACCAGTCGACTTCTTTCCCCGCGCCTGTACAATAATAAATATAAGGCTCGAGAATTGCGCCGTTATATTGTGATAACGGAATTACCGTACCGCCTATAAGCGGACAAGAGCCCGTATTGCCGTCGTCGGTGTCTAACCAAAATCCTTGTCTCATAGCGCCTGTAGTCTTGTTTACAATCGCTAAGAAATCGTGCCTTGAACTTTTAAGTCCGAACTGGAATCTTATTCCGTCATAAACGACGCTGTAACAATTTGTATGGCAATGCCCAAGGAACATAGAATCCACGCCGAGTGCTTTTATGCCGTTATAAACGGTAAAATCGCTGTCCCAAGCCGGAGCCATTTCATTAACAAACCCGAAATCGCTCGCCTGCTTTTCTATCACTCTGTCGATGGATAATATGGGGTCAATCTCGACATAGCCTTCGTATTGCGGGAAAAGATTAGAACCGTACGTTTCTCTCAACGCTTTAAAAACCATTTCCATCTGAATATGATACGCGAAAGAAATTTTTACCGTCGGCACGAAGTTCTTTATTTTAGTTATTGTGTCCGTGTACCACTCTATCTGATCCTGTTTAAAACCTTTTTCTTTATGAGTATGTCCGTTTGCGAGCGACATCTGGCTTGCGTTGCCGCAGCCTTCGCTATCCAGCATCACGAAAAGACGTTTAAGTTCCCCGCCTTGTCTTATTCCGACGGTATAATTGCCGTTGCCCGACAACGTTCTTTGCTTGAAACAACAGTATTCGGCGTTTTCATACTGCTCGCTATACCAGTCCGCACCCTTGTTCGTTTCAAGGTCGTGATTGCCGAATACGGGCGCCCAAGGTATCTCGAAACTTTCCATAACTTCTATAAGTCTTAAAAGAATATGCCCGTCGTCGTCAAATTCGCCGTAAGTGTTGTCGCCCGTCATTATTATAAAATCGGGATTGATTTCCGACACCATTTCGCGAAGATATTTAAAACAGTATTTCTCCATTGAATCGTACTCTGACTCGTTCCTATAACTGCTTATCGAAGTCGCGTCTAATCTGTCAGGACGTCTCATTGTGTTTGAATCTATTATCTGTGTATCGGTTATCTGCAATACGACTATATCCCTGCCGTCGGGAACATCCACAAAAAAGTCAACGAGCGTGCCGAGCGTATTCGTTTCGGTATCTTTTGCCGCAATCTGCTTACTGCAAGCCGCATCCGAAAACAACTTTCCGCAATTTTTACATTCCCAGTATTCGATATTGCCCGTCTTTTCGTCCGTCGCTTCGGTCGCTTCGTGATGAATAGTATCGTGAGCGACCTTTTGCAACTTCGTTTCTTCAACGGTTATTTCGCTTTTACATTCTTTATCCGAGTACAGTTTGCCGCAATCGACGCATTCCCAGTATTCGAGTTTGCCTTCTTTCGTACACGTGGACTCCCTGCCTTGATGATAAAGAAGAGCGTGCGTATGCGTTTCCGCGTTTCCGCAAGCGAATAGCGCCGTTGCGAAAACACAACACAGTACCAAAGCCGTTAATCGTCTTACAAATTTCATATCTTTTCTCCGAAATATCATTATCCGTTTATATTTTAATATCGCATACGGGATATTCGCAACCCGTTTTTTAAAATTAAATTTACTTTTTTTAACAAGTTTAGGGGACGAAATTCGATATCGGACTTTATAATATAAAAATCGTAAAAATAACTATAAAAACGGATTTGCTATAAATCAACGATAAGTGATATAATATTTTATATACTTTTTACGGATCTATGGTAAAACTTGATGTCTTTACGTAATATTAAAAAATTTTCGGGTGAATTATTTATAATTGCTTGCGCGGGATTATGGGGAATGATCAGTCTTTTCTCTTTGCCGCTTAACGATTTAGGATTTTCTTCCGTAGAAATAACCTGCATAAGATCTCTTTTTGCAACGGTGTTCCTCGGAATTTATGTGTTTTTTAAAGACAGAAAACTTTTCCGCACGGCGCTAAAAGATCTGCCGTTATTAGCTTTTATCGGAATAGGCTGCTTTTTGACGGTGTGCATTTTTTATACACGTTCGATAGAAGAAAACGGCTCGTCAGTTGCGGCTATGCTTATGTACACTTCGCCCGTTTGGACGGTTTTTATTTCACGTTTCGTTTTTAAAGAAAAAATTACGCTCGTCAAACTCATAGCGCTCGCGGGAGTACTCGGCGGATGCGCTATGCTGTCTTTCGGCGGAAAATTGCATATAACCGTCAAAGGACTTTTTATAGGACTTGCAACGGGGCTGTTTCTCGCTCTTTACGGTATCGGCGGAAAAATCGCGGGTAAAAAATACTCTGCGGAAACCGTTACTTTCTATGTGTTCCTGTTTTCTTCTATAGCGGGTTTTTTCGTCGCCTCCGCGTGGAACTTACCCGTAAAAGTTGCGGAACAACCCATAAGTCTTGTGTATTTTACGGGATTAGCGGGATTATCCACCGCAATCGCATACCTTTTCTATTCCGCGGGGCTTAAAACGATTTCCGCAGGTAAAGCGAGTATGCTTTCGACTTTGGAAATAATTGTTGCTACGGTTTTCGGAATAACGGTTTTCGGCGTGAACGTCGGGATAATAGGCTACGTCGGAATAGCAACCACAATCTTATCGCTCGTGTTGCTTGAAATAGGCGATTTAAAACACCTTAAAAACGAAGATTTAAAAAATAATGTTACCGTTAACGAAGCGGAAAAAGCAAATCCGACTTGTCAGCATAATCATTTTAATTCGGTCAAATAAAAAAGATAAATTGAAAATTCCGCCCACCAGTAAACCGATGGGCGGAATTTTTTCTGAAACGGTAAATTGCCTTTGAAATAAATCAAAATTTTCAGTCTTTTATTTCTGCTTTTTCACTCCTTAAAAAAATCAGATGGATTAACGCTAAAACCGCGGAAAACACCGCGATACATATAAGCAATATAAATGCGCCCGTCCAGCCGCTTGCGTCAGCCATATACCCTAATACGTATGTCGCTATCGACATGCCTATGTAAGCAGCCCCGTTTAAGTAACCCGCCAAAAATCCCGCGTCGAATTTCCCCTTGAACGTTAAAGGCACTTGTACGGTGGTCGTATTCGACACTATTCCCATCATTATCGCTTCCATAGTAAAGAGTATTATCACCGGTAGCCAACTAACATCTAAAACAAACAAAACGCCCGTTATCAAAACCGCACCCACCACAAAAGAAAGTAGACAAACCAAAACGTAATTCTTCAACTTCTTGTATAAAAACAGGGAAATTACCGGAACGGGCAAAGTAAATAACGGCAACAGCACGGACATAAATATCGAAAGTGCGTCGGACATCCCATAAGTGTCTTTAAGTATGGCGGGCACCCAGGATTGCAATCCGCCCGATATCGCGTAGCAGGCGAGCGAAAATTCACCGAGTAATAATAACAAAATTATCGCTTTTTTATCAGGTTTCCGTTTGGGAATTTCCCCTTCAGTCTTCTCGTTTTCAACGGGTTCGGGTTTCTTTATTTTGCCCGCTGCGCATAAAAACAGTACTGCAGTGACAAACAGCATCACGCCCGCTGTAAAAAAACAATACATAAACATGCTAGTATCTATTGCAAATATTGCGCACACGCCTATCGCCGCGAACTTTCCGCCCGTCGAAGCGGTTGCCATAACAACCCCCGCTAGTGCTATCCTTTCGGCGGATACGTTTTCTCTTATTATCAAGAGCATCACCGGCCATAAATTAGCCTGTATGAAACCGTTTAATAACCACAGATATTTTATGGTCATAAATTCCGCACCGAAAAATATTACGAAATTTACAATCCCCGAAATAACAAGCGCGGATACGACGAGTATTTTTCTGTTGAACTTATGACAGAACACGCCCACGCATATCTGTCCTATCCCGTAAGCAAAGAAAAAAAGAGTTGCGGGGAGCGAAACTTCCGAGTGCCCAACCGCAAACCTTTCCATTATTAAAGTTACGTTAGAACTGTAAGAATATCTGCCGAGTTGCGCTACCGTATAGGATAGCCAGCAGATAACTATTAAAAAAATCTCCCTTTTTTTAGTCATTTATTAGTTCCCCGTAAAACAAGATGCTTTTCTGTTTTTATTATCCTAATTTCGTCGCCATAGTTTTTGCGAGCAGGGCAAGATCTACACGCATATTTTCCCGGACGGGTTCGGGCATACTTAATGAAATATACGTTTCAAGCGAAAACGTACCCTTATAATCTATCTCTTTAAGCGCCGCTAAAAATTCGTCCCATTTAATATTCCCCTGATAAGGGATAAGATGTTGATCCCAATTCCCTTTGTTATCGTGAACATGCAGACAGGCAAGATCTTTATCCAAAAGCCTTACGTCGGCGGCTATATCGTCGTGAAACAAGTTCGCGTGCCCCGTATCGAAACACACTTTTAAGTTGCGGCTGTTTATTTTCCGAATACGTTTTATTAAAATTATTTTATTTCAATCGTAACGGCGGGAACGCAAGGAATACTTCTCAGCACTCCCCTTTCGCGCATCCACGAACGCGTTTTCGGCGTGCCCCAGTCCCAACCGTTCCATAGCCACCACGGCGCGGGATACAGACATACTTCTATCTTATCTATGCAGTCGTAAAACGCTTTGCTCGTGCCATTCTGACCATGGTGCGCCATTTGTACGACGTTACAGTCGCTTATTTCCTTGCGAAACCACTTGTCTTTTATATATTCGTCGCCTATCGCACCCAAATCGCCCGTAAACAATATCTTGCTTTTTCCCGTATTGAATTTATACAAGATACTACTATCGTTACAAAAATTAGACCTTATCTCAAAACAAGCATCGTTAAGTACGGTAACGGTAAGTTCGTCTATCTTGACGATATCGCCTTTCGAAGGCGTAATAACGTTTACGCCTTTTGGAATAGCGTCGGTAAATTCCTTTACCAGACGATTGTCGCCGTCATCTTCCGCCAAAGCCAAAATTTCTTCGGACGGAAAATCGTAATACAAATTTTTAACCTTGACTTTGTTTTCTTTGAAAAGTTCTATTATCGCGCAAATATGGTCGCTATGATAGTGCGTTATAAACATATGCTCGACCACGCCGCCGAATTCCATAATAAGCGAAGTAAGTTCGTCCTTATCCTTTTCACCGCCGCCGTCCACTACCACGACTTTGCCTCTTTTTGTAATATACACGTATCCCATACTTTGCGCATAAGCCGGAAAAATCTGGTAAAGCCTGCCGCCATCAAACAACTCGCCGAGAGGTTCGCTGAATTTTACGTTTTTTATATTGATCTTTTCTCCGTCGCAATCGTTTAGAACAAGCAGACAAAAAGTATCACTATCCGAAGCGTAGACATCCGCCTGAGCAATTACGTGTTCCCACTTGTTCGGCGCGAAACACGCATCAACGGGAAGTTCGGATAACGTGGATATTTCCGTTTCCGTTTCAATTTTATCGGTTACAATGAAGATATCGAAAGAAAGTGTACAAACCCCGACTTTTTTTAAATTAGTCGTTTCCGCTGTCTTGATATGCGTTACTTGTCCTTTTTGATATAAAAAAATATACGACATTAAACCATTTCTCCGATCACTTTTTTTATTATATCACACGTAACATTACGTTGCGACGCTATTTTTATACAAAACTTTACCTTTTTTAACTTGTTAAAAATGAACGAACCGCAGTAAACGTTGCGGATTCGTAAAGGGCGCAGCGACAATTAACGACGTGTACGTAAAGTGTCGAACTTCGGGGTGTTTACCGTTAGAAAACCCTTGCCGACCTTAAACGTTACGTAAGCGCTTGACTTTGTAAAAACGGAATAAATGTATCGGACAAAACTATTTCGACTTATATCGACTATCTTTTGGACGCTTTCCTTATCCGCAAGTCTTCGAGATACGATATTAAAGGCAGAAAGTATATAAACTCGCCGTTTAAGTATTATTTCAGCGATATAGGCCTTCGCAACGCGCGAATCAATTTCCGTCAGCAAGAACAACCTCATATTATGGAAAATATAATTTATAACGAACTCGTTATGCGCGGCTTTAACGTTGACGTCGGAATTATAGAACACGTCGTAAGAGATAATACGGGCAAACGCCAAACCAAACATTTAGAAGTGGATTTCGTGTGCAATAAAGGCAATCAGCGGTATTATATTCAGTCCGCTTTTTCTATACCCGACCAAAACAAAATGGAACAGGAACAAGCGTCGCTAGACCGCATAGACGACTCTTTTAAAAAGATAATAATTACGGGCGACCGAACCAAACTTTGGCGTAACGAAAAAGGCTACGTTATTATAAATATTTTGGACTTTTTACTAAAAGAAAATAGTCTTGATTTGTAATTTTTATCAGTAAAAAAACAATCGGGTTTCCCGCTTCGTTAAAAACCGAAAAAGCGTTTTGTGGCTTTTTCCTTATCCTGCTTAGGCATCGGCGATAGCCAAAAAATTGGTGTAAAAATAAACTTGAAAAAAATTTATTAAATACGACTAAAATTGTCAGGTTTATTTTGGTAAAATTAAGTTATGGATAAATTAGCGTATCATTATAACAAGAAAAAAATACCCGCCGAAACGGAAGGCAAATACCTTTACTATTACCCCTGCGACGACTTAGAGAATGCAACGGTTCAAATGGGCGGGCACGGATATATCATTATCGAAGTAACCGAAAAAGAATGGGAAGCGTTATTCGAGTTGGACAAGATAGATTACAACAACGAACATAAATACGTTCGCCATACTTCTCCTATCTCCGATGACGAAGAAGACGAACTTCCCGTTAAAGAACAAGAAGTGTTTATTTCAGACGACATTCCTATCTCCACAGCCACAGTGGAAAAGATTGATAAGGAAAACCTTTTTGCAAAACTTTCGGGAGAAGACCGACAGATATTAAACTTACTTAAAAACGAAAACCAAAAAAAGATAGCGGAAAAACTCGGCGTTACGCAGGGCTACGTTTCTACCTTAAAAAAGAAAGCGCAGTTTAATTTGGACTATTTGGAATATAAGTCAGCGATTAAAACGAACGACAGCGAGTTTATCTGGAAATGCTGGAACTTGTTTGTTAAAAAATTAGAAATGCCGCTTTTTCTCGACTTGGAGTTAGAATTCGTATTAAACTTTCTACACCCCGAAGATATAAAGCATTTTATGTATTGGTATTACAGTTTCGGCGAGTTTATCCGTTATTCTCTTACCTACTACATATATAACGAAGACAAGATAAAAGAAGAAATAACGGAATATTTATATAAAGCAACCGAACAAGAACTTGCTTGGTTTAAGCAAAACTATTTAAATGCTGTTCCGCTTGTACAAATAGTATATATTCGGCTTATTACAGAAGTTGCCCGTCGCAAAGACGTAGGGCTTAACGGCTCTAATAAGGCAATCGACGGCTTACGGACAGCGATAGAAAAACTTGCTGAGAAAGCAAATATGCCGCCCGAACAATTCTTTGCAAAAAGAATTTACCCTATTATTGCGACCATAAGAAATACTCGTATGAAACAGTTTTACCGTTTTTACACAGGCAAAAATCTGAAAAAATAAAAAATTTTAAGTTTTTTAAAAATTTTTTCAAATTTACTAATATTTTTACCCTCCCCGTGGCTTATAATTGGGAGAGCAAATGACGGAAGCTCGCTTACAGGCATTTGCGACGCAATTTCAAACAAAAAGTCGCAGGTACTGCAACAACCGAACAGGTTGTTAAATTTCAAGCGAAGCGAAGAAATTTGCTTTTTAAGTTTATAGTAGAAGGACTATTTAAGAACGATTGACCGCACAGGTTGTCGTTCTTTTTTATTTCTTCAAAAAAACATAAAGGGGGTGAAAAATATATTTTGGGATTACGAAGGTGAAAAATATGCTTTTCGGGATAAACACGCTACTATCTCGGTTATCACGTTCAAAAAAGATAAATTGTCCGCACAGGACGATTACATCAAAGAAGTCGAACAGGCTTATTCTATCGTGTGGCTGAAACGTTTGCGTTCCTGTTGTGTACAAGAATGGGAACGCATCAAAACCGAACTCAACGCAACGTTTAACAACCGCGGACATAACGTCGCGTTAGAGTGTTTACAGTTCGGCGGCAATCACGAGTTTTGGGAAGATTTTCCAAACGATAGATACGAGTTTTTAGCGTATTTTAAGAAATGCTATGCTTTTGCTATTAAAACTATCGGCTATAAGCAGACGGATAAGAACATTATCTGCGCTATTATCGTTACCGAACCGCACCGGCGAAATCTTTTCGTTTATTATTTGCCTATAACGAACAGTTGGCAAAGAAAAGTGCTTAGCAAAAAGCGGTCTAAAAAAGGCAGTCGATTACAATTACGGAATTTTGCCGACGAGCCGGTTTACAGTAAGCATTATAGCGATGAACGTCCGCTTTTGTGCCATACGGAATTCTGGAAACAGCGCGGCGGCGAAACGTCTTACTCTGAACTGCAAGAGAGATTTTACACCGAAATTTCAGAGCGTTACGGAGCGGAATGCGGCGAAAGCCATTCAAGGTTGAAATACACCGTGCCCGAACAGGCTAATAAGTTTTGCCGTTATAACGGTGACGATGACGACGTGTTGCCGCCGACAAAAGGGATCTGGGTTTAACTGACGCCCTATCCTTATTACAAAAAGGTCAGCAGATATATAGAAATTTAAGGAGGGAAAATTGTGGTTTATGGTAAACGGGATACTGAAAAACGGAACGCATATACAATGTAGTTTATCGGATCACTACCATCAGGAAAGAGAACATTGTATCCGCACAAATAAAATCATAAGGAGTGAAAAGTTATAAGAGAAAGACAAGAACTACCAAGGCAGACAATGAAACTTTATTATTAGAGCAAATGAAAAACTTAACTGCTTTAATAAAAGAGTTGAAGTCAACGCCGCTAAACGTTAGCGGTAACAGGGAAAAGAAATCCGAAATCGAAGGTAATCCAAAATTTTCTCAAAAGGAGATAAGCAAAATGCCAAGATTAAAAGATTTCAAAATAAGAATAAAGAACAACCGGTATTACGAGATAAGATTTCGAAGATACGGGTACAACGTAAGTTTTAGTAGTACGAACTTTGAAGTGGCAAAACGAAAGGCGTTCGAGTGGCTTTCAACCTTTGAAGAACAGATTAAGCCGCAAGTTCATTTTACGGTAATATCTAAATCTGACAGCGAACATTTTAACGTAAGTAAAAATATTATTTTCAAGCAATTCGCAGATGATTACGTTTACAACATAAAAAAGAAACGGTTAAAAGAAGTAAGTTTTCGCAATTACAAAAATTATTACGAAAAAATAATTTTACCCGTTTACGGCAAAATGAAGATTTGCGATGTTAAACCGTATTTTATTCAAAAATTTTTGGATAAGTATAACGCTAAAACCCCGCGCCTCTGCGAAGACTTAAAATGTTTGTTAAACGGAATATTTGAATACGCTGTAAATAACGGTATAATCGACCGCAATCCTTTAAAAGCGGTATATATTCCTAAACATCAACGAAAAACAGGCACGGCGTTATCGCCGCAAGAAGAACAGGCATTTATATATAACATAAAAGGCCACCGCTTTGAAAACGCATATCTTAAAATGTTATATAGCGGCGTTCGACCTTGCGAGATAAACGGAATAGAAGAAAACGCTGCGAACAATACGCTTACTGTGAAAAACGGAAAACTTAAATCTTATCAGAAAAACTTAACGCGAACTATACCGATATTCCCTAAATATAAAGATACTTTGGATAAACCGATAACAAAACCTTTGTCGTCTTACCGTATGGAACTTGAATTTAAGGAACTCTGCCCTAACCACACGCTAAAAGATTTAAGGCACACGTTTACGACGAGGGCGCGCGAGTGTGGAATAGATAATGAAGTGGTTGCGGTATGGACAGGTCATAGTTTAGGAAATATAACGAGTAGCGTTTACACGCATTTTTCAATGGAATTTCAACAGGAACAGGCGAAAAAACTTATATATTAACTTACAAACAAGGTTTAAGTTTTTCCCCGCTTTTTCCCCAAAAAGTCGGTTTTAACCTAAAAATTTAACTGCAAAAGTGGTCAAAATGCCCCCCAAACAAACGGTAGATTGACTGTTTACATAGTCAATCTACCGTATAAAGTGGGCAAACGCCCTGATTTTGGTGCCGAAGGCGGGACTTGAACCCGCACGGTATCGCTACCACCGGATTTTGAGTCCGGCGCGTCTGCCAATTTCACCACTTCGGCATAATATTAAAGTTTTTGAGAAAATTACCTGTATTTTTACGCGTTTTTGTGTTACAATTATTATAAATACAGATTATTTCTCTTTCCGCTTGCTATATAATATCATACTTTTTTTCTTTTCGCAAGCATATTCGGGGTGGTTATGGAAAAATTAGTTTTAATCGACGGCAACAGTTTAATAAACCGCGCGTTCTACGCTATGCCGCTTTTGACTACCAAAGACGGTAAATATACCAACGGCGTTTACGGCTTTATGACTATGTTTATAAAAACCTTATCCGAATTAAAACCCGATTACGCCGCCGTTGCCTTCGATTTAAAAACGCCGACCTTCCGCCATAAACTCTACGACGGCTACAAGGCGACCCGCCACCCTATGCCCGAAGAACTGCGTCCCCAGATACCCCTTTTAAAGGAAGTCCTTTCCCTTATGAATATCCGTATCGTGGAAAAAGAAGGGTTCGAAGCGGACGATATTATCGGTACGCTCGCAAAAAAAACGGGCGTTTCTACCGTTATAATAACGGGCGACAGGGACTCCTTCCAGCTCGTGGACGAAACGACCGAAGTGCATTTTACCAAACGCGGCATCACCGACGTGGACGTTTTAACGCACGATAACTTCCGCGAAAAGACGGGACTTCTCCCCGCACAGATAATAGATTTAAAAGCGCTTATGGGCGACGCTTCGGACAATATTCCGGGGGTAGCGGGCATAGGCGAAAAAACGGCGAAAACACTTCTTGCCGAATACGGTTCGCTCGACGGCGTGTACGAAAATATCGACAAAATCGGCGGAAAGTTGCACGAAAAACTTATCGACGGTAAAGATTCCGCGTATCTTTCCTATACCCTTGCGACTATCGACACGGCTTGCGACTTAAATCTGTCGCTCGACGATATGCGCGTGCCGAAAACCTTTTCACAGGAACTTAAAGCCGAGTTCGTCGCTTTGGAATTCAAATCTTTATACCAAAAATCCGAACTGTTCGGGCAGACGGAACAAACAACGGAAAACGCTGCGAAAAACACGGAAGTTAAACTCGTTGCGGCGCAGTCCCTTGACCTTCCGCCGTTTTACAAAACCGCGGATAAAATAGCCTTATGCGTTACCAAGTCTTCCGTAAACCTGTCGGACGGCGAAACGGAATACGTATATCCTTTAAACGAAACGCTTTTGGACGACGGATTTTCGCGCGCGGCGGTCGTAAACGCGCTTAAAGAGATTTTCGACGGGCAAACCGCCCTTATCGCTTACGATAAAAAAGAACTAAAGCATATTCTTGCGGAATACGGTTTAACTTTAACCGCTGCCTGCGACGACGTTTCGATAATGAAATATCTTACCGATTTCACAGGCAAAGCGGAAACGCTTTCCGAAGTTATCGAAGAATACGGGCTAAATAGTGACGCGCCCGCCTTTTCGCTGTTTTCCGCGTATAAGATTTTAAGCGACAAGTTAGAAAGCGAAAAGGTCGCGGGGCTTTACCGCGACGTGGAACTTCCGCTTGCCGACGTGCTTTTCAGTATGGAAACCGCGGGCTTTAAGGTGGACTTTGCAGCCCTTAACGAGATAGGCGAAAAATATTCCGAGATAGCCGCGGGTTACGAGAAAAAAATCCGCGAATACGCGGGCGACGAAACGCTTAACGTCAATTCCCCCCGCCAACTCGGCGAAATTTTATTCGAGAAACTTAAAATCGGCAAGGGCAAAAAGACCAAAACGGGATATTCCACGAGTGCGGACGCCTTGGAAGCGTTGGAGTCCGCGCACCCTATCGTTCCGCTTATTCTCGACTACCGCAAAGTGCAGAAATTAAACTCCACCTACGTCGAAGGTTTTAAGCCGCTTATCGACCGAAAGACGGGGCTTATACACACTTCGTTTAACCAGACGACGACGGCGACGGGCAGACTTTCGTCCAAAGAACCGAATTTGCAGAACATCCCCGTCCGCGACGAAGAAGGGCGAGAACTCCGCAAGTTTTTCGTGCCGAAATCGGACGACAGAATACTTATAAGCGCGGACTATTCACAGATAGAACTCAGGCTTCTCGCCGCGTTTTCGGGGTGCAAAGGACTTATCGACGCGTTTAACGCGGGAAAGGATATTCACGCTTCTACCGCGGCAAAAGTTTTCGGCGTACCGATAGATACGGTTACCCGTGAAATGCGTTCGAGCGCAAAAGCGGTAAACTTCGGCATAATTTACGGGATAAGCGAATTCGGACTTGCCAAAAACCTTAAAATCGCGCCGTATAAGGCGAAAGGATATATCGACGCGTATTTTAAGACCTACCCCGAAGTCAAAGAATATATGAACAAAAACGTGGAATTTGCGCGCGAAACGGGATATTCTATCACTATGCTGGGGCGCAGACGGTATATAAGAGAGATAAAATC
Organism: uncultured Eubacteriales bacterium; assembly: GCA_900320065.1. Lineage (GTDB taxonomy): Bacteria > Bacillota > Clostridia > Christensenellales > Borkfalkiaceae > UBA1259. The sequence goes on along the minus strand of ONQV01000001.1, from coordinate 29,867 downwards.
TTCAAACTTCGCCCTGCGCAGTTTCGGCGAACGCGCCGCAATGAATATGCCCCTACAAGGCTCGTCCGCGGACATAATAAAACTCGCGATGCTCGGCGTTTACAACAGATTGAAAAAAGAAGGCTTAAAATCCGAACTGATATTGCAGATACACGACGAACTGATTATCGACGCATTTATTTCGGAAAAGGAAAAAGTTCAAAAAATTCTCGTCGAAGAAATGGAAAACGCGGCAAAACTTTCCGTACCGCTTACGGTTTCGGTGGGTTCGGGTAAAACGTGGTTCGACGCAAAGTAAGGTGAAAAAATGTTAATCGGTTTAACGGGCGGGATAGGAAGCGGCAAAACCGCAGCCCTTTGCGCCCTAAAAGAAAACGGATATAAAACGGTAAGTTGCGACGATATAACCCGCGGACTTTATAAAAAGCGCGAAACTTTAAAAAAGTTGCGCGGCGAATTCCCGTCGGCGATAAAGGGCAAAATATTTTTAAAAGCCGACAAAAAAGAAATTGCGCACATAATTTTTTCGGACGAAAAAAAATACGCGTTTTTAAACGGTTTTTTAACCGAAGAAACTTTCAGGATAGCCGTTAAAAAAGCAAGAAAAATGAAAGGCAAGGTCATTGTGGAAGTGCCGCTACTCTTTGAAAATAATTTAGCGCAAAATTTCGATAAAATAATAGTTATAACCCGTGATAAGCAGGAACGGATAAAAAGCGTAAAAGCGCGCTCTTCTCTTTCGGAAGAAGAAATCATAAGCCGTATGAACGCACAAGTCGATTACGACAAGTTAGACCTTTCCGCATTTACGGTAATAAAAAACGACGGCAATATAGACGATCTTGCCGCCGCCGTTCTTAACGCGGTCAAATCTTTTTAACCGTTTTATTTTTACCGCCCGCCGCTTTAATTAGCGGCGGGCGGTGTTTTTTATTTATTTAATTCGTAATACTTATGCGTTTTATCTTCGCGCGTGAAGAGAAAGCCGAGTTTTAAGATAAGTTTTTCCGAGCGGGCGTTTTCCTTAAAGTGCCTGCAAGTAATTTTTTTAAACCCCTGCTTAAACGCATACCCTATCGCCGCTTTTACGCTCTCGAAAGCGTAGCCCTTCCCCTGAAACTCGGTAAAAAATCTGAAACCTATCTCGGCGTTCCCCGAATAGTCGAAATTATAAAACACTATCTCGCCTATCATTTTTCCGCCTTCTCTTACGGCAAGCGAATACTCTTCCTTTTTCGCTTTTAACGCTAACGTAAACTTAAAAAAATAATCGCCGTCGGGCTTATTTTCGCCTAAATCCTGCCGATAATCGTAACCGTAAAACTCGTTTATTTTATCGTCGGTGTAAAGTTTGGCGTAAACTGACTTATCTTCCCGCATAATATCCGTTACGGTAAGTCTTTCCGTTTCGAGATAAACGGGCGGAGCAATAAGCGAAAACGCCGAACGCGCCGAAACGTAATTTTTAGGCTTTATCTCCGACGGGTGATACTGCGTTTTGGAAACGCGAAGTCCTGCATCCCCGCAATCTTCTTCGCGGTTTATCTTCGTTACGCCGTCCGTGGCAAACATTTTCGCAAATTCCTGCGCGGTAAAGGGATACACTCCTTCGTACTCTTTTAATCCCTTTTCGACTTGCACGAAAAGCGTTTCGCCGACGATCTCGCCGACGGATACCGAGACGATTTTTTCGCCTACGGTTATAAAAATCCCGAACTGGTCAAGGGCTTTCATATTATCCAAAAGGTCGTAAACGCGCGGTTCTTCTTCCGCCGCAAAGCCCGTTATGTCGTTTTCTTTTTCGTATTCCCTTAAAAAATCCTTAACGGCGGGAATATCGTCTTCGGTAATAAGTCGCACCTTATAGTCTTTATACAGTCTTTTGAACTTGTTGACGTGGTTACGCTGCCCCGAAAGTTTTTTGCCCGCGTAGGTTAAAAACTGTTCCGCGGGGTAGATATAGTCGCACCAGTCTCGGTAACTCTTTATCGGAGCGCCCGCGTACCGCTCTGAAAGCGCCGCCGCCTGCTCGTCCGTCAGACAGCCGAAAGTAACGGCTTCTTCGCCCGCCGCTTTGCAGTATTCTTCGATAGCGGCTATCGCGCCTTCGACGTCTTTTCCCAAAGGATAGTAGAAAGAAGCGTGCTTGCTGAAAGTTTCCCGCATTATAAGGGTGTCGTTTAGAACGGCGTACTCTATGCCGAATTCGTCCCCCCACATAAACCGAGTGCCGAGCGTCAAGTCGCTGAAAATTCCGCCGTATTTTTTTATAAACGGGCGGATAGGTTCCATATTTCTTCCGAGTTGTTTTAACGTTATCATAAGTAAAAAACTCCCGCCCACCGCTTACCGGGGGGGGCGGGAAAGGTCCGATTATTTTTTCTCTTCTTCTTTTTCGACGACCGCTTTTAAACTTGCCAGAAGTCCCGTTACGTTCTGAATTTCACTCGGCACGATAATCTTCGTCGACTTGCCGTCCGCCATAACCTTTAACGCTTCGTACCCTTTAAGGGTAAGATACGCCGCGTTCGGGTTCGCGTCGTTTATCATTTTTATCGCCGTCGCCGTGCCTTCCGCTTCGGCGATAACCGCCGCTTTCTTCGCTTCCGCACGCAAAATCATCGCTTCCTTTTCGCCTTCCGCAACGAGAATATTGCTGCGCTTTTCGCCTTCGGCTTTCAAGATAGATTCGCGGCGTTCGCGCTCCGCGCGCATCTGTTTTTCCATCGCTTGCTGAATATCTTTCGGCGGCAAAATATTTTTAAGTTCCACGCGGTTTATCTTTATTCCCCAAGGGTCGGTCGCTTCGTCCAGAATCATACGCATTTTGCTGTTTACCGTATCTCTCGAAGTAAGCGTACCGTCGAGTTCAAGTTCGCCGACAAGGTTACGGAGCGTCGTCGCCGTAAGATTTTCTATCGCTTTTATCGGGTTTTCCACGCCGTAGGTAAACAGTTTCGCGTCCGTTACCTGATAATATACGACGGTATCTATCTGCATGGTAACGTTATCTTTCGTTATAACGGGTTGCGGCGCGAAATCCGCCACGCGCTCTTTTAACGAGATAGGTCCGCCCACGCTTTTGTCGATAAACGGCACGATAAAATGAATACCCGTATTGAGTAATCTGTTGAATTTTCCGAGCCGTTCTACGACGAGCGCCGTAGATTGCCGTACGATCTTAATCGACGCAACCAAAATAATGAATACTATAACCGCTAAAACTATCAAAACAATAAGCCAAGGCGACATAATCATTTCTCCTTTACAATATATTTATTTCCTTCTATTTTTTCGATAATAACTTTCGTGCCGGCGGGAATTTCCGCATTGTCGTCTTCCGCAACCGCCGTCCAGACCACGCCGTTTATTCTAATCGAACCCGCCTGATTGAAACCTATCGCGGTAAGAAGTTCGTATTCTTTGCCGATAACCGTTTCCGCGTTGGTCTTAACTTCGCCTTTATTGAGTTTCTTCATAACGAGCCGTCTGAAACAAAGCATCAACAGAAACGACACGACGATAAACGCGGGAACGTGTATATACCAGTCGAGCCCGAGCCCCGCGAGCAACATAGCGACGAGTCCGCCGCCAACGAACCACACGGAAACGAGTTCCGCCGTCACAAACTCCACAATAAGCGCCGCGGCAGTAACCGCCAGCCAGATATAGAGCCACATAGTTTTCTCCTTTTATTAAAATCCTTTTCCACGCCTTATCTTTTAAAAGTGCTTGCTTTTAAGGGTTTCCACCATTTCGGAAAGTCTGTCCAAATCGTCGCGCGTGTAGTAATCTATATAAATTCTGCCCTTATTGTCGTTGCCGATAGCATTGACCTTCGTGCCGAACACCCTTTGCATATCGCCGATAAGTTCTTTAAGTTCGGCGGAAAGCGGTACTTTCGCCTTTTTCTTCTTCTCTTCGGGGGGAAGGAAGTAGTCTTTGACCATTTTTTCCGCCGCCCTGACGGACAGCCCGCCCTTTACTATGGCGTTCGCCATTTTCTTTTGGTCTATTGCCGGCACGGAAACTATCGTCCTTGCGTGCCCTGCGGACAGTTCGCCGCTTTTCACCATTTCAAGCACGTCCGCTTGCAAGTTCAAAAGCCTTAACGTATTCGCTATCGCCGAACGGGATTTACCGATACGGTCTGCTAAATCTTCCTGCGAAAGGTGGTAGTCGTCCATAAGCGAACGCATCGCCGAAGCCGCTTCGATAGGATTTAAATCTTCGCGCTGTAAGTTCTCGATAAGCGAGATCTCTTTTATCTGTCTTTCGTCGTAGTTTTTGACTATTACGGGTACGGTGTCGAGCCCCGCTATCTTTGAAGCGCGGAAACGGCGTTCGCCCGCGATTATCATATAACGGCTGCCGTTTTTGTTGACGATTATCGGCATTATTACGCCGTGCTTTTTTATTGACGCCGCGAGTTCGTTTAAGGCTTCTTCGTCGAAAACCTTTCTCGGCTGGTCGGGATTCGCGTATATGTCCGAAATCGCTATTTCGGTTACCGTTCCCTTGTCTTCCTTATCTTCGAATAAAAGGCTTTTGCCGTAATCTTCTTCCGTTTCGGAAAAGAGCGCCGAAAGCCCTTTCCCAAGTCCCCTGTTAGGTTTCATTTTTATCTCTCCGTAAAAAAGTTTTATCCGTTCTATGTTTTACGTTCCGCGCCTGCATAATTCCCGTGCCGCGCCCGCGTTACGCCTTTGCCTTTTCCGCCGAACGCGTTTTTTTCGGCTGACGCTCTAAAAACTCGTCGGTAAACGCGGAATACGCTCTCGCCCCCGAACATCTGGTATCGTGGAGCATTATCGGAACGCCGTGGCTGGGCGCTTCCGCAAGCCGAATGTTTCTGGGTATTACCGTCTCGAAAACGCTCTTGCCGAAGAATTTTTTTATTTCGGCGGAAATCTGCCGAGAAATTATCGCGCGATTATCGTTCATCGTAAGCACCACGCCTTCGATTTTAAGCGAAGGGTTAAGGTGTTTTACGACAAGGCGGATCGTATTCATAAGTTGACTTAACCCTTCGAGCGCGTAATACTCGCTTTGAATGGGAATAAGTGCGGAGTCCGCCGCGGCAAGCGCGTTTATGGTCAGAAGCCCCAAAGACGGCGGACAGTCCACGGTTATAAAGTCGTAACTGTCCCGCGCCTTTTCGAGCACTTTTTTAAGGACGTGTTCTCTGTCCTTGATATAGACGAGTTCCACTTCCGCACCGGCTAAATCTATGCTAGACGGTAAAAGGTCAAGCCCGTCCACACAGGTTTTATACACAGCGTCCGCTATCGGCACGTCGTCTATCATTACGTTATAAACGGAATTTTTAACGTCGCTTTTCGCAAACCCTAAGCCGCTCGTCGCGTTCCCTTGCGGGTCGAGATCCACGAGCAGACATTTATGCCCTTTACTCGCAAGATATGCGGATAAATTCACGCACGTAGTAGTCTTTCCCACGCCGCCTTTCTGATTTGAAAATGCAATAATTTTACCCATTGTTCTTTCTCTCTTTTGCTTTAATTACGCGCACAAGTCGCGACTTGTTCGTTTTTATTCGTCTTTTTTTGCGTCCGCATCGGGCTTTTCTTCTTTCTCTTCGCCTTCGCTTGCGGTACTGTCTTCGGGCTTTTTACGCGCGTATTCTTTCACCGCGTCGGGTCCCGCTTTTCTCGCAAACGGATTTTGCGAAAGCGTCCGCTCGTTTTCGTCCATAAACGCTATTACTTCGTCGGCGGATTTGCCTTCCATTATCATATCCACTTCTTCGGAGAATATCGTTTCCCTTTCGACCAAAACCCGCGCCATCGTGTCCAAAAGTCCTTTATTCTCTTTTAAGAGTTTGCGGGCTTTATCCAGCCCTTCCATAATTATTCTTTGGACTTCTTCGTCGATTATCGCCGCGGTTTCTTCGCTGTACGTTACGTGCGAAGCCATGTCCCGACCGATAAATATTTCCTTATCCGAAGCGTAGGAAATAGGTCCGACCTTTTCGCTCATACCCCACTCGGTAACCATATATCTCGCACGCTTACTGACAGCCTGTATGTCGCCCGAAGCCCCCGCGGATATATCCTTTATAATAAGTTCTTCGGCAACTCTGCCGCCCAAGGTCATAACTATATCGTCTAAAAGTTTAGCCTTCGTCAGGTGGTTGTCGTCAGTGTCGGGGCGTGTCATGGTATAGCCCGCAGCCTGCCCGCGCGGAATTATCGAAACTTCGTGAACGGGATCGCAATGCGGCAACAGCCTTGCGAGTATCGCGTGCCCCGATTCGTGATACGCCGTTATGCGCTTATCCGTTTCGGTAACGAGCCGCGATTTCTTCTGCGGTCCCAAAAGCACCTTGTTTATGCCTTCGTAAAGGTCTTTATTCGTGATGAATTTCCTGTTTTCACGCGCCGCGAGTATCGCCGCTTCGTTCAAAAGGTTTTCAAGGTCCGCACCCGAAAACCCGCTCGTCATCCGCGCGACCGTCTTAAAATTGACGTCGGGTGCAAGCGGTTTGTTGCGTGCGTGCACCTTTAATATCGCTTCCCTGCCGCGAACGTCGGGAACGTTTACGAATATCTGACGGTCGAACCTGCCGGGGCGCATAAGCGCGGGGTCTAATATATCAGCGCGGTTAGTCGCCGCCATTACGATAATGCCGTCGTTGGTTTCGAATCCGTCCATCTGAACGAGCAGTTGGTTAAGCGTCTGTTCGCGTTCGTCGTGTCCTCCGCCCATACCCGTGCCGCGCTGACGACCGACCGCGTCGATTTCGTCGATAAACACGATACACGGCATATTCTTTTTCGCCGCGTCGAACAGGTCGCGCACTCTCGAAGCGCCCACGCCGACGAACATTTCCACGAAGTCCGAACCGCTTATCGAAAAGAACGGTACGCCCGCTTCGCCCGCAACCGCCTTCGCAAACAGCGTTTTACCCGTGCCGGGAGGCCCTACTAAAAGCACGCCTTTCGGAATACGCGCGCCGAGCGTGGAGAATTTGGCGGGGTTTTTAAGGAAATCGACGACTTCGGCAAGTTCCGCCTTTTCTTCTTCCGCCCCCGCAACGTCAGAAAACCTTACCTTTATATTATGGTTTATGCGCGCGTTGGTTTTGGCGAAATTCATAGCGCCTTTCGTTCCGCCCTGCGTCTGCATAATAAGGATAAAGAATATCACCGCGATAGCAAGCGAACCGAACAGCGGCAACAACGAACTCCAAATAGAGCCCGCGTTCGGGTCGGTGTACGAATACTTTATCCCCGCCTTGCCGAGAATATCTTCGTATTCGTCCATATTCGTTCTGCCGTAGGTCGAAGCGAACACTATCGAATAATTTCTTTCGCCTTTCAATACGACTTTAAAGTCCAGATTGTAACCGTCAAAAACGAGCGAGTCGATTGAAACGGCATCATATTGCCTATTAACTCCTTTAACCGTTTCGGCGATTTTGTTGCCCGACAACGCTTCCAACTCCGCTTTGGATAAAGAATTGTTTTTTCCTTCCATCTCTTTGACAACTTGCTTAAAATCCGAAACGTCAACTTTTACGCCGCCGCTCGTACAATTATAAATGGATAACGCCGCAACAACTAAAACTATTGCACCCAAAATTATCCATATAAGCCTTGATTTCTTTCCTGCCAACTTAAAACACTCCTTGTAATAATTTTAGTCCTAATTATAATCGGTAAAACTTTAAATAACCTTGAAAATTCAAGGGTTTTAATTTGTTATGTAATATTATTATACACCTTATCTTAAAAAAATACAATTTAAATTTAATATTTAAATAACGTTCCAACCAAAAAACAATTTTTTAGCGCTAAACATTTTGTTAAGCGCTAAAAACGACAAGTTAAAAATAAAAACTAAAAAATGATAAAACGCAAAAAATTTTTCATAAAAAATATTAAAAGAATACACCAACCCCAACCGTCAATATAAAAATTATTTTACCTTTACCATTAAAAGTTTGTTTCACGTGAAACGACCGTTTTCGGCACTTTTTCATAGGACAAAGAAAACTTGAACTTTTTATCCCGTTTTCAACCGATTTTTCCGAGTTTGTTTTATTTGATAAACAGTAAGCGCAAAAGCGGTTTTTGTGTTTTTACACCCAAACGAACGAAAAATAAGCAAAAACGGTGAAAAAAATCAAATTAAAAACCGAATTGTTTAAAAAGATGTGTTTCACGTGAAACAAAACTTTTACGTTCCACGTGAAACAAAAACAATATGAACTAAACAAAAAATAAACGAAACAAGGGGTTAAAATCGGTTTTAAAAATTGTCATTTTAACGCTCTGAGACAGAATAGGGCTTTGTTTTCGGCGGGAAAATTTTTCGCTATTCTGTGTGAGAAATGGGGTAAAAAGGTATAAAAATAACCGTTTTGGGAATAATCAAACCGTAAAATAAAAAACACTTGCGAGTATTAAGGTAAATGGAAAAAAGCAAACTCTACGCGTTAAATAACAATACCGAAACGTATTCTTTCAATGCGTTTTACGATAATGCGGACATTTCCGTCGGCGGGGCATTGACAAATTGCAATAAACGCAACAAAACGCCGATAATAACGTGTATCGGCAGCGATTTGGTGCTGGGCGACAGTTTAGGGCCGCTTGTCGGCACTATGCTTATAAAGAAAAAAGTTGCCGCGTACGTTTACGGAACTTTGAACGCACCTATTACCGCAAAAGAAATCGTTTGCGCGAAAACTCACTTAAAAATGTTGCATCCCGACAGCTTTATAATTGCGATAGACGCCGCCGTCGGCAATACTGACGATATCGGTTTAATAAAGGTATCGGATAAAGGATTAAAGCCAGGGCTTGGCGTAGATAAAAATTTAGGGGTAATAGGTGATTGCAGTATAATAGGGGTAGTCGCGGGAAAATCTTTACAAAATTATAATCTGTTTAATCTGACGAGATTAAACCTTATCTATAAAATGGCGGAAAAGATAGCAAGCGGGGTAGAAAAGTTTTTAACCGATTTCGCCGCTAAAAACGAACTCACCGCATAAGAATATACGGTGAGTTTTTATTATTTTTTATATTTAGCGCAAAAATATTTTCTTTGCGCTATTTTGTTTTTATTTTTGTAACAATTCTTTTGCCGTCAAAATTAAAAGAGATTGTTGCGTGTCCGACAATTTATCGAACATAGCCATCATTTCAATACGTTTGGTGTTTTCCTTTTTTTCTTTTTGTACTTCATAGGAAAGAAGTTCATCAATCGAAACGCCGAACACGGTCGCAAGTTTAACGATATATCCAACAGTCGGTTCGTTGATTTCTTTTTCCCAAAAATATACCGCACCTTGCGTTACACCGATTCTGTCGGCAAGCATCTTCTGGCTCATATTTTTTTCTATTCGTAATTCTTTTATGTTTTTACCGAACATCTTTGCCGACCCCCTTTTTAATATTATCAATATTTTTTAACTATTTTACTATTATTCTTTTTATTATCGGTTGCAAAACAGTATTCTATTTGATATAATTATTAAATAATAGAAAACTAATTATGCAAAAACTAAACAAACCGTTTAATTATTTATAAAACGCTTTGTCTCGTTTTAAATCAACATCCCGTTTAATTTTTTAAAAAGCAAGCACGAAAAAACGTTTTTTGCACTAAAAACAACATTTCCGCGGCAAAATTATAAGATTTTGACGTTAAGTAAACAAATTGTTGATGAAAAACAACAACCCGTTCAGCCATTTTTCGTTACAACGGTTTTTCAATCTGCTATAATTTAGGTAATTCAAAACAAGGAGAAAACTTTATGATTTCAGAAAACATTAAAAACCTGCGTAACAAAACAGGTATGACGCAAAAAGAACTTGCCGAAAAACTTTATGTAACGCCGCAAGCGGTTTCGCGTTGGGAAAACGGGGAAGTTGAACCGTCAATCGACACCATTTCCACAATGGCACAAATCTTTGACGTAACGACCGACGAAATCATCGGCGGTCCCGCCAAAAAACCAGAGCCCGAAACGGTCGTCAAAACGGAATACGTGATTGCGACGCAAAAGCCCGTTCTCGCCGTATGCGAACAATGTAATAAGCCTATATATAACGGCGCGGAAATTGTTCGCAAACACCATAGTGGCGGCAGGGGGAGTTCAGGTTATACGACCATACTTTGCAAATCCTGCGACGAGAAGAATAAAAAACGGGCGCACGAACAAGCGGTTGCAAACGGATTATTACAACGCAAACGTTCGTTTTTATGGGGCGGTCTTATTACTGCGCTTATTTTGGGAATTGTTTTAGCGGTAACCTTATCTTCAAACGAGCCTGCGGGGACGACGATAGGCGCAAGCATAGCCGCCCTGCTGTTTTTTCCGTTTTTATCGTGCATATTCCTGAAAAACAATTTTATCGAAGACGTGTTCGGCGGAATAGCATCTTGGAGCATTCGTATGCCGGGCTTGATTTTTGAATTGAGTTTAGACGGCATCCTTTGGCTTTTGACCGTAAAATTAGCGTTATGGATTTTAAGCGGGTTGCTTTCGATTTTCTGTTTCTTGTTGGCAATCGCGGTCTGTTTGGTATTAGGCGTTTTCGTTTACCCGTTTGCGCTTGCAAAAAACATTAAGCATCCCGAATTGACCGACGTTATATAAAAATTTTAAGGAGCAAATATATGAAAAAGAAACTTTTAGCGTTGTTTTTAACGCTTGTCTGCTTGCTTTGTGCTTGCACTTTCGCCGTAGGTTGCGGCGACGACCAGCCTGCCGATACAGAAACAAATCAGTCGCAAACCACCGACGACAACAAGCAAACAGGTGAAATTACCGCGAATACGGCAAAAGCCTATTTAAATGCCGCAAGTCAATCAATGGAAACATCACCTAACGCATACATTCCTGCGGCAATGTTGCCAGATTACAACTCAAACCTTGTAACCGAAACGGAAATAACCTACGACTTTTCGGAATTTGTAAATGTAAACAATATTAAATACGGCGGATTCGGCAAACAGTGGAATATGGTTATAGACAATATTCATCAAAGTGAATATTTTAAAAAATATCTCACTATGGATAACACAATTATCTCTTCCGCAATAAATACCGTAATTGAACATTTAAATTCTAACTCTACCATAAATAAAACTTTTCAAAAAGGCAATTTTAACGCGTCTGTTTCCTATGAAAATAAAAAGTTTAATCTCACCATACAATATGTAACGAGCGTATCAAACTCTCTATTCGGAAACGTTTCTCCGACCATAACAATGACTTACGATACCGTATCTAACGAAAAGATATATACGGTAAAAATTACGGACACCAACCGTATGCGTTTTTCCGTTTCCGACAACAAATACGAGTTCGGTATAGAATACGGAATTTCGGCAGGACAAAGAACTTCTTATCTTATTATCGAAAGAAAGAATAACGCCGTCGAAGGGCATATCTACGAATACATAACTCTTAAAGGAAAAGACGTTATGCCGTCGTGCGCGGATTTTTACGTCAAAGACGGTTACGTTTCTGTCGTCGGGAACAAAGCGGACGCTATGATGATCGCAAAAGGTTACATAAACGAATTATATAAAGCGAACGAAGGAAAACTTTTAGGCTATGAAGTAAGAGAAACTATTACTTCCGTCGATTATAATACTTTATGGTTCAATTTAAACGACATAAGCGGCATAACGAATATCAAGATAGGGGATAAGACAAACGCTAACGAAAGCGGTAAGAGCACGAACGACGTTTATCTCAACGACAGCGACACACTGTTTGCGCCGACATATAACAAAAAACTCGGCGTGAAAACCAGCAGGAAATACGACATAGAGTTCAGAACGCAATATTTTTACAGTAAAGACGCCGTAACGGGTGAAATTACCGAACACGAAGTAAAAGTACCTATGATGTTTATTCAGGAAGATAACGACAAGGACACGAACTTTACTGACTACCCCGCAAATATTCTTGCGGATAACGGCATTACTTCTGCGGTAACTCTAAACACGACATATCTTAACAAAATTTTAGACGACTACGATACGCTTATCGACGACTTTATCGAAAACAAACAAATGATGGGCAGCGAAGTAATAAAAGCATATATCGAAAGTTAAAAACCTTTTAAAACCTTGCGGGCGCGCCGAATTTCGGCGCGCCCGCTAAAATTTTACACGTTACAATCTCAATTATTCTTCACCGATTTTATCGCGCCGCTCTTTATCGTTATGTGGCGATAGGGAACGCCCTTGAATATCGCCCGCGGAACGCCCGTCGCCGTAAACAGCGTCTGTATATCTTTTACCGCCGCTATAAGTTTCTGCTGACGGCTCTTATCGAGTTCCGATAGCACGTCGTCCAAAATCAGAACGGGGTATTCGCCGAACCTGTCCTTAAACGTTTCCGTTTCGGCAAGTTTAAGAGATAAAGCGATGGTTCTTTGCTGTCCTTGCGAACCGAACACCCTTGCGTCTTCGCCGTTCAACATAAACTTTATATCGTCGCGGTGCGGGCCTATACCCGTAAATCCAAGCCTTAAATCCCGCTCGAAACCCGTTTTCAAGTCTTCCGAAAGGGCGTAAGCGATCTCTTCTTCCGTACCATAATAACCGCTCTCGGTTTTCATAGTCAGTTTTTCGCGCCCGCCAGATAACAGTGCGTGCTTTTCTTCCGCGACAGGGGCGAGTGCGGATAGAAACGAATTGCGGGCGCTTATTATCACCGCCGCGTGTTTACATAGCCCCGCGTCCCACACGGGCAGAGTTTCCCGTATAAGCCCCACGTCCCGATCTTTTAACAGGTTGTTTCTCTGCGCCAGAATTTTATTGTAATTCTGTAAGGCGCGGAAGTAACTTTTCGACATCTGCGAAAGGGATATATTCATAAACCTGCGGCGGTCTTCGGGGCTTTCCTGAACGAGTTTTAACTCGGCGGGATTAAAGAATACGCTGTGGATATTGCCCAGAAGTTCGCTCACCCTTAAAACTTCCATACCGTTTACGAACATACGCTTATTATCGCTCGTCGAAAACACGATACGCACCGACACTTCGCCGTAAAGGGAATCGGCGACGCCCGCGATCTCGCCGCTGTTTTCGCCGAACTTTACCACGAGTTTATCGCGGTTGGCGCGCGGAGAGTAGCCCGTGCATAGGAAAAACACGGCTTCCGCGGCGTTAGTCTTGCCCTGTGCGTTTTCGCCGGTCAATATATTCACGCCGTCCGAAAATTCCAGTTTTTCGTCGGTATAATTGCGGAAATTTTTTAACGTCAGGCTTTTTATCTTCATCTTCTTCGCAAAAATTAAATAAAAAATTTAAATAAACTGTCTTAAATGGCTTTATTTTCTTCCGAAATTATTATATAATAAAATTTACCTAATTGCAAACGAAAAAACAACCAAAGGATTACCGCTTATGGAAAGTTATGAGATTTTGTGGAAAACGACTCTGCCCGAACTTGAAAAAACGGTCAGTTCCATTTCTTACGACACTTACATTTCACAACTTACGCCCGTGGACGTCGTGGGGGGCAAAATTATTCTCTGCACGCAAAGCAAGTTGTTTGCGGACACCGTTTCCGCAAAAATGCGTGAAAAGATCTGCGAAGCCCTTAAAAAAAGCAACGCCGATATTTCGGACTTCTCCGTCGTCGTAGCAAACGACAGGGAAGACTATCTTAATAAATTCGGTAACGAAGCGGCGGCGCAGGCGGAAACCCAAGGCGCGCCCGTAAACCCCAGATTTACCTTCGATTCCTTTGTGGTAGGACCTTCCAACGAGTTTATTTTCGCGGCGGCGAAAGCGGTTGCGGAAAATGCCGAAAACCCGCTCGAAGCGTACAACCCGTTATTTATCTACGGCGGCACGGGACTCGGAAAAACGCATATTTTAATGGCGATCGCTAACTATATAAAACTCAAAAAGCCGTCGTTAAACGTGCTTTACGCCACTTGCGAACAGTTTACCAACCAGATGATCGACAGCCTTGGCAAAGGCAAGGCGTCTCCCGCGGATTTCAGAAACAAATACAGGGGCGTCGACGTCTTGCTTATCGACGACGTGCAATTCCTCGCCAAAAAACAAGGGGTGCAGACGGAGTTCTTCCATACCTTTAACGAACTCATTATGCAGAACAAGCAGGTCGTTTTAACCAGCGACCGCCCGCCCAAGGAAATAGAAGTTTTAGAAGACCGCTTGCGCACGCGCTTCGAAGGGGGACTGTTTGCCGACGTTCAGCCGCCGGATTTGGAGACCCGTATCGCGATACTTCGCAAAAAAAGCGAAGAACAGAAGTGCCTTGTCGATATAAAGGTTCTAACCTATATCGCGGAAATGGAAGGCGACGACGTGCGGACGCTGATAGGCAAACTCACCAAAGTCGTGTTTGCGAGTAAACTTCACGAACGCCCGATAACCATTGACCTTGTGAACGAAGCGTTAAAAGAGTCGGCGGGCGAAAAACAGGAAGAGTTACAGGCGGAAGACATTATAGACTGCGTGTGCGACTTCTACAAGGTAGTAAAAGCGGACGTGGTCGGCAAGAAGAAGAACAAGGAATTCGTCGAACCGCGACAGATCTGTATGTACCTTATAACGGATATGATGAACCTGCCGCTTATCACGGTAGGGCAACTTTTAGGCGGCAGAGATCATTCGACGGTCGTGTATTCGCGGGATAAGATAGCCGAACAAATGAAATCGGACACCAAACTTTATACCGAGATAAACGACATAAAGAAAAAACTGTTAAAACAATAAGGATTAGGTTACGCGGGGCGAAAATTCGCCCCGCGTAAAAGCGAAAAGGCTTATAAAACAACTATGACGGAATTTATAGAAGAAAACTGCGACGCGGTAGTCGTAGGTGCGGGACACGCGGGCGTAGAAGCCGCCCTTGCCCTTTCCCGAACGGGCTTAAAGACGGTTATGCTGACCTTAAATCTGGACAGCATAGCCTTTATGGCGTGCAATCCGTCGATAGGCGGCACGGCGAAAGGTCAGATAGTTCGGGAAATCGACGCGCTGGGCGGCGAAATGGGTATAAACGCCGACAAAGCGCTGTTGCAGATCCGTATGTTGAACCGCGGCAAGGGTGCGGCGGTGCAAAGCCTTCGCGGACAGGAAGATAAAAACCTTTACCACCGTCTTATGAAAAAAACGCTCGAAGAAACGCCGAACCTTAAAATCTTACAGGGCGAAGCGGTGGAAATTCTGACCGAAAACGGCAAGGTAACGGGCGTTAAAACGGCGTTCGGGGGCGTGATAAATTGCCGCGCCGCCGTACTCGCTACGGGGGTTTACTTAAACGGAAGCGTTATCGCGGGGGAGTGGCAGCGCCCGTCCGGTCCGAACGGCTTTTCGCCCGCAAATTCGCTTACCGCAAACCTTATTGATTTGGGCTTTTCGGTAAGGCGGTTCAAGACCGGCACGCCCGCAAGAGTGGATAAGCGCACGATAGATTTTTCGGGACTCGAAATCCAGAACGGCGAAACGGATATATATCCCTTTTCCTACCTTACGGAAAGATTGCCCGAAAAACAAACGCCTTGCTATCTTACTTACACCACCGAAAAAACGCACGAAATAATCCGCGCGAATTTACACCGTTCCCCGCTGTATTCGGGGCGGATAAAGGGCACGGGCCCGCGGTACTGCCCTTCGATAGAAGATAAGGTCGTAAGGTTTGCCGATAAGGACCGCCACCAACTCTTTTTAGAACCCGAAGGTGCGGACACCAACGAAATTTACGTGCAGGGGCTTTCGACTTCGCTCCCGCACGACGTTCAAAAGGCAATGTACCGCACCGTCAAAGGCTTAGAGCATTGTGAAATTATGCGCTACGCTTACGCCATAGAATACGACTGTATCGACTCGCTCGACCTGTATCCGACGCTGGAATATAAACGGATAAAAGGCTTATATTCCGCGGGACAGATTAACGGCACGAGCGGCTACGAAGAAGCCGCCGCGCAAGGACTTATCGCGGGGATAAACGCGTCGCTTTCCCTTCGCGGGGAAGAACCGTTTACTCTCACGCGGGACGACGGGTATATCGGCGTTTTAATCGACGACTTAACGACCAAAGGCACGAACGAACCATACCGTATGATGACTTCCCGCGCGGAATACAGAATAGTTTTAAGACAGGACAATACCGATTTAAGGCTTACCGAAAAGGCTATGCGAACGGGGCTAATAAGCGAAAAACGCAAATCGGTTTTTGAAAAACGGAAAGCGGAATATGAAAAAGCAACGGCGGAAATAAACAAGCCGTTTAAGCCGAAAGCGTGCGAAAAACTGCTCGGGGAATACGGTTTTCCCGCGCCGCAAGCGGCGGTAACCCCCGCGGACTTGGTGCGGCGGGGAATACCGCTTAAAAAAATCGCGGAAGAACTTAATATCCTTGACGGAATTTCGCCGCAGATAACGGAAACCGTGGAAACAGACGCAAAGTATTCGGGGTATATCTTAAAGGAACGGGAACAGATAGAAAAAGCCAAAAAGTTGGAAGAAAAACTTTTGCCCGACGACATAGACTATCTTAAAATGGAAGGTCTGCGTTTGGAAGCGCGGCAAAAACTCGATAAAATACGCCCTAAAAATTTAGGACAAGCGGGCAGAATTTCGGGCGTTTCGCCCGCGGACATTGCCGTGTTAATGGTGTATCTGAAATCATAGGAATAAAATAAGTTATTAACTTTCGGAGACAAAACATATTATTAAACAAATAAGGTTTGTTGTTCTTTTATCCGTTCAATCGTTATATTAAAATATTGCTTATTAAGTTCAATTCCTATAAACTTCCTATTAAGCTCTAAACAGGCTACCCCTGTAGTCCCACTTCCCATAAACGGATCAAGAATTGTTTCTTTCTCGTTAGTGTGTGTTTTTATTATTTCTTTCATAAGTTTAAGACTTTTTTGCGTTGGATGACTTGTCCTTTCTGCACCAGACACTGTTCCTGTTTCGATTAAACTTCTCATATATGGTCTGTTCTTGTCCTTATTAAAAACCCATTTAGCATCTTTTTTTACTCCCCAAATAGCAAATTCCATATCCTGCACATATCGTCTATCTGTGTTGCGCGGCATAGGGTTGGTTTTTCTCCATACTATAATATCCTTAACGCATAATCCCGATTTTTCCATTGTGTCTATTATAAAACTTATAAATCTATATGAGCAAAAGACAATCATAGAGCCATTATGTTTTAAGATTTTCTCGTATTTGGGTATCCAAGATAATAAATCAAAATTATTATCCCAGTCGCCAAAAAACGTGCCAACTCTTGGATTTCTTAACGTCCCAAAATTGCTTTCTTGGGAAATATTATAAGGGGGGTCTGTAATTATATGATCCACTTTAATATTTTGTTGTAAAAACTCGTCTATTACTGTATATGCGTTCCCTAAATATAACGCATAGTTTTCACTTTTTATTACATCGCTTTGTAGTTCTTCAATTATTTTTTCCCCGATAGCCTTTGCTAAAAGCGGAGGCACCGCGTTGCCTATTTGTTTGCACACGGCAACTTTTGAACCAAGAAAAATAAAATTATCGGAAAAACTTTGTATTCTTGCCGCCTCTCTCGGGGTAATTGCTCGATTTAAAACGGGGTGAGAATTTTTGCCGTTTGACGGAGTGTCAAACCGTGTATCTATCGTAGGACTGATCTCGTCCCATATAAGTCTTGACCATGTTGTAGAAAATTTTTGTTTGCCGTGCAAATTTGCCGGCAAATATTCCTTCCCCTTTTCAGGCGGTATCATCTTCAATTTTTCTATTGCAAGTTGCGAATGAGAAGATGCTTTATGATATTGCAAAAAAACACCGCGTAATAATTTTTGATACTCACTTTGCGGTTTATTTTTATACTTTGTTTCGATTTCTCCTTCACCACTTTCTAAATAAGCAAGGTCAGATATTGCGTCTTTTACCGTTATAATTTTATTACTTGGTGTTGGAAAATTTATTTTTTTCGTTTTTGAAGCAATAAAAAACGCCCGTTCTCGGTTTTGTGGCACTCCATAATTCTTGGCGTTCAACACTCCGTAATTTACAATATATCCTAAATCTTTAATTTCTTTTAATATTTCATCACGGAAATAATGATTGCCCGAATTTAATATGTTTTTTACATTTTCTATGATAAAGATTTCTGGATTGATAGTCTTTACCAGATTAAGATATTCTTTAAATAAAAAATTACGCGGATCATTTAGTCCTAAATTTTTGCCCTTTAAACTAAACCCTTGACAAGGCGGTCCTCCTATAATCATATTGACATTATGTTCTTTGCATAACGATACTATTTTCTCTTGAATATCGTGGTTAAGAATATCTCCGCAAACAACTTCTGATTTTGGAAAGTTATATTTAAATGTGTTCGCTGCATTTTTATCAATATCTAATGCGACTTCTGTTGAAAAGTTTTTTGCCTGTTCTAAACCGTCAGAAAACCCACCTGCGCCGCAAAACAAATCAAGAATTCTAAACATCATAACAAATAATCCTATTGAGGGACGCTTTGTTTTTCCCTCACAAAAATATATTATCACTATCCATTGAAAATTGCAAGTATTTATTATATAATATTTGCATAAAAATCCTAAGGATAAAAATAATGAAAGTAAGTGAATTTTTAGACAACGAAGTGCCTACTTTTTTATTGGGCGCATTTTTTGGCAGATTTGAATTTACAAGTAATGAAAAATTTATTTATACATATTCCGCCTATAAAAACGGCCTGATTTACAACAATAAAGTTCTATGTATTCAATCTAAAATTGATTGCATAGAACAATTTAATAAAATTTGTAGCCCTTACTCTTTTTGGATTAAAGGAACAAAAACATTTCCAAGAGCAGACGTTGTGTTTGCCTTAGAAAACAATTTAAATCTTTCTAAAAATAGTTTTTTCAACAAATTAAACACGAAAATTTATTCTTCTCCGTTCATTTATGAAAACTCTTTGACAGAAGATAAAAAAATGTTTATTCGTGGATTTTCTGAACTCCGAGCGAGCATTGATAGAAATCGAAATTATTTAACAATGGATTATGTATATAACTCTGTACAAGAAATGAAAAGAGTTCGCCTTTTAATTGACTATCTTAATGTGCCCGCATATATTGTTAATTATAATTTTAGAGAATTTCAGGGCGATTATATGACAGGAATTCGTAGAGAAACACAATTTAGGTTTAACATACAGTGGTATGTTAATTTTATAGGTTTAATAAACAATTATCGTAAAGCCGTTTTTGAAAACACACTACAATATACAAATAAAAGACAGCTTGACGATGTTACATACTACCATTGCGAATATCCGTTAAAAAGTTCAAAAGTAACCTTTGAAAATAGGATTGCATATTACGCAAACAACGTCCTTGGTAAAAAATTAACAAAAGAAGATCTTTTAAAATTCAAAAAACTCCTCGGTCTCAATAATGATGACGATGAAAAATTTAAAAGAGATGGTTCAATAGTTGAATTTGTCAAATACAACACAGAAGATAAATGCGTTTGTTGTTGTGACGATTACGATATTAAAGACAGGTCTCATTTGGATCGTAAGACAGGCAGATATTATTTTGAAATTCATCATATGATTTCCGTTGGACAAACACGGGAATTGGACGATGTTGATAATTTGGCTAAACTTTGTCCTGTGTGCCATAGCACATTAAAGCGTGGAAGCGCAACGGAGAATAAACAAAAAGAGTTGATTCGTAAAATTTTACAACACAAAAAAAATATACTCGATTTTTGTAAAAGTTATTTTGACGAAGAAAATTTTGAATTGGTTGTACATAAAATTTGGGAAAACTTAAAATAAGTTTTTGTAAGTTTTGTTTTCTAAACAGATAAAGCGGCGGAACGCAAAATTGCGTTCCGCCGCTTTATCTGTATGGCTATTTTACTTGTTTAACAATCCTATCGAAAAATCTATTCGGCGCAAAGTTTCTTCTTTGCCTAAAAGTTCGGCGATTTCGGTCGCTCCGCCCGCCGTTGCGCCTTTGCCCGTTATCGCAATCCGCGCAATCCACAAAAGCGCCTGCTTTTTAACGCCTAATTCTGTTGATAGCGCGACGAGAGTTTCAAACAGCACGGAATTCGTAAATTCCGTAAGCCCCGACAACCTTTCCCTGATTTTCGGCAAAATTTCTTTTGCGACTTCTATGCTTGCCTTTTGTTTTTCGTTTACGAAAAGGTCAAGGTCGTACTCTTTAAAGTCCGTCAGAAAATCCAACTTTTCGGGGATTTCGCTTAATATCTGCACCCGCGTTTTAACGAGATTAAGCAGTTTATCTTCGTCAAACTTGCCGTAAGCGGGACTTTTCTTTAAGAAAGGCAGGGCGAGTTTTTTAAATTCTTCGTCCGTCATTTCCTTTATATATTCACCCGAAAGCCATTTCATCTTCGCTTCGTCGAATATAGACGGCGACTTGTTTATTCCTTCAAGCGAGAAGTGTTCCACGAGTTCCGCTAAACTCATTTTTTCGGCGTTGGTTTTGGGACTCCAACCTAAAAGCGCGATATAGTTTACTATCGCTTGTTTTACGTAGCCTTTGTTTACGAAATCTTCGTACCCTGCGTCGCCGTTTCTTTTGGAAAGTTTATGCTGCGCGTCCTTCATAATGGGGGGCAGGTGGATATATACGGGGCGTTCCCAACCGAACGCGTCGTACATAAGATTATACTTGGGCGTGGACGAAAGATATTCCGTGCCGCGGATAACGTGCGTTATGCCCATAAGGTGGTCGTCTATAACGTTCGCAAAGTTGTAGGTCGGCATACCGTCGCTCTTAATCAAAATACCGTCTTCGATATCCTTATAATCGACGGAAATGTCGCCGTAAACAAGGTCGTGATAAGTACCCGTGCCGCTTTCCGGAACGTTCTGGCGGATAACGTAGGGCTCGCCGCGGGCGATACGCTCTTCTATCTCTTGTTTTGAAAGTTTAAGACAATGCTTGTCGTAACGGACGTTGCCTTCTTCGTCCTTTAAGGACGCAATGCGCTCGGGCGTACAGAAACAGTAATACGCGCCGCCCTTTTCAACGAGTTTTTTGGCGTACTCGGTATAAATCGCCTTTCTCTCGCTCTGGATATACGGTCCGTAATCGCCGCCGATATCGGGACCTTCGTCGTACATTATTCCGGAATCCCGCATAGTGTCGTATATTATCTGCACCGAACCGTCAACGTAACGGCTGGTGTCCGTGTCTTCTATTCTTAAAATAAAGTCCCCGCCGCGCTGTTTTGCGAAAAGGTAGCCGTAAAGCGCGGTACGCAAGCCCCCTATATGAAGATAGCCCGTCGGGCTCGGCGCAAAGCGCGTTCTTACTTTTGCCATAACTTTCTCCTTAAACGTATCCGTTAAATTAGTTTATCAGATTTGACCCGTTCTTTTATGTAGTCGAGTCGTTTTTCGGCGAAATAACTGTACGTTTTTTGCCCCGCGACAATAACGTGGTCGGCAAGTTTTACGCCGTGAACTTCGCAAACGATATAAAATTTGCTCGTCGCTATATCGTCCGCTTCGCTCGGGAAAGGATTGCCGCTCGGATGATTGTGCGCGATAAGCGCAAACTTCGCCTTGTTTACGCTCATAGCGCGGGCGATCTCCGTCGTGTCGGCAAAAACCGCTTCTTCCGTTTTACCGACAAACTCCAAGCGTAAAACTTGCTCGAACGTATCGGAAAGCAAAAAGAAATAAAACTTTTCGCCTTTCACGCCGTCAAAAAGCGCGACGAGTTCTCTTTTTATCCGCTCGGGCGAAGAAAACGCCTTGGCTTTTTCGGACGAAAGGGCGGAAATTTTGTCCATTATTTTAGCGTGCAGAACTATCTGCGCGGCTATCGCTTTGCCAACGCCTTCTACCGCCGTAAGTTGTTCAGCCGTTGCCGAAAACACTTTTTTAAGGCTTCCGAAAGCCTTGATAAGCCGGTGTGCGAGCGCGTTGGTATCCTTTCTCGGAACGACCGTATAAAGAAAAATTTCCAACAACTCGTGGTCGGAAAAAGAATCGGGAAATTCCGCGAATTTATTTATAAGCCTTTCACGATGACCGTCGTGCAACCCTTCTTGCATAAGAATATTGTAACAAAATTTACTTGAAATGTAAAGAAAATAAATAGTTTCGCCCTTCGGTTATCGAAAAATAATATGCCGCGAAAGGCGTTGCAAAATTTTTCGGAAAGTAATATACTGTTAGTAGAATCGTGAAGGCGGTGCATAATGCAAAATCAAGACGAATTTATTAAAAATCTCGGCGAACTTGTCGCGATAAAAAGCGTAGAAGAAAATACCGAAAAAGACGCGCCGTTCGGGAAAAACGTGAAAGACGCGCTTTCGTGGTTTTTAAAAAAGGCGGAAAAGTTCGGGTTTGAAACTATAAACTACGATAACTACGCGGGGGAAATATTTTACGGCGACGGGCAGGAAATAGGTATTATCGGGCACTTGGACGTCGTTCCCGTGGGCGACGGTTGGACGCAACCGCCGTTTACTCTCACCGAAAAGGACGGCTATCTTATAGGCAGGGGCATAGGCGACGACAAGGGCGCTATGCTTATGACCCTTTACGCCTTAAAAGAACTTAAAGACAGCGGCGTTCCCTGCAATAAAAAATTTCGATTTTTCGTCGGCTGTAACGAAGAAAGCGGCTGGAAAGACGTCGAATATTTAAAGACTAAAACCGCGCTCCCCGAATACGGTTTTTCGCCGGACGGCAATTTCCCCGTCGCTTACGCGGAAAAGGGCTTTTACTTCGTAAAGGTCGTCGTGCCGCCGTTTAAGAACTTCGGTGCGATAACGGGCGGCACGGTGATAAACGCCGTATGCGCAAAAGCGGAAATAGCGCCCAAAGGCGACTTCGATAAATCGCTCCTTGACAAACACGGATTGCGCTTTGAAAACGGGCTTATAGTAAGTTACGGGGTGGCGGCGCACGGGTCGCAGCCGCAACTAGGCAAAAACGCTCTCTTGCCGCTTTTAAACTTCTTAAAGGACAGCGGCGAAAAGGTAGGCGACGTTATAGACTATCTTTTTAACGATAAGTGGGGCGTGTCGAAAATGCAAAACGAACAGGGCTTTATAACTTTTTCGCCGAACCTTGCAGATCCATTATCGGGCGGTGGAACGCTTATCTCCTGCGATATGCGAATTCCGGCGCCGTTCACGCTTAAAGACGCGCTTAAAAAAATCGCGCAAAGCCCGCTCGATATAAGCGTAATAGACCACAAGCACCCGCCCATTATGACGGATAAGAACGGCAAATTCGTTCAAACGCTCCTTGCCGCCTACAACGCGGTAACGGGGGAAAACTTAACTCCCGTAAGTATGGGGGGCAGCACCTTCGCGCGGGTATTTAAAAAAGGTTGCGCCTTCGGTCCGGAATTCCCGAACGCCAACTATCACTTGCACGAAGCCGACGAACGGGTGGAAAAAGACCTTTTCTTTAAGTCTTACGAAGTTTACAAAAAGGCGCTGTTCGATTTAGCCGCTATAAAAGAAGATATATAAACGATACGCGCCGCGACTTTCCGTCGCGGCGCGTATGTTTTATAGCCGTTTCAGTTCTGACTTTGCGTTTTAAAGAAAAAGGCTTTGGGGTGCGAACAGACGGGACATTTTTCGGGCGGGTTTTTCCCCGTATGAACGTGCCCGCAGTTAGCGCATTTCCACACCGTTTCTTTACTGCCTTCGAACATTTTGCCGTTCTCTATCTGTTTTAACAGTTCGTTATAGGTCTTTTCGTGCGCGCCTTCTATCGCCGCAACGCCGTCGAACAGCGCGGCGATATCGGGGAAGCCTTCATCTTTCGCCGTTTTGGCAAATTCCGCGTACATAATGGTGCGTTCGTAATTTTCAAGGTCGGCGGAACTAACTAGGTTGTCCGTCGTTCCCGCAATACCGTGATACAACTTGAACCAAATTTCCGCGTGCGCCTTTTCGTTTAAAGCGAACTTGTTGAGCGTTTTCGCGACGTACTCGAAACCGTCGTTCTTTGCTTGGGTAGCGAAAAAATTGTATTCGTTCATCGCGCCGCTTTCCGCCAAAAACGCCGTGCGCAGATTTTTTATCGTCTGACTTTCGTTAAAATCCATATTTCTTCTCCTTTATTTATAATTAAGAATAGTTTGCGGATATAACGCTAAAAGCATACCTTTTTTGTTGTAAAAATTTGCGCTTTATGTTAAAATGATAAAAAAAGTTTAGGTGAAATTATGGTTTTCGATACCGAACTCGTCGGCAAAATAGGTTCTATGGCGCTTATCGACAAAGAAAGCAATATGCTGGATTACACTCTTCTTGCCCGCATCTCGCGCGAATTAAAACCGAGTTACGTTTGGATAACGAGCGGCGCGGCGGAAACGGGCAGGCTAGACTATATAATGCGCAACGGCAAGGAACTTTCTATCGGAACGGAAGACGCCAAAACCGACTACGCGGCGCAAGGTCAGGCGATTTTAATGGCGACCTATCGGCAGTACGTCGACAGTAAGTATTCTCTCCGTCAGGTGCTCGTAGAACACCAGCATTTTAACGACGACGCTAAACGCGAACATTTAAAGGCGCTTCTTCTCCGTTGCAAGGAGCAGAACGCCATACCGATTATAAATTATAACGACGCTGTATCGACCGAAGAATCCCGCCGTTTTGAAATACAGTCCTTAAAAGCCAAACGCGGCAAGGCGGTGGAGTGCGTGGATAACGACGAAACGGCGGCGCAGATAGCCTGCCTTGTCCGCGCAAAACGCCTGCTTATTTTAACGAGCACAGAAGGAATTTACAAGGACAGCAACGATCCTTCGACCTTAATAGAAGAGATAAACGGTAAGGACACCGACGAACTTTTAACGAACATTACGGAGTGCGAAAACTACTGTAACGGCGCTTCCCGCGCGGGGGCGAACGGGGCGAAAGCCAAACTCGAATATATTAAAGACGCGGTAAAGATAGGCACGGAAGTAATAATCGCTTCCGCGCGGCATACGATAGCCGACCTTGTTTCGGGCAAGGCAAAGGCGACGAGAATTCGGGTAAGATAATTAAAAATTTTGCCGATTTTTAAGAATTTTTACGAATAAAATTCAAAAACCCGCTCATAATAACTTCGTCGGGAAAAGCCTTACGGTGAAATTCCGACAAAGGAGAAAATTATGAGAGACGTTAAAAACACCAAGTCCGTTAAAGACTGCGGCGGGAAAACGCGCAAGACCGAAAAGGATTGTAAGGGTTGCGGCGAAAAACACGCTAAATCTACCAAGAACTGCAAATAATTATGCGTTCTAAACGTAAGATGAAAAGCAGGTTCGATTACTACGGGTCTTATACGGGGGTTGACTTTTCAAACAGATACGACGACCCCGACCAAGACGCGGACGACTTGTAAACTCACAATTTAATCAGCGGCGCAGAGATAATTTATCTCTGCGCCGCAACTCTATTTACCGCAAGCGGTAAGGCGAGTGATATTGCTTACGCAGTTATATTTTCCCTTACGGGAAAGTTGCGGTAAATATAATATAACTACGGCTTTGCCGTAATATAACTTTTACCCATAGGGTAAAAATATCACTGCTTGCATAGCAAGCAATATAACTTTTTTACGTGTTGACAAAACGACTTTTACATACTATAATATATATGCTTTTAAGCGGACTGTGCGAACGCGGGGACGGAGAGAAACCGTCAATGAGGAAAGTCCGAGCGTTTCAGGAACAGGGTGCCGGAGAAATCCCGGTGAAGGCGACTTTAAGGAAAGTGCAACAGAAAATTACCGCCCCGAAAGGGGTAAGGTTGAAAAGGCGGGGTAAGAGCCCACCGCCCCTACGGTAACGCAGGGGGCAATGTAAACCCCACCCGACGCAAGATTGACAAATTCTTTTATGGGAGTTCCGCCGAAAGAATTTATTAAAATATCGCTGGGGGATAGCGGAGACGCTATTCGTAGATAAATGTTCGCACTCGACAGAACTCGGCTTACAGGTCCGCTTAAAGGTAAAAACATCCGCCCCGAAAGGCAAAACCTTTCGGGGCGGCGTTTTATGCAAAAATCCGTTTACAGCATTTTTTCTATTTCGGCGGCGGTCATAAGCCCCATATTGCGCGTTTTTTCCTTGCCGCCGTCAAAGACGACGAGCGTCGGGATAACTTCTATCCCGTACTTTTCGGCAAGCGGAATATTCTCGTCGATATCGACTTTACAGACCTTAACCTTCCCGTCGTATTTTTCCGCTATTGCGGAAACGGTGGGGGCAAGCATTTGGCACGGCCCGCACCACGTCGCCCAGAAATCCACCAGAACGGGCGTTTCCGATTTTAACACTTCGTTTTCAAAATTATTGACGTTTACTATCACTTCTTTCATAATTTTTCTCCTTACCTTTTAATATGTGTTTTTATCCGTTTATTTTTCGTCCGTATCGTCAACCAAAACCTTTTCCGCGGAAACGGTTATCGTCTTATGATAGCAGGCGAACATTTCTTCCACCTTTTTCATATCGGGCTTTTTGGTGAAAAGGCTTATTATCGGCACGAAAATCAAGTCGGTAATCATAACCAGCGCGCCGAGATTTAAGGGCGACGCCCAGAACGACGGCAACGTAAAGTAATTTTTAAGCCACAAGGTATACAAGAGATACAGCACCATTATTCCCACGCCGTAGATATAACTGAACCATACGGCGGCTTTCGTCGTCTTTTTAGAGTAAAGTCCGTAAAGGAAGGGCGCAAGGAACGCCCCCGCGAGCGCGCCCCACGATACCGCCATCATTTGCGCGATAAAACTGAAATTGAATTCGTATTGCAAAATCGCGATAACCGCGGAAATAACGATAAACACGACGATAAGCCCGCGGATCCAAAGCACTTCTTGCTTTTGACTCATTTCCCTTTTGCCGTAAGGCTTGATAAGGTCGAGAGTAACAGTGGACGCCGACGTCATAGAAAGCGAAGAAAGAGTGGACATAGACGCGGACAAAACCAAAATGATAACGAGTCCGATAAGCACGGGGGAAAGTTTAGAAAGCATTGCGGGAATTATCGCGTCGTAGCCTTCCGCGGGTTTTTCGGCAAAATATATCCTTGCAAAGCCGCCCAAAAAGTAACAGCCGCCCGCGACAAGCACCGCGAATATCGTGGAGATTATCGTGCCTTTCACTATCGCCGATTCGTCTTTAATGGCGTAAAACTTCTGAACCATCTGCGGAAGTCCCCACGTGCCCAAAGACGTTAAAATAACGACGAAGAACAGCGAAACGACGTCAGGACCGAAGAAGGACGTGAACACGCCCGCCTGCGAACTGACCGCGGCGTCGCTTATTTGCGAAAGGTCGGCAAAAATCTGATCCCAGCCGCCGTTGGTAAGAATAACCGCAACTATAACGGCGACTATTCCTATCGCCATAATCATACCTTGAATAAAGTCGTTGATGGCGGTAGCCATATACCCGCCCGCGATAACGTAGATAGCGGTAAGCACGGACATTATAACGATACACACCCAGAACGGCAAATCGAAAGCCATAGCGAACAGCCTTGAAAGCCCGTTATAGAGCGACGCGGTGTAGGGAATAAGAAATATAAATATGATTATCGCCGCGGCGATTTTAAGCGCGTTGCTGTCGTAGCGCTTTCCAAAGAAGTCGCTCATCGTGGCGGTTTTTAAGTGTCTCGTCATAAGACGGGTACGGCGACCTAAAATCTTCCACGCTAAGAGAGAACCGATAAAGGCGTTGCCTAATCCTATCCAAGTGGACGCGATACCGAACCTATGTCCGAACTGCCCCGCGTATCCCACGAACACGACCGCCGAAAAGTAGGACGTGCCGTAGGCAAAAGCGGTAAGCCACGGTCCGACGTTTCTTCCGCCGAGCAAGAACCCGTCGGTAGAAGCGGCTTTTCTGCGGCAAATAAATCCGATTGCAACCATAGAGCCGAAAAACACTACGAGTAAAACGATGTAAAGCGCTATTTCCATAAATTTTTCCCTTATATTAAGAACGGTTTTGTTCGTCGACTATATTGTCGGCGTTATAAGTCTTGCGTAAAAGCGGTTTTTCGATCTTGCCCGTGGCGTTTCGCGGGACTTTCGCGAAAATCACTTTTCTTGGGCGCTTATACCTTGGAAGGGAAAGGCAGAACTCGTCCACTTCTTCCTGCGTACATTTTTCGCCCGACTTTATTTCCACGATAGCCGCGGGAATTTCGCCCAAGCGTTTATCGGGTAGTCCGATGACCGCCACGTCCTTTATTTTATCGAACTTACGCATAAAGTTTTCTATTTCCACGGGGTAAAGGTTTTCGCCGCCGCAGACTATTACGTCTTTTTTTCTGTCGACGAGATAAATAAACCCTTCTTCGTCCTGCTTTGCCATATCGCCGGTAAGTAGCCACTCGCCGCGCATAACTTCCGCGGTCGCTTTTTCGTTACGGTAGTAGCATTTCATAACCCCCGCGCCTTTTAAGGCAAGTTCGCCCACTTCTCCTTGGGAAACTTCGGTTACACCGTCTTCCTTTACGATTTTAACCTGCCAGCCGTAGCCCGCAACGCCTATCGCGCCGACCTTTCTTATGTTTTCCACGCCGAGATGCACCGCCCCCGGACCTATGGACTCGCTCAATCCGTAATTAGTGTCGTAAAGTTGACCGGGGAAATAATCCTGCCAGTGCTTAATAAGACTTTGCGGAACGGGTTGCGCCCCTATGTGCATAAGTCTGAACTGTTTAACGTGATAATCTTTAAGTTTTATAGTGCCGTTATCGAGTTTTTCCAGAATATCCTGCGCCCACGGCACTAAAAGCCAAACTATCGTGCAACGCTCGTTAGATATCGCTTCCATAATGGTTTCGGGCGTCGTGCCGCGTAAGAGCACCGCTTTGCTCGCCGAAACGAGACTTCCGAACCAGTGCATTTTCGCGCCCGTATGATACAGCGGGGGAATACACAAAAACACGTCGTCGCGGGTTTGCCCGTGGTGTTTCTGTTCGACCGTCGCCGCGTGCGAAAGCGCACGGTGCGCGTGCAAAATGGCTTTCGGAAACCCCGTCGTGCCGCTCGAAAAATATATCGCCGCGTCGTCGTCAAGGGTCAGGGGAACGTTCGGGTTAGATGTCGGATAGTCCTTTATTTCTTCGTCAAAATCTTCGGCAAAGGTGGGGCAATAGTCGCCGCCCGTAAAGTACAGCGCCACGGATTTTCCGAGAGAGTCCACCGTTTCTTCCACACGCCCTATAAATTCGGGCCCGAAAATAAGGGTGTTTATCTCGGCGAGTTCGGCGCAGTATTTTATCTCTTCCGCGGTATAGCGGAAGTTCATAGGCACGGCAAGCGCGCCCGTCTTTAATATTCCGAAATAGATGGGCAGCCACTCCAAGCAGTTCATAAGCAAAATGCCCACTTTGTCGCCCTTTTTAATGCCTTTATCCATTAAGAAGTGCGAAACCCTGTTCGCCTGTTCGTTAAACTCGCCCCAAGTTATTTCCCTGCGGTAATGGCGGGTCGAACTCTGTTCGACAAGGGAATATTCTTTCCAAGTGCTCTTCTTTCTCTCTTCCGTCGCGGGGTTTAACTCTACGAGCGCAACGTCGCCGCAATAATTCGCGGCGTTTCTTTCCAACAAATCGGTAAGCAATATTTTTCTCCTCTGTTCGGTGTTTTTATAACTCCGTTATAATCCTTGTATGCCCTTAAATCCCGCCTTTTCCAAAACCCGTTCGGCGGCGGCGTTGTCGGTCGCCTTTATAACGACGTACGCGCTTTCGACAGTTCCCGCAAGAAAAGCGTCTGTTTCCCGGTTTCCTGCTTCAAGGCGGAGGATAATCGAAGAAACCGCATGCTCAGCCGATTGAACCGCCAGATCATAGCC
>ONQV01000050.1:7603-13104 GCA_900320065.1 uncultured Eubacteriales bacterium | reverse complement strand
TACGGTATGCAAAAAGGGATAGAAAGGCTTAACGCCGCGAAAGTTAAAAACGTTTCGCTTACCTGTTTCGATAAGATTGCGGAAGTCGCCGCCGAAGAAGGCTATATAAAGGCGGAAGACGTAAAACGGCTTATCGCTTTCAGAAACGATCCTACGGACGAAAGTTGGATAAGACAGGGAAAATAATATGAGAAGTTTAATAGATATTTCGGATTTTACCCGCACGGAAATAGACGATATGATGAAGGTGGCGGCGGACATAATAGAAAATCCCGCGAAGTATTCTGAAAAATGTAAGGGCAAAAAGATAGCGACCTTGTTTTTCGAGCCGTCCACCCGCACGAGACTTTCGTTCGAAGCGGCAATGTACGAACTCGGCGGCAACGTGCTCTCCGTCCCCGGCGAAGCGCTGTCTTCGGCGGCAAAGGGCGAAAGCATCGCCGATACCGTTCGCGTTATTTCGTCTTATGCGGATATAATCGCTATGCGTTCGCCGAAAGAAGGCGCGGCGTTTGTTGCGGCGATGAACGCCAACGTGCCGATAATCAACGCGGGCGACGGGGGGCATTGTCATCCCACGCAAACGCTCGCCGACCTTTTCACCATATACCGCGAAAAGGGCGGATTCGACGACCTTACCGTCGGGTTTTGCGGCGACCTTAAATACGGCAGGACGGTACACTCACTAATCACCGCGCTGTCGAGATATAAGAACGTAAAAATCGTGCTTATTTCGCCCGAAGAGTTGAAACTTCCGAACTATATGAAGATAGGCGTTATGGAAAAAACGGGTATGCGGTACAAGGAAACGGGCGACCTTGAAAAAGCGCTTCCCGAACTCGACATACTGTATATGACGAGAATCCAGCAAGAGCGTTTTGAAGACAGGGCGGAGTACGAAAGACTTAAAGACGCGTATATCTTAACCGAAGAAAAAATGAAGGCGGCAAAAAAGGACGCGTGCGTGTTGCACCCGTTGCCGCGTGTGAACGAGATAAGCGTTAAAGTGGACGCTGATCCGCGCGCTTGCTACTTTAAGCAAGTGGAGAACGGTAAATATATGCGTATGGCGCTTATTCTCAAACTCTTGAAAGAAGCGGAAAATCCCGTAAAAGAGAACCTTTTCGCGGGGAAGGAGATAATAGAAGGCGCGACGGGGTGCGAAAACCCGCGCTGCGTTTCGAGAACGGAACAGGAACTTAAAAAACTATTCAAGGTGGTGGACAAAGAAGCCGACGTCTGCCGTTGCGTGTATTGCGAAAAGAGAAAAAGATTTTAATTCTTCGCCCGCCCCGCGGAAATTTGCGGGGCGGGCTTTTACAATTTTTTGCAATAAATTGACAATCGGTAAATAATTTATTATAATAATTTTTAATGAAAAAATTAAAATCGTTTATTTACAGTTTAACGTTCAATATAGCAGCGGCAATCGCCGTACTTTTACTTGTCTTTTGTGCCGTGGTAAGTACCATAGGTTATTATAAATTTACCGATTCATTAACAAAAGAATACACGGACTCGGCATATCGCACGGCTGATACCGCCGCCACGCTCGTTAATGCTGACCATATCGATTTGTACTTGTTAAATTTTCAAAGTATTCGCGATAAAGAAGACACCGAACTTTCACGCGAATATTATCAAAGTCTTGAAAGACTTAATATTCTCCGCGATAAGCAGAACGTTACGATTATTTACATTATTGCGGTCGATACGACGGATTACGAGCATTTTATTTCGGTTTTTAATTGTCCCGATAAGTCTATATATAAAACGGTTTGGGATATAGGCGAAGTCAAATATACGACGCAAACTTCCGACAATACTTATCAAAATATATACAAAAATATGTATGAAAACGGCGAAAAAAGCGCATCGATTATGCGGACTAAAAATTTAAACGGTGCGCCGCCGCACGTAACTTCGCTTATTCCGCTTTATAAAAGCGACGGCAAAACGGTTGCGGGGATTATGTGCGTTCAACGCCCTATGTCGGAACTTGCCGAAGGGCGCAGAAGTTATATGTTTTTGGTTGCCGGCTTTACTATGTCGCTTGCGGTTTTGCTAATCGTAATAGCCGTAATATTTTTGAGAAAACAATTCGTTAATCCCATAAAAAAAATTAACGACGAAGCGGCGCGGTTCGCTAAAACCAACAGCGCGCCCGATAAGCCGCTTTCGGAAAAATTAAACAGCAAAATACACGAGATATCTTCGCTCGTCGCGGCAGTTTCCGATATGGAAGACGAAACGCTTAAATATATCGACAATCTTTCTACTGCGATTTCCGAAAAACAACGTATGGGTACGGAACTCCGTATTGCAAGTTTAATTCAGCAAGGCTCTCTTCCGTCCGTTTTCCCCGCATTTCCGGACCGAAAGGAATTCGACCTTTTTGCGTCGATGGAACCCGCGAAAGAAGTCGGCGGCGATTTCTACGATTTCTTTTTGATAGACAGCGACCACTTGGCACTCGTTATGGCGGACGTGTCGGGTAAAGGCGTTCCTGCCGCCGTATTTATGATGGCTACTAAAATACTTATAAACGAGCGAGCGCACGTAGGAGGAACGCCTGCGGAAATTTTAAGCGTTGTCAACGACAGAATCTGTGAACACAACGGCGCGGAAATGTTCGTTACCGTTTGGCTTGGAATACTTGAAATTTCAACGGGTAAACTGACCTTTGCGAACGCAGGACACGACGACCCCGCGATATCCGTAGGCGGCGGGAATTTCGATATGGTTAAAAACAAACACGGACTTGTTATCGGGGCTATGGGCGGATTAAAGTATAAGGATAGCGAAATAGTTTTAGGCAAGGGCGATAAAATTTTCCTTTATACCGACGGCGTGCCGGAAGCGACGAATAAAAACAATGAATTATTTACCGCGCAAAGGATGATAGACGTTCTCAATACCGAAAAACCGTCCGCTCCCGAAAGCGTAATAAAAACCGTCCGCGAAAAAGTGCGGGAATTTACGGGCGACGCGCCGCAGTTCGACGATATCACTATGCTGTGTTTCGAGTATAAGGGTAAGAACGATAAAAGTATAAAACTTCCCGCCACCGACGAAAATCTTGCAAAGGCGACGGAATTTGTAAGAGAGCGTCTTAAAAACAGGAACGTATCGGAAAAATTTATAAAGCAAGTCGAACTCTACGTCGAAGAAGTATTCGTTAATATTGCGCATTACGCTTATGCGCCCGATATCGGCGACGCGGAGATTTTCTGCGACGTTTCGGCGGATAAAATAACCGTTATTTTTACCGACGAAGGTAAACGGTACGACCCGCTTGAAAAACCCGATCCCGATATAACGCTTTCCGCCGAAGAGAGAGATATAGGCGGGCTGGGTATATTTATGACCAAAAAACTTACGGACGATATACGGTACGAATATAAAGACGGAAAAAATATTCTAATAACGGAGAAAAACTTTGAGTAAACTTGACGAAGCGATAAAATTCGCGACCGACGCCCACGCGGGGCAAAAACGGAAATTAGTGAAGATGCCGTACATATTGCATCCCTTGGAAGTCGCTACGATAGTGGCGAATCTGACGAGCGATGAAGACGTTATCTGTGCGGCGCTTTTGCACGACGTAGTGGAAGACACTCCGCACGAACTCGGTGAAATACGCGAAAAGTTCGGCGACAGAGTGGCGGAACTCGTCGGCGCGGAAACGGAAGATAAGCGCAGCCACATAGCGCCGGAAAAGACTTGGCGTATAAGAAAAGAAGAAACGCTTGCGCATTTAAGACAAACGAAAGACAGGGACGTGCAAATTTTATGGCTTGGCGACAAGTTATCCAACGCGCGTTCAATACTTCACGCCTACTTGCAGTTTGGCGACGAAGTGTGGAAGGCTTTTAACGAGAAAGACAAGCAAAAACAGAGATGGTATTACGAAAGCATTGCCGACGCGTTGGAAAAGGACTTCGGCGGCACGGGTGTTTTTATGGAATACAAACAAATAATAACTTTTATTTTCGGAAAGGTAGATAAACATGAATTACAAAATTGAAAACGGGAAGTTGACAATATTTTTAGACGGTAGGATAGATTCTTCCAACGCGGACGCGGTTGAAAAAGAAATAACGGCTCTTCGCGATAAAAATTCTCACGACGTTCTCGTTTTAGATATGGACGATTTAGAATACATATCTTCCGCGGGGCTTCGCGTAGTGTTAAGGCTTAAAAAGACGGAGACTTCTTTCAGCGTTATAAACGCAAGTTCGGATGTGTACGAGATTTTCGATATGACGGGGTTTACCGAGATCATAGATATCAAAAAGGCGTATAGGCGTATTTCCTTGGACGGGGCGGAAGTTATAGGTCAGGGCGCTAACGGAAAAGTTTACAGAATAAACGACGATACTATCGTAAAAGTTTATTTAAATCCCGACAGCCTTAACGATATAAAAAGAGAACGCGAACTTGCCAAAAAAGCCTTCGTACTCGGTATTCCTACGGCTATTTCATACGATATCGTAAGAGTGGGCGACGGTTACGGTACGGTGTTCGAGTGTCTTAACGCCAAATCGCTTGCAAAACTCGTTGCCGCCGAACCCGAAAAACTCGATTATTATCTGGATCTTTACGTGGACTTATTGAAAAAGATACACGGAACGGTCGTAAAAGAAGGCGATATGCCCGATATGAAGGAAACGGCTGTAAAATGGGCGGAATTCGATAAAGAGTACCTTCCGAAAGAAACGGGCGACAAACTTCTGGCGCTCGTCAATGCAGTACCAAAAGACAATCATATGTTGCACGGCGATTATCACCTTAAAAACGTTATGATGCAGAACGGGGAAGCCTTGCTTATCGATATGGACACGCTTTGCGTGGGGCATCCCGTATTTGAACTCGGTTCTATGTTCAACGCTTACGAAGGATTTGCTTCGCTCGATCCGACTATATCCCCGTCGTTTTTGGGTATTCCGCACGAACTCGCGGTAAAGGTTTGGGAAAAATCGCTTGCCAAGTATATGGGTACGGACGATAAGGAAAAACTTACGGAAACGGAGAACAAGGCGAAAATTGTCGGGTTTATGCGACTTTTGCGCAGGAGTATCCGCCGCGGCGGGCTGAACGACGGAAAAATGAAAAAGGAAATAGATTTTTATATAGAACAACTTGTCTTGCTTTTAGAAAAGACAGATGCTTTGGTGTAGAGTTCGGATTTAATTAAAAAGCAAACCGCAAAAAGGAATTATCGCGGGAACAGGCTCGATATAGAATACGAACGCCGCGGCGGCAAGCGTCATTTAATAAGTTTTTTTATTGACGATAGTTTTTACACATTTTATAATTTATATAAATTTTGTTTGAAATAAATTTTAATGTTTTAGTTTCTTCGTTCCCGCCAAATTAAAAAGCACCTTTTAGGTGCTTTTTAATTTGGCGGAGAGAAGAGGATTCGTAAGGAGCAAACGAAGGTTGCGACGGAATAGCGATTGTTACGGCGTTAGCCGTCAATCGCGTCCATAATTCGC
>ONQV01000050.1:0-7549 GCA_900320065.1 uncultured Eubacteriales bacterium | reverse complement strand
GTCCATAATTCGCCAAAACTCTTCTCGGAGCATAAAAGAAGCGCAAGCAGGGCGTAAGCCGGTGTTGCGCTTCTAATTTGGCGGAGAGAAGAGGATTCGAACCACAAAAACGATTTTAAAAAATTCAATAAAATACTTATGATTTTAACTATTCAGTCCCCAAAAAATCCCCAAAAAGACTATTTAATTACTTTTCAATAATCACTCAAATAAGTTGCGTGACGGTATTATATATTAAGTATTGACCTTTTTCGTTCGGGTGTATTCCGTCGGAACACATTAAATCGCCGAAAAATTCGCTCTGTAAAAACGCCCTTCTTAAATCTATCAGTTCTATATCGTTTTTTATAGCCACTCTTAAAAGCACGTCGCTGAATATTTCATGATGGCGATAAATCATATTTATGTCCCCATGAAAGAAATCGAGCACCGTTTGACCGTTTACGATTTTTGAAATTACGTTATAAAAATAGCGTTCGCTGCTTATGGGCGTGATTGTGCAAAAATAAGTTTTTACTTTGGCGCGGTTAAGTTTATTTACAATCTCGTTTAAGTCGTCGCCGAATTCTGCAACGGTCGTTTTAGGATGATGCGGCGAATCGAACGATGCGACAACTTTTTTCCAGTCGTAGTCGGCGTCGTTACCGCCGAGTTCTAATACCGCAACATTATCTTTATCGTCGGGCAAAGTTTCAATATACTTGTCTATAATTTTTCTGTCGGCAAATTTTTTTAACGATAACCCATACACCGACCGATTATTTATATTAAGTCCGTAGTTTTTGTTCAGTAATGCCACGGCGTTATTTTTTATTATTTCTATCTTTCCATTGTCGGTACAAATACCCTTGCCGACCGAATCGCCGAATAACGTAATATTCGTTTCCGTCATAGTTTGCTCCCGTTTTTTTGATACGTTTTAATCGTATTATAAAAACGAATTATTTGCAACCTATCTTTATATCTTGGCGTTCTAATTATACAAATAGTTTCGGTAGAACGATTTCCGCCTTATCTACCGTCGGTAGAATTGACTTTATATAATTTTTAAGTTATATTTTATGGTCGATTAAAAGTTCGTCGTCAAGCAACGTGTCGCAAAATCTTAAAAGTTCGGATTTGGAATACGGTTGCTTATTGTCTATCCAGTCAAGCCCTATCAAAATAAGTCCGCCGGTAAAAAAACTTGCGATAACTTCGACGGGAATCTTATAATTTTCGTTAAATTTATTTTTACCGATCAAATAAGCCGCGCTGCGCTTTATGGTTTCGAGAAATGAAATTATCATTTTATCCGAACAGTTTTTTCTTATTTTTACGATTTTGTCGTTGTTTTCGACAAGGAAATCAATAACGCACCCGATAAGGCTCATATACATTTCCTTGCCCGACACGAATTCGGAATTTTCTATGCTTTTTTCAAAGAGTTCTTCCTGAATTCCGTCAATGGTGTAATTAAGCAGATCTTCTTTATCATTAAAATGATTGTAAAACGTTGCTCTTCTGACCATTGCTT
Source organism: uncultured Eubacteriales bacterium (assembly GCA_900320065.1). GTDB lineage: Bacteria > Bacillota > Clostridia > Christensenellales > Borkfalkiaceae > UBA1259. Next base: position 6,033 of record ONQV01000050.1, on the reverse strand, counting down.
TTTTACATATATCGTTTACGGTTATCTGTGAAAAATCTTTTTCCGCCATAAGGTCAAAAAGAGCGGTGCTTAAAAGTTTTCTCGTTCTTATTACGCGTAAATCTTCTTTGTCTTCGTTTTTATTGATTATTTTCATTTCGATACTCCGTCGTTTTTTGGACGAATTTTAAAAAATGTCCATTATTTTACTATTGTAATCTTTGTGTAAATTTTTGCGTTTGCTTTTTTATAAAATATAGCATATACTTTTACTGTTGTCAAGAAAATATACATTTGTCCAAAAAATCAAGGAGACAGAAATGAAGGAAATCGAAGTAGAATGTTTAACGAAAGATTACGGATACGGCAGAGGTGTTTTCGACGTTTCCCTTACGGTAAATCACGGAGAGGTGTTCGGGTTTTTGGGACCGAACGGTGCGGGCAAATCCACGACCATACGACATCTTATGGGTTTTTCCAGACCGCAAAGCGGACATACGAGAATTTTCGGAAAAGATACGTTCGGGCATTATACCGAATTTATGGATAAAGTCGGTTATTTGCCGGGAGAAATCGCTTTGCCGGCGGGACTAACTGGGTACGAGTTTCTCGATATGATGAAGAAAATGAAAAAGTGTACGGACGAAAAATACATAAAGTATCTGATGGATGCGTTTGAACTCGATCCGAGCGGAGAAACCAAGCGTATGAGTCTCGGCGTAAAAAGAAAACTCGCCGTCGTCGTTGCGTTTATGAACGATCCCGAAATACTGATTTTAGACGAACCGACAAGCGGCTTGGATTTAAAAATGCAACAACGGTTTATCGAGTTTATAAAAGAAGAAAAGTCGCGCGGAAAAACCATATTGCTGTCAAGCCATATTTTTAGCGAAGTGGACGCAACGTGCGATAGGATTGCCATTATTAAGGACGGAAAAATCGTTTCGGAATTTATTGCCGACGATTTAAAACACAAACAGGATAAAATATACCGCATAAAATTTTCGGACGAAGAAGACAAAAATAAACTTATAGTGTCGGACGCTGAAAATCCGCATTACAAAGTTATAAAGACGGACGGAAACAGCGTGATGATTGCGGTAAACGACAAAGATATAAACTATTTTATTTCCGATATGTCCGAATACCGCATTACCGATTTTACGCATATGAAGGAAACGTTGGAAGATTATTTTATGAGTTATTATAAAGAAGATAAAAATTTCGGAGGCGCGCTATGACGGAAAAACTGATAGAAATAAAAGGACTTACCAAAGACTACGGCGACGGCAAGGGAATTTTCGACGTAAATTTCGAGTTGCGGCGTGGTGAGATCTTGGGGTTTGTCGGCGCGAACGGCGCGGGCAAAACCACCACGATAAGAAGTATTATGGGTTTTATAAAGCCCGATAAAGGAAAGGTAACGATATTCGGCAAAGATTCCTGGCTGGAAAGTGAAAAAACCAAGCCGTATATAGGATACGTTCCCGGCGAAATCGCTTTTCCGGACTTGGGTTCGGGAACGGAATTTCTCAAATCGCAAGCGGAATTTTTAAACGTAAAAAGTATGGATCGCGCGAATTATATCACCGAAAAACTGCAACTCGATCTGAGAGCGAATTTAAAACGCATGAGTAAGGGTATGAAGCAGAAAACGGCGGTAGTCGCCGCGCTTATGAGTGATCCCGAAATACTTATTCTGGACGAACCGACGACGGGACTAGATCCGCTTATGCGTGTGGCGTTTTTAGACCTTTTACTCGAAGAGAAAAAACACGACAAGACTATTCTTATAAGTTCGCATTTATACGAAGAGTTGGAAAAAATCGCCGACAGAGTCGCGCTTATAGATCGCGGGCAAATTCTTGCGGTTACCGATATGAAAGAAATTACAGAACGGGAAACGGCAGAATTCAAGATAGAGTTCAACGACCGAAAAGATTATGAAAAATTTGCGGGGCACGGATACAACGTAATAAGAAATCAGCAAGAATATCTGCAATATACGGTAAGTATAAAGAAAACGGATATACAAGCGTTGTTTAAAGACCTTAAAAGTTATAACGTAAAATTTATTTCCGAAGTAAAATATACGCTTGAAAAACATTTTAACGAAATTATAAAGAACAAGGAGATCAAAAATGTTCAGTAAACCTTTATTTAAACAATCGTGTAAAGCCAACGGTATTATGTGGGCTATAATAACTTTTGCAGTTTGTTTTATGCTTATTTGCGTTATGGTAATTGCAGGCAACGGCGATTTAAGCAGAACCAAAGTCGCCGTAGAAAACGCGATAATTCAGGAAGAACTTAAATCTCAAACGGAAAAAAGAGCGTTGAATTATTACGAACTTTCCGAATCGGGTATGTTTTATTTTGACGGAGAATTCAAAAAAGATTTTATCGCCGTAACGAACACGACGGAGTATCAGCAGATTTATGCTAATCAAGGTGCGGACGCGGCAAATCTGTACGCGGCAGGCACGGCGTATAAGAGCGCAACGCTGAAATTACAGCAATTTTGTGCGTCTATTGCCGCAGAACAAGGTTACGAACCAGATTCAAACGAAGCAAAAGAGATTACGGGACTTATAATGTATGTATTCAATCCTATGCAGGAAGGCGGCGGTTATATGTTCGACGGCTTTTATACTGCTCTCGGGGAAACCGCGCCGAGATACGATTTTCAAGGTGCACTTACGATGAGCGACACGGAGCGCAAAGACTACGTTGAAGATTACGTTTTCACAAATTCGTCCATATTCCTTGCGGGCAATATGGTGAGCGAAGATAACGTTCAGAAAGCGCTTGATCAACTCAAAGAATATAAGATAACGGAAAAGGAATACGAAGAATTCGGATACAAAGATTACGGCTTCGTTAAGGGGCTTGCAAATTCCGTTATAGTAAATTACAGGGCAAATCTCGAATACAGATTAGAAAACATCAAAGAAGGCGAAACGATGGAAAGCATAAAAGCCGAACTCGTAAAAGAGTTTGCTGACAGTATGCTTGCAACCCTTCCCACCGAAGTTTCCGACGCGCTTCAGGAAATCGGCAGTATGGACTTATACGGAATTCTCGTCGGTTCGATTTTCTTTAAGATTGCGGGGCTTTTACTTCCTATTATTTATATGATAATGGCGTCTAACAACCTTATTGCCGGACAGGTGGACAGCGGCTCGATGGCGTACGTTCTTTCAACGCCGACCAAAAGAAACGCCGTCAGCGCAACGCAGGCGATATATCTCGTGGGTTCGCTTTTATTGATGTTTATATGTACTACGATATGTTCAATTATCTGTATATCCGTAGTCAACGTCGATACAGGATTGAATATAGGAAAACTGTTGCTTATAAATCTCGGCGCTTTCGTCGTTATGTTCGCTATGAGCGGAATTTCCTTCCTTGCGTCAAGTTGGTTCAACCGCAGTAAAAACGCAATGGCAGTCGGCGGCGGACTTAATATATTCTTCTTGGTCGCAACGATATTAGGCTTGTTCGGTTCACCTATAATACCTTACGTAATTCGTATGGAATCTTTGAAATACTTTAATTACGTATCTATCATATCGCTGTTCGACGTGGTATCAATATTAGACGGGACGTTGACGTTCTTATGGAAACTTGCTATACTTATAGCGGTAGGGACGGTTTGTTATGCTGTCGCCTTCAAAAAATTTAAGGACAAAGATTTACCGCTTTAAGATTCGATATGAAATATTTGGTTATTTTATCAACGTTATTCGTGATAGGTTCGCTTTTCGGTTGGACTCTCGAAGTGCTTTTCAGAAGATTCGTTTCGCAAAAAAAATGGATGAATCCGGGATTTTTAACAGGACCGTATTTACCGATTTACGGTTGCGGTGTGGCGGTGCTTTACGGAATAAGCAATATTCCTTTGGGAATTCACCCGCAAGTATTAGACGTTGTCGTTAAAATAGCCGTTATCGGCGCAAGTATGACGCTTATTGAATTCATTACAGGTTTAATTTTTATTAAAGCGTGTAAGATTAAACTTTGGGATTACAGCGACCGCAAAGGAAATATTCTGGGCATTATTTGCCCGATATTCTCTTTTATCTGGCTCGCAGTCGGTTCGATTTATTATTTTTTATTGAATCCGATTTTGGTTCAAGGCATTACTTGGATCAGTGAAAATCTGATTTATACGTATTTTGTCGGTGCGGTCATAGGTGCCGTCGTAGTTGACTTTGCATATTCCGTTCATCTTGCGACAAGGTTAAAAGAGTTTAAAAAACTTCAAGGGTTAAGATTTGAAGAACTTAAAAGAAGGTTTAAGGAAAGGCAACAGCATAGCGCAGATACTTAACTCTATCAGAACGGAAGGTTGACATTTGGGACTTATGGAAGAAGATATAAAAAAAGATTACAAAAACTTAAAAGAACGATACTCGCAATTAAAAACTCAATACTTAAAAGACAAACATAGCATTATTGACAAATCAAGGTCAGACTTGGAGATTTTAAAAAACGAGTATAAAATCAATCGTCTTTCCATACAAAAACCGTTAAAAGCCGAAAAATACCGCTTAAAAATTCAAAACAAGGCAAAAAATCGAAAATTAAACGAACCGCCGAAAAGACGATTGATAGAAGAGATCGGAAACTCTATTACTCACGGCGTTGGAGCATTGATCGCGCTTATATGTTTAATTCTGATGATCGTTAAGTCAAGAAACGGCGTTGCATTATTCGCGTCTATCGTTTACGGGACTTGTTTTATATTGCAAATGCTTTTTTCGTGTATTTATCATTCTTTCAGAAGCGGGACAACGGTTAAAAGAGTGTTCAGGAGATTTGATTATTCGTCGATATATCTGCAAATAGGCGGTACTTTTGCGCCTTTATTTTTGGTTTATATGAACGATACGATGTGGGGATATCCTTCGGGCTGGATATTCTTTACAGTTCAATGGTTATTGCTCGCAACGGGTATAACTTTTTTATCGGTTTTCGGACCGGGAAGAATCAAGTGGCTGCATTATACCCTTTATTTTGTGTTAGGGTGGAGCGGCGTATTATTTATTCCCTATTTTATTGCCGATAATTTACCGTTATTATTCTTTATTTTGGGCGGCGGGGTTGTATATACTCTCGGTATGATACCTTTTGTGCTTAAAAAGAAAAAAGCCGCACATTTTATTTGGCATTTCTTTGTTTTGTTCGGGGCAATAATCCAGTGGTCAGGTATTTATCTATATGTACTATAAAACCTGTATTTACGAATGTAAGGGTTAATTACGGGATAGATTTCAAAACGTTTTAAAAACTTTTCGACAAAAAAAGTCAAAACAAGCTGCCATATAGGTCTTGACAAGGTAAGAATATATGTTATCATAAAATTGTACGAGTAATATCGTATTTTTGTAGTACCCTTTTGATTAAGGGATAAACGAGACGTTTTCGTCTTGTATGGAAGCGCGTTTGCGTTTCTTCCCGTTGCAATCTTATTGAGAAAGTATTGTTAAAGATTGCGTGTTCGGGAAATGATTACCGCGGGGCTTATTATGGTAATCGTAGGTTTGCCGGAGTTTTCCGTTTGCAATCATTTTATATGATTTCAGCGGAAAGCGTTGATGGGCTTTTTTGTGTTACAATTTTTTAGGTATTACGAGTATAACAACTAAATATTTTAACGGAATTAAAGAGTCCGTACGAGAAGGAATTGCGCCAAACGGCGACGGTGAAAATCGTACGGTCTTTTTCGTTTCAAAGGAGTTTTATGAGATAAAAAGATTAAGATAGACGACAATTAAATAACAAGGTTAAGTGGTCGGTGATAGTGTTATCATCGATTTTTTTATGTTTTTTATAAAAAACTTTTTCTGATTGGACAGGCATTGTCCAATCAGAAATAATAAAATTTAGATTATAACCTTGACTTTTTCCCGAAAATAGCCCTTTTAGGTGTAGGGGTAAAAATTTTTTTAGAAAATTTTTAAAATGGGGGTTGATTTTTTCAAAAAAGTGTCCTAGGAGATATGGAGGGAAAAATATTTTTAGAGAAATTTTTAAAAAAAGGTGGACTTT
>ONQV01000023.1 GCA_900320065.1 uncultured Eubacteriales bacterium | reverse complement strand
GACTTGATTTCTTGCTCTAACAAACGAAATACATTTGCGACCAAATATCCATCCGCAATTGCATGATTCAAACGAACAGATACAGGCATAACAAGTCTACCATTTTCTTCTCTATATTTTCCCCAATTAATAATTGGTGCTAAAAACATATTAGCATCAGGCAACTCAATATTCAAAGAATCATAAGATAACCATGATATAAATGATGCATCAAACCAATTTGGATGATTTTCCATATCTAACATATATTCGTTTGTTTTTTTCGCATCTTCTACATCTTTCAACGCATTAGCATAAAACCTTTCATAGTTCTCATCATATTTTGTATATACAGGAGTACAAGTTTCAGTTTCCTCATGGAATACATACTGAGTGGGATTAATCACATCATAACATATTAATTCATCTGTTTTCCAAAGATATCCCATCCTATAATCTTCACGAGAATTAAGAACTTTTGATAGTATGTAAAGAAAGTTAATATAGAATTTTGTTCCTTTCTCTTTAGAATAGTGAACAAGTTCACTAACATCGATTCTTGCAGTCATTGAAGTTGAACAATGACAATCCTCTGAAAAATGTCGAAATACTCCTTTTCTATAATATTTTTCTTTATCTATTACCTTGTAGTTCACAATAATTACCTCTCTTAGAAATTACTATTTGTCTTTTTAATTTATTATATCACACTTTTCGTTCTAATATCTCCCTTTTTTAGATTATACCACTTTTGCCTTTATTTTCAAGTTGCTAAAAGGTTCAAATCCGCCCACCGCCCACCTTTTTACCGACACGATAGAAGTGTGTCGGTAGGGTGTTTTTTAGGGTTTTTGCCAAATAAAAAAAGACCCTTGTAAACCAAGGACCATTAAAAGTGTTAAAAATAGGCTATTTTTACCCCAAAATATGCAAAAATCGGTAGAAAGATGAAAAGACCTTTCTACCGACTGATTTGGTGTGAAGGATGGGACTTGAACCAAAAAAGTAAATTTAAAATAATCAATAAAACACTGCCGATTTTAACTTTTCAGTCCCCAAAAAATCCCCAAAATTATTATAAACTTTTAAATAAATGTTTCAATCTATCCGCCGCCTCTATTGTGTCTTCGTGGCTACCGAAAGTCGAAAAGCGGAAAAAGCCTTCGCCCGCTTTTCCGAACCCTTCGCCCGGTGTACCGACAACTTGTATTTTATCAAGCAGTAAATCAAAGAATTCCCAACTGCCGAGACCCTTCGGACATTTAAGCCAGATATACGGCGCGTTTACCCCGCCCGTGTATTTTATGCCGCACTCGTCTAAAACTCTCATTAAAATTTTTGCGTTTTCTTTATAATACGCTATATTATCTGTTATCTCTTTCTGCCCCTCATCGGTAAAGACCGCCGCCCCGCCTTTTTGGATAATATAAGAAACGCCGTTTGTTTTCGTCGTCCTGTTTCTTACCCACATAGAGTTAAAACTCATACCCGCGCGCTCCAAAGTTTTCGGGATAACCGTATAGCCGAGCCTTGTCCCCGTAAACCCTGCGGTTTTGGAAAGCGAACATATTTCTATCGCGCAGGTGTTCGCCCCGTCGATTTCAAAAATACTGTGCGGGATATTATCTTGTTCGATAAACGCTTCGTATGCGGCGTCGAACAGTATCACCGAACCGTGTTTATTTGCAAAGTCCACCCACTTTTTTAGTTTTTCTTTGGTAAAAACCGCGCCAGTAGGATTGTTCGGCGAACAGATATAAATTATATCCGCTAATCTGTTTTCGTCGGGGTCGGGCGTAAAACCGTTTTCGATAGACGACGCTAAATGTATTATTTTTCTGCCCGCTATAACGTTTGCGTCTACATAAGCGGGATAAGCGGGTTCGATTACAAGCGCAGAATTTTCCTTATCGAATAAATCCAGAATATCGCCGAGTTCGTCGCTCGCGCCGCTCGAAACAAACACCTCGTCGTCTGCAATATTCACACCACGCTTGCGGTAAAATTCGGCGATAGTCGTTCTTAAAAAGGGTACCCCGCACTCGGGCATATACCCGTGAAAAGTGGACTTTTCTGCCTGCTCTTTAACTGCGGAATTCAATGCGGTTATAACGCTTTTACATAGCGGAAGCGATACGTCTCCTATTCCTAAACGCAAAATCTTTTTATCGGGATTAAGTTCCGAATACTTTTTTACTTTTTGCGCTATGCCGAAAAACAGATAACTGTCTTTTAAGTTTGCATAATTCATATTAGGTTTAATCATAAGTCTCTCCTTCGCAAACAAACTCAGCGCCGCCCATCATAGTAACGCTGTTATCGGTATATTTAATTTGTAAATCGCCGCCATCGAGTTTAACGGTAATAAATTCGTTTTCTTTAACAAGTCCTTTTTTAACCGCTGCGGAAACTGTGGCGCATGCGCCCGTTCCGCAAGCGAGCGTTATTCCGCTACCGCGTTCCCAAACACGCATACGGATATATCCGTCCTTAACTTCGGCAAATTCCACGTTTACGCCGTCCGGAAACTGCGGATGTTTTTCCAAAATCTTCCCGTAAATATCAACGGGGAAATTTTCCACGTCATTTACGAAAACGACTATGTGCGGATTGCCTACGGAAACGGGAACGGCGATAAACTCTTTATCCGTCGCCCTAAGAGTTATATCGTTTTCTACGACGGTTTTGCCCATATCCACCGACACGGACTTAACTTTACCGAAAACGACGTTGAGTTTAAGCGTTTTTATGCCCGAAAGGGTTTCTACCGTCAGTTCGGTTTTATCCGTATAACCCTTGTCGTAAACGAATTTCCCGACGCACCTTATTCCGTTGCCGCACATTTTCGCTTCAGAACCGTCGGCATTAAAAATACGCATCTTAAAGTCTGCAACTTTAGACGGTGAAATAAATATAAGCCCGTCGGAGCCTACGCCGAAATGTCGGTCGGAATATTTGACGGCAAGTTCGGATACGCTTTTCGGAACTTCGCCGTAGATATAGAGATAATCGTTGCCGAGCCCCTGCATTTTCGTAAATTTCATTTTGTTTTTTCCTTTTTATCAACCGCCGCCTTTATAAAACCTTTAAAAAGCGGATGCGCCCTGTTCGGTCTCGATTTAAATTCGGGGTGAAACTGCACACCGACGTAAAACGGTCTGTCGGTCAGTTCCACCGTTTCAACGAGTTTTCCGTCGGGCGAAATACCGCCGATGGTTAAACCGCTCTTTATAAATTCGTCCTTATAATCGTTGTTGAATTCGTAGCGGTGGCGGTGGCGTTCCGATATTTCCGTTTTTCCGTATAAATGCGCCATTGTTGTTTCGCTTTTTATTATGCAAGGATATTTACCAAGGCGCAAAGTACCGCCTTTGTCTATATCGTCGCTCTGCCCGGGCATAAAGTCTATAACCTTATGCTTGCAATTCTCGTCGAACTCGCCCGAGTTAGCGTCCGTATATCCTAAAACGTTCCTTGCGTATTCGATAACCGCTATCTGCATACCGAGACAAATTCCGAAGAACGGAATATTATTTTCACGCGCGTATTTTACAGCAGAAATCATACCTTCTATTCCGCGACCGCCGAAACCGCCTGGGACGATAATCCCGTCCGCATCTTTTAAGTTTTCTGCGACATTTTCGTCTGTCAGCGTTTCAGAATCTACCCAATTTATATTTATTCTCGTGCCGTAAACGTACCCTGCGTGACGGAGCGCTTCCGCAACGGACAGATACGCGTCGTGAAGTTTTACGTACTTACCTACGAGTGCGATATTGACCGTTTTCGTTCTCGTTTTTATCTTTTTGATAACTTCTTCCCAATCGGAAAGGTCGGGCGCTTTGGTACGTAGCCCCAACTCACGGCAAACAACCGACGAAAGATTCTGTTTTTCGAGCATTAAAGGCGCTTCGTATAAATTCGGCAAAGTAAGGTTTTCTATCACGCAGTCGCGAGAAACGTTGCAAAAGAGTGAAATTTTATCGAAAATCTCTTCTTCCAAAGGCTCGTCGGCACGAAGAACTATAATATCGGGTTTAATGCCCATACCTTGCAGCTCTTTAACCGAGTGTTGCGTGGGCTTCGACTTATGTTCGTCCGACCCCTTTATAAACGGCACGAGCGTAACGTGGACAAACAGGCAGTTTTCTCTACCTGCTTCGAGCGATATTTGTCTTGCCGCTTCCAAAAACGGCTGTGATTCTATATCGCCGATAGTGCCGCCTATCTCGGTAATAACGACGTCCGCATCGGTGTGATTTCCGACAGAATAGACGAATTCCTTTATTTCGTTCGTGATATGCGGTATTACCTGAACGGTATGTCCCAGATATTCGCCCTTGCGCTCTTTATTTAAGACCGACCAGTAAACTTTGCCCGTGGTAAGGTTGGAATATTTATTAAGGTCTTCGTCGATAAACCGTTCGTAATGCCCTAAATCAAGATCGGTTTCCGCACCGTCTTCCGTCACGTAAACTTCGCCGTGCTGATAGGGACTCATCGTGCCGGGGTCAACGTTTATGTAAGGGTCTAATTTTTGCGCCGCGACTTTTAGTCCGCGCGCCTTTAACAGCCTGCCGAGCGACGCCGCAGTTATTCCTTTTCCGAGTCCGGAAACAACACCACCCGTAACGAAAATATATTTTGCCATAACTTTTCTCCTTTTTAAATCCCTTTGATTTGTTTACGCTTTTTTCGATTCCGAAATCTTTTGCTCGAATTTGTTTTTACATACGTTTTCGGGAATATCCGTCGGATATTCGCCGCTGAAACACGCATCGCAACAGCCTTTGTCGTCGCACAATTCGCCAAGTCTGGCGACGGGGAAAAACGCCAACGAATCGGCACCGATTATTTCACCTATCTCCTTTACGGTACGCCCGTTGGCGATAAGATAATCTTCCGAATCTACGTCCGTTCCGTAATAACACGGATGCAGGAAGGGCGGCGACGAAATACGAACGTGGATTTCGAGCGCACCCGCTTCACGAAGCAATTCGACCACGTGTTTTACGGTATTGCCGCGCACAATGGAATCGTCGACGATAACTATTTTCTTTCCTTTAACGCTGCTTTTTACCGCCGAAAGTTTTATCCGTACCCCGTCTATGCGTAACGACTGGTCGGGGTATATAAAAGTACGACCTATATACTTATTCTTGATAAGTCCCACTCCGTAAGGTATTTTCGAAGCCGCGGAAAATCCTATGGCCGCATCCGTGCCCGAATCGGGCGCGCCGATTACCATATCGGCTTTAACGGGAAATTCTTCGGCAAGTATTTCTCCTGCACGAACCCGCGAAAGATGTACCGAAACGCCGTCTATAACCGAATCGGAACGGGAAAAATATATATATTCGAAAACGCAAAACTTGCGGGCATATTTATTGCAGCGTTCTCTTTCGGAAACGACGCCTTCCTTGGAAAAAATTAAAATTTCCCCCGGCTCCACGTCACGCACGAACTCTGCTCCTACCGCATTCAACGCACACGATTCGGAAGCAACGACGTATATCCCGTCGGGGGTTACACCGTAACAAAGCGGACGGAAACCGTAAGGATCGCGCACGCAAATCAATTTTTGCGGGGACATCAAAACCAGAGAATACGCGCCTTCAAAATACGCCATTGCCTTCTGAACGGCTTCTTCGATAGAAGACGACGAAAGCCGTTCTCTCGTAATTATATAGGCGATTATCTCGGTATCGCTCGTCGTATGAAAAATCGCGCCGGACAATTCAAGTTCCGATCTTAACTTTACCGCGTTTGAAAGATTACCGTTATGCGCGACAGCCAAACTGCCCTTAATATGGTTGACTTCTATGGGCTGACAGTTATTGCGGTTAGCCGCACCCGTCGTGCCGTAACGCACGTGCCCTACCGCTATACTTCCTTTCGGCAAGGAATTGATGCGTTCCGAGTTAAAGACTTCGCTTACTATACCCAGATCTTTATAAGAATAAAACACCCCGTCATCGTTTATCGTGATTCCGCAACTCTCCTGCCCCCTGTGTTGCAGAGCATAAAGCCCGTAATAGGTAATATGCGCGACGTCGGCGGTACGCGGTGAAAAAATCCCGAATACTCCGCACTCTTCGTGAACTCCCATATATCTCTCCTTAAAGCCCGCTTGCGCCGTAGTTTGATAAAACCCTTGCCGAAGGATCTTTTACGTCGCAACCTTGCCACGACTTGTTCGGCATCCAGAAGTCCGCTATCATCTGACTTTGCCCCGCGTAATATTTCTCGAAAATCTCTCGGTATAAAAGCGATTCTTTGGTAAACGGCTTTGCGTGTGTATATTTTCCTTTTTTCTCATTAAATTCTTCGTCGCTATATAAACTCTCGGCATATTCTTTTAAGTAGTCCACCATTGAGTGTCCTACCGCATCCGAAAAAGCCGCTTTTTCGCGGTATAATATATCGTGCGGAAGATAGTCGCCTTCAAAGGCTTTTCTTAAAAGATACTTGCCCTTGTTGTACTTATTGAGTTTAAGTTCGGGGTTTATCGACAGCACGTATTTAACGAAGTCAAGGTCGCCGAAAGGAACGCGCGCTTCTAACGAATTTACCGAAATGCACCTGTCCGCACGGAGAACGTCGTACATATGCAGTTCTCTTACACGCTTTTCGCTCTCTGACTGAAACTCTTCGGCATCGGGAGCAAAGTCGGTGTATTTATACCCGAAAAGTTCGTCGGAAATTTCACCGGTTAAAAGCACGCGTATATCCGTATTTTCGTGTATTGCCTTACAAAGCAGATACATCCCCATACTCGCGCGGATCGTCGTTATATCGAACGTGCCGAGAATATAGATAACTTCTTCAAGCGAAGATAAAACTTGCTCTTTCGTCATATAAAACTCTGTATGGTCGCTACCTATGTAGTCGGCAACTTGTTTAGCATATTTTAAATCGATAGCGTCGCCTACCATACCGATAGCAAACGTTTTTATGGGCGTTTTACTCTCTTTTTGTGCGATAGCGCAAACAAGAGAACTGTCAAGCCCGCCCGAAAGCAAAAAACCTACTTTCGCATCGGCAACAAGCCGCTTTTTTACGCCCGCGATAAGTTTTTCTTTTATGTTTTTGCAGACTTCTTCTATCCCGTCCAAAGAATATTTCTGTCTTTCGGCGATAGCGTTATAGCAAATAAACTTTCCGTCTTTATAATAATGCCCCGTTGGGAAAGGCAGGATTTTACCTACTATCCCCACAAGGTTTTTAGGTTCTGACGCAAACACAATAACGCCTTTACTGTCATAGCCGTAATATAGCGGGCGAATACCGATAGGGTCTCTTGCCGCGATGTATTCGTCGGTTTTAGCGTCGTAAATAACGCAGGCAAATTCAGCGTCCAGCATAGAAAACATTTTTTCGCCGTACTCTCTGTATAACGGTAAAAGTATTTCGCAATCGCTGTCGCTTTTAAATGTATATCCCTTTTTTATAAGGTCGTCTTTTAATTTAGAAAACCCGTATATTTCGCCGTTGCAAACACAATAACAATCGTCAAATACGAACGGTTGCATACCTTTTTCGTTAAGTCCCATAATAGATAAACGGTGAAAGCCGAAGACACCGTCTCCGACTTTTACCGTTTTAGACATATCAGGTCCGCGGGACACGGTCTTTCTAAACCCGTCCGTAAACGCCCTTTTATCGTATTTCCCGCAATAACCCATTATTCCGCACATAAATGATACCTTCTATTCAACGTCTTGAAGAGCGTCGTAACCTTCTTCGCCCGTTCTTACTTTTACTACATTTTCCACATCGTAAACAAAAATCTTGCCGTCGCCGATATGCCCCGTGTAAAGGACTTTTTTCGCCGTTTCGATTACCGCCCTTACGGGAATTTTACTAACGACTATATCCATCTGAACTTTGGGGAGTAAGTTGGTTTCAACCGCAACGCCCCTGTAATATTCGGGCTTGCCCTTTTGCTGTCCGTAGCCCATAACGTGGGAAACCGTCATACCCGTTATACCGAGTTTAGAAAGCGCCTCTTTTAAGGCATACAGCCGCTCTTCCTTAAATATAATTTCAATTTTAGTAAACTTGGGTTGCCCGCTCATGACAACGCTTTCCACCTTTTTAACAGGTATCGCTTCGGCGACAGGAGTTTCACCCGAAACGACAACCGTTCCTTCGCTTATATAATCGGCATACGCAACAGTTGACGGTGAAAAATCCGCATAAGCGGAAGGAAGACCATGCTCGGTGCTGTCAAGTCCCTTTATTTCTTCCTCTCCGGAAACTCTTAAACCTACCGTTTTTTTAATGATATAGAATGTAGCCGTCATTAGTGCGACAGTATAAGCGGCGATAGCCACAAAGCCTAAAAGTTGAATTCCTATTTGCGTAAAATCACCTGTATAGAAAAGTCCGTTTAAGTGCGCAGGCGCATCGGGATTTGCTAAAAGTCCGACGGCTATAGTTCCCCATATACCGTTCGCCATATGAACGCCGACGGCACCCACAGGATCGTCAATATGTAATTTCAGGTCTAAAAACTCTACGGCAAAAACTACTAAAAATCCCGAAACCAACCCTACTGCGGTAGAACCTATCGCATCGAAAGCGTTACACCCTGCGGTTACGCCTACAAGCCCCGCAAGACACGCATTGATACACATTGAAACGTCAGGCTTACCGTTTTTTATCCAAGTGAAAGCCATCGTCGTGCAAGTTGCGACAGCCGGCGCTATTGTCGTATTCAAAAATATTGTCGCAAGTTCGCTCGTCGTAGTAGCAGCCGCCCCGTTAAATCCGTACCAGCCGAACCAAAGAATAAATGCGCCAAGTGCTCCGAGCGGAATAGAGTGCCCCTGAATAGCGTTTATTTTTACTACTTTACCTTCTTTATCTTTAACGTATTTACCTATTCTCGGGCCGACCATTATCGCACCGATAAGCGCTGCGATTCCGCCAACCATGTGTATCGCGGTAGATCCGGCAAAATCGTGAAAACCCATTGCCGAAAGCCAACCGCCGCCCCATACCCAGTGCGCTTCGATAGGATAAACTATAAGCGAAATCACGCCCGAGTATATGCAGTAAGATAAAAACTTCGTCCGCTCCGCCATAGAGCCCGAAACGATAGTTGCGGCAGTCGCACAAAACACAAGGTTAAAAACGAAAGTCGACGCACCTGTAAAATCAACGCCGTTACCCGTTATGAAGGACGAAAATTTAGTAAACAAGTCTAAATTGGGGATACCGACAAGACCGAAAAGCGCATCTTCACCCATCATAAGCCCGTAGCCTAAAAGCATGAAAACCACTGTTCCGATACAGAAGTCCATCAAGTTTTTCATTATAATATTGCCCGCGTTTTTCGCCCGTGTGAAACCCGTCTCCACCATCGCGAACCCCGCTTGCATAAAGAACACGAGTGCCGCACCTATTAAATACCAGAATTCGATAGTCATAAAAATTCTCCTTTTTTCTTTATCTTTCTATTTCACGCCGAAAAGCAAATCTCCGTAGGTCGGGAAAGGCCAGTATTTCGTCGCCGTAAGCGTTTCGGCTACGTCCGCCGCCGCACGGAGTTCGTTCATTTTAGGAAGTAATTTATCTCTTATTTCATACCCTTCCGATATAACGCCGTCGGTGTTTTTAAGAGCAATAAGTTCCTTTTCCAACTCGTCGGTTTTTTCCATTATCTCGTAACAAAGCACCGAAAGTTTTTCTACCGTCGTTTTTTCGTATTCCACCGACGCGCCAGAAAATACTTTGACTTTGTTTTTTGCGGTTTTTGAGAGTTCGCCAATATAACCTTCTATTGCAGGAAGTATCTCTCGTCTTGCCATATCCGCCATAGTGTTCGCTTCTATCACCACTGTCTTGCAATAATTGTCGAGCATAATTTCGCAACGCGATTTAAGTTCGGTTTCGGTAAAGACGTTATGAGAAGTCAGCATCTTAACGTTCTTTTCGTCAAGTAAGTGCGGCATACAGTCGGGCGTTGTTTTATAGTTAAGTAGTCCGCGTTTTGCGGCTTCTTTTATCCAAGCATCGTCATAGCCGTTGCCGTTAAATAAAATGCGCTTATGGTCTTTTATTGTCTTCTTTATCATATCGTGAAGCGCAGTTTCAAAATCTTTCGCCTTTTCTAATCTATCGGCGTAGATTTTAAGACTTTCCGCAACCGCGCTGTTAAGCATAATGTTAGCGCACGAAATACTGTTCGACGAGCCGAGCATACGGAATTCGAACTTATTGCCCGTGAACGCAAACGGCGAAGTCCTGTTCCTGTCCGTCGTATCACGCGCAAATTTCGGCAGAACGCTTACTCCCAGTTTTATGGTTGTCTTTTCCGTTCCCTTATACGGTTTATCGTTTTCAATCGCGTCGAGTATCGCCGTGAGTTCGTCGCCCAAAAAGATAGAAACTACTGCGGGCGGCGCTTCGTTTGCGCCGAGCCTATGATCGTTGCCCGCAGTCGCGACGGAAATACGAAGTAAATCCTGATAATCATCCACCGCTTTAATTACGGCGCAAAGGAACAGTAAAAACTGTGCGTTCTCGCTTGGCGTTTCGCCGGGCGACAACAGGTTTACGCCCGTATCGGTCGCCATAGACCAGTTGTTGTGCTTACCGCTGCCGTTTACGCCCGCAAAGGGCTTTTCGTGCAATAAACAGCAAAGCCCGTGCTTTAAGGCAACTTTCTGCATTATCTCCATAGTGAGTTGGTTATGGTCGGTCGCAACGTTGGTCGTAGCATAAATAGGCGCAAGTTCGTGCTGTGCGGGTGCGACTTCGTTATGTTCGGTTTTAGCGAGAACTCCGAGTTTCCAGAGTTCTTCGTTTAGGTCCGCCATATACGCCGCGACGCGTGGCTTAATTACGCCGAAATAGTGATCTTCCATCTCCTGACCTTTGGGCGGTTTTGTGCCGAAAAGCGTTCTTCCCGTATAAACAAGGTCTTTACGCTTATCGAACATCTCTTTATCTACCAAAAAGTATTCCTGTTCGGGGCCGACCGAAGTCGAAACCCTTTTTACGTCGGTATTGCCGAAAAGTTTAAGAATACGCAACGCCTGCTTATTAAGCGCGTCCATAGAACGGAGTAGCGGCGTCTTTTTGTCGAGTGCTTCGCCGCCGTAAGAACAGAAAGCCGTAGGAATACAAAGGCTTTTATCCTTTATAAACGCGTAAGACGTCGGGTCCCACATAGTATAGCCGCGCGCTTCGAAAGTTGCGCGTATTCCGCCCGACGGAAAACTCGACGCGTCGGGTTCGCCCTTAATAAGTTCTTTACCCGAAAATTCCATAATCACTCTTCCATCGGGTGCGGGAGAAATAAAACTGTCGTGTTTTTCGGCTGTTATACCCGTTAAAGGCTGAAACCAGTGAGTAAAGTGCGTCGCACCGTTTTCTATCGCCCACTCTTTCATCGCGTCTGCAACTGCGTTAGCAACGGAAAGGTCGAGTTCCGTACCTTCGTCTATCGTCTTTTTTAAGGACTGATATACCTTGCCTGAAAGCCTTGCCTTCATAACTCTGTCGTCAAAAACTTTGCTACCGAAGATTTCCGTGATTTTTTCCATAATCTTTCTCCTTGAAAAGAATTTAAAAAGAAAAAGCGCCCTTTAAGTTTTCACTTAAAAGACGCCTTTGCCTTTTTCAAATTTTATACCGCCATTATATTCCTTTAAATCTTCCTTGTCAACAAAATTTCGATATGTTGCTTACAAAAATTTTTTATACCATCTATAAAAAATTTTTAACGAAAATTTCCGTAATTGATTTGACAAACATTATTTATAAGAGTAAAATGTGTGTATCAATGAGCAAAGGCGTTCATTGTAGGCTTATCCTACGGTGAACGCCCTTTTGTTTTTTAAATTCATTTTAACGGGGTTATATAATGTTAAAAGAAGGCGAAATAAGAATACCGTCGGGCTGCGCGATTTCCGCGGTTATATCTAAAGACGGGAATAAAATGACAGGCGAAAAGATTATCGAAAGTATGATTCCTATGCACGACCGCTCGAACGGCTTGGGCGGCGGGTTTGCGGGATACGGAATTTATCCCGACCACAAGGACGAATACGCCCTGCATATTTTTTTCAGCGATAAATATCGCATTGAAGACTGCGAAAATATACTTAAAGACAGTTTCGAGATAGTAAAGAAAGAAATTATCCCGACAAGGAAAATACCCGAAATTACCGACGAACCTATTATAATGCGATATTTTGTGTTGCCGTTAAATTCCCTATTAAGGTCTCTCCAACTCGACGAAAAAGAATTCGTAGTTCGTGTGGTTATGAAAATCAACACCGAAGTAGAAGGCGCGTACGTCTTTTCAAGCGGAAAGAATATGGGTGCGTTTAAGGCGGTGGGCTTTCCCGAAGACGTCGGCAGGTTTTATAAACTCGACGAATACGAAGGGTATTCTTGGACGGCGCACGGAAGGTATCCGACAAACACTCCGGGTTGGTGGGGCGGCGCGCATCCGTTCGGGCTTTTGGATTATACCATAGTTCATAACGGTGAAATTTCTTCTTACGACGCTAACCGCAGATTTATAGAAATGTTCGGGTATAAATGCACTTTGCAGACGGACACCGAAGTTATAACCTATATTGCCGATTATCTTATCCGTCGGCAGGGTTTAACGCTAACCGAAACCGCGTCGGTTATCGCCGCGCCTTTTTGGAGTACGATAGAAAGTAAGCCCGAAAAGGAAAGAGAAAAACTCAAATACTTACGCACTATGTTTTCAAGCCTACTTATAACAGGACCTTTTTCAATCATTTTAGGGTTTGACGGCGGGCTTATGGCATTAAACGACCGCTTAAAACTTCGCTCTATGGTAGCCGGTGAATATAAAGACAAGGTGTTTATCGCAAGCGAAGAGGCGGCGATACGCAAGATGGAAATAAATGCGGAAAACGTTTACGCCCCACAGGGCGGCGAACCGTTAATAGTAAAAGTAAAAGAAGGTAAATTCTAATGAGTATAAACTATATATATCCCGAATTTGAAGTGGTAAGAAATCCAAACCGCTGTATATGTTGTAGGGTTTGCGAAAGACAGTGCGCCAACGAAGTTCACCGTTTTGACCCTGACGGAAAAGTTATGGTTGCCGATGAAAGCAAGTGCGTAAACTGCCAGCGTTGCGTGTCGCTCTGTCCTACCCGCGCGCTTAAAATCGTTAAAAGCGACTGCGTTCTCCGTGAAAACGCCAACTGGCAAAATCAGACGATAAAAGAAATATATAAGCAAGCGGAAAGCGGCGGCGTATTGCTTTCGTCTATGGGAAACCCCAACCCCCTGCCTGTTTACTGGGACAAAATTTTAATAAACGCGTCGCAGGTCACAAACCCCTCGATAGACCCACTTCGCGAA
>ONQV01000087.1 GCA_900320065.1 uncultured Eubacteriales bacterium | reverse complement strand
TGTCCTTCGCTTACGCGCGGTAAGTACGCTTACGATTTCGGCGATACGGGCAAAATGACACCGCTACTTAAAATGTATACTCTCGGCAACGGATTCCTTCCTTCGCCGAACCATGCCGGCGGGCTCCGTTATCACGGTATGAATCCTATCGTATCCAAACTCTATCACGACGGGTATATATCGGTAACTTCGGTCGAGCAGACGAGAGTGTTCGACGCCGCGGTGCAATTTGCTAAGTCCGAAGGAATACTGCCTGCACCCGAATCTTCGCACACGATAAGGGCTGTAATAGATCAAGCGTTAAAGTGCAAAGAAACGGGCGAAAAGAAGAAGATAGTGTTCTGTCTTAGCGGCACGGGTTATTTTGATTTGAAGGCTTACGAACAGTATAACAACAAAACTATGACCGATTATATTCCGACCGACAGCGATTTGGAAAAAGGATTTGCCACTATTCCCGATATTCCGCAGAATAAATAATTTTAACATTTATCGCTTGCAAAATCCTTAGAAATATATTACAATATATATTAAGGTTTAGGAGGAATACAATATGGCAGTTGCAGATCAGGTTAAAGAACTTATTTCCAAACAGTTAAATAAACCCGTTGCGGAAATTACGGAAAACAAAGAAGTAGTTAAAGATTTGGGCGCGGACTCCTTGGACGTTGTTGAAATGCTTATGAATCTTGAAGAAGAATGCGGTATAACTATTTCCGAAGAAGACGCCGTAAATATCAAAACGGTGGGAGATATAATTGCTTTAATCGAAAAAGTTAAAAAATAAAAGTTGAACTAATAAACAAAGCGCCCGTCGCTAAAATGCGACGGGCGCTTTGTTATATATATGTTTTTAATATTGCTTTTCTGTAAAAATCTTATTAAATAATTTTTGTAACAGATACGCTATCGGGAAGTTAAGAACAACGATTCCCAACAGCATAAGTATAGGTACGTAATATTCCGCAAGAGATGAAATTTTGACAAAGCCGAACATAGGCAATCCGAAAAATACGGTAACTGCAAAAACCGCTAAAATTATTGCAGCACACGACGAGAACAGGATAATTCGGAATTTATTAAACGGATAGCAAATCAATATAAGATTTATAAGCCCCGAAAACGTCAAAGCATATACGCTTAAAGTCTGGTAAAGATTATCGTCGAACCCGCCAAAAATAAATTTACACAATTCGACTATTCCGACAGAGATTAACATAAGCAATGCGCAGGGAAGAGATTTTCGGATAACGTAACGCAAAAATCTACCCTGAACCCGCGCTTTATTCGGCTGCAAAGATAGGAAAAACGAAGGAATACCTATTATAATTATTTCAAGCAAATTCATTTGTTTAAGTTCAAACGGGTATTGTTTGATAAACGGAAGGCAAAGCGTTACGAGCGCTATTATCATTGTAAAAAACGTTTTCATAAGATAAAGCGACGCGGAACTTTGTATATTGTTTATAACCCGTCTGCCTTCAAAAACGACGTTCGGCATCGAATTGAAGTTATTGTCAAGCAAAACGATATGCGCAATATTCCGCGCGGCGTCGCTGCCCGAGGCGACCGTTACGGCGCAATCGGCTTCTTTTAAGGCAAGAATATCGTTTACGCCGTCGCCCGTCATAGCGGTCGTGTGTCCCGCTTGTTTAATCGTTTTGACTAAAATCGCCTTTTGTTCGGGGGAAACCCTGCCGAAAACGGTGTATTTTTCCGCAGCGGCGCGCACTTCGTCATTGCTCAAACAAGGATAAGCGAATAGGGCGTAAAATCGTCGGGAATTTTATCGCCTTCGATACTTTTTTCGCTGTGCGCTAATATAAGCACCCTTAATCCCGATGCCGCGTAATCGTTGATTTTCGATTCTAACTCGGCAAATTTTTCCTTTGATAAAACAAATTCGGGCGCGCCTATGGCAAAAACACCGTTTTCTTTAAATTCTACGGCGGAAAGTTTGCGTTTGGAATTAAACGGAATACGAGATACCGCAGATAGGGAAACTTCGTTCCCAAAATATTCCTTTAACGCCGTCGCCGTCTGATTTGCGTCATTTAACGTGCCGATTATGGACGATATAACAGCGTAAATTTCTTCCTGCGGCAGGTCTTTTAGTGGCACTAATTCTTTTACAGTCATATTTCCGTCGGTAATAGTGCCCGTTTTATCGAAGCATATCGTATCGACGCGCGCCAGCATTTCTAATGAATATAAATCTTGAATAAGCGTATTATGTGCCGCTAATTTGATAATCCCAACGGCGAGCGCAAGGCTTGTAAGCAAAAACATACCGCTCGGTATCATACCTATAACCAAAGTCGAAGTGTTCAATATAGACTGAGAAAGCGCGATATCGCAGAAAACCGTTGATTTTATCATCCATGCCGCGGCAATAGGTAGAATTATAAACCCGAGAATTCTTATTATAATCCTTAACGAATCCATAATTTCGGAGTGCGGTTTTTTGTATTTTTTCGCTTCTGCGGAAAGTTTTTGAACGTAATTGTCTTTACCGACTTTTTCCGCAACGGCTCGGCACGTTCCGCCGACGATAAAACTGCCGGATAGTAAAACGTCTCCCGTATTTTTTTTGACGCTGACCGATTCACCGGTCAGAACAGACTCGTCTGCTTCCGCATTTCCTTCCAAAATCCTGCAATCTGTCGGCACTTGATTTCCGAGTGATAATACAATAACGTCGTCTAACACTATTTCGTCAGGGGAAATCTCGGTTTCTTTACCGTCCCTTATCACTATTGATTTTTTACTGGAAATAAGCGACAAGCGATCTATGCACTTTTTTGCGCGAATTTCCTGCGATATGCCTATTATTATATTCATAATGTAGACGATAACAAAGACAAAATCGAAAGGCTTAGCGTCTGTAAACAACAAAGCAATTAAAACTATAAGCCCCAACAGGTTGAAAAAAGTACATAAATTTCCGACGAAAATACTGACGTATGATTTAGAATATTTGTCATCCGCGCAATTGATAAGCCCGTTGTCAATGCGCGATTTTGCCTGAACGGAAGATAGCCCCGACTGTGCGGTCGGGGTAAATCTTTCAACGTTTATAGCGGTTGTGTTTTTATTGTTTTTCATAATCTTATAATATAATATTTACAAGACGTTTGGGAACTATAATAAGTTTTTTAATAGGTCTTCCGTTTATTTCTGCGGAAAGTTTTTCATCCGCCGTAATAAGTGCTCTTATACCTGCTTCGTCTATTTCCGTAGGAACTACCATTTTAGAACGCATTTTGCTGTTTATCTGCACTGCGATCTCCACTTCGTCGAGAACTAGCGCCTTTTCGTCGCAGACGGGGTAAGCGGAACGGAAAACCGAATCTTTTTTACCGAGCATTTCCCAGATTTCTTCGGAGAAATGCGGAGCGCATGGGGCAAGCAGTTGTATGAATTTGGCAAAGCACTCCAAAAATAACCCGCCGTTTACGTTTTCCGCGGTGTCGTATTTAGTCAGGGCGTTCAGAAGTTCCATAAGCCTTGCCACCGCCGTGTTGAAAGAGAAGTTTTCCATATCTCTGTCAACGCATTTTATCGCGTAGTTGGTAGCGTATAAGAGTTCCTTTTCTTCTTTGCCGATTTTGGCGTTTTTAGTAGCAGGCATGGAAACGAGTTTCGTCGCCATACGTTCTACACGGTCTAAAAATTTAATTATAGCCTTTATACCGTCGTCGCTCCAAGGTCCGCCTTCGGTATAGGAAAATCCAAACATAAGATACAGTCTTAAAGTATCCGAACCGTATTTTTCCACGTAGGGGTCGGGGGCGATTATATTGCCTTTAGACTTACTCATACGCATTCCGTCGGGTCCTAAAATGACGCCTTGATGAACAAGCGATTTAAACGGTTCGTCGAATTTAAGGTAGCCCATATCGCGGAGTGCTTTTGTGATAAACCGCGCGTAAAGCAAGTGCATGCATGCGTGTTCCGCGCCGCCGACGTATTTATCGACGGGAAGCATTTTATTGATTATTTCAGGATTAAACGGTTCTTTATCGTTTTTAGCGTCAGGATAGCGAAGATAATACCAACTTGAACAAACGAAAGTATCGAGCGTATCGGGATCCCGTTTTGCGGGAGCACCGCAAATAGGGCAAACGGTATTCATAAATCCTTCGTGTTTAGCGAGCGGCGATTTCCCGTCGGGTTTAAACTCAACGTCGTAAGGCAATTTAACGGGTAAATCTTCGTACGGAACGGGAACTGCGCCGCAGTGTTCGCAGTGAATAACGGGGATCGGTGCGCCCCAATATCTCTGACGCGAAACGAGCCAATCGCGCAGGCGGTAGTTCGTCTTGTGTTCGCCTTTACCTTCTTTAACGAGTTTATTTATTATCGCTTTTCTCGCTTCTTCGCTGGTCATACCGTCAAAACCGGGGCTATTTATAACTATGCCGTCGGAGCAGAAGGGCAATTCGTCGTTGCAGTTTACACCTTTAATAACGCGATTTATGGGTAGACCGTATTTTTTAGCGAATTCGTAGTCTCTTTCGTCGTGAGAGGGAACGCCCATAACCGCGCCCGTGCCGTAAGAATACAAAACGTAATCGGCGGCAAAAATAGGCACGGATTTCCCGTTTATCGGGTTAATCGCGTTATGCCCGATATAGACGCCGGTTTTTTCGCGCGCCGTGGAAAGACGGTCTATCTCGTTAGTTTTAGACGTTTCGATAATATACTCTTCGACGGCTTTCTTTTGTTTTTTGGAAGTAAGTTTTTTAACAAGCGGATGTTCGGGGGCAAGCACGACGTACGAAACGCCGAAAAGCGTATCTGCGCGAGTTGTGAAAACTTTGAATTTATCGCCGCTTTCCGCTGTAAATTCAATTTCGCCGCCCGTGGACTTACCGATCCAGTTTTTCTGCATAAGTTTGGTCTTTTCCGGCCAATCGAGATCGTTTAATCCCTGTAAAAGTTCTTCCGCATAATCGGTGATCTTAAAGAACCATTGAGTAAGGTCTTTTTTTACAACTGTCGAACCGCATCTTTCGCATTGTCCGTTTACGACCTGTTCGTTGGCGAGAACGGTCTTACAACTCGG
>ONQV01000006.1 GCA_900320065.1 uncultured Eubacteriales bacterium | reverse complement strand
TGGGGCTTTGGAAGTCTTCTATTAAAAGGTATGGCACGGTGAGCGCGATGGGCGAACCGTCGACTAATACCGCAACTCTGCCTTCTAAAATTTTCGCCGCCAAAATATCGGGCTTTTCGGTGTTGCCTATCTGTTTGAAAAGGGACGCTTTATGTTCGCCTAAAAATTTCGACACGTACGAGGAATCGAGTAGCGCGTCGATTTTTATGTCCGAAATCTTTTTTACGAGCGTGTCTATAAGCCCCTTGTCCGCGATACCTTCTACGTAGCAGACGGCGACTTTCGTTGCGGAAAATTTACCGACGGACAGATATTTAAAGCGCAAATCGGTGGACGCAAGTTTTCGGCGCATTAAACTCACGTTTACGGCAAGATTTTCCACAAACCCTTCGCGCGGACCTTTTATGACGGTGGAAGTGGGGGGTTCTGCGATAGCGCGCTTATCGAACTTTTTCAGTCCGAATAAAAACGCCGTTTTTACGCTTTCGACAAGTAGCGCCGATTCGCCGCCGACGATTTTTTCCGCCGTTTCGGTTATGTCCGTCGAAGTTTCAGTTTCGGGACTGAAAAAGGTTTCGGAAAGCGTTTTTTCGTTCACTTCGCCTTTAAGGTTCGCGGCGGGGCGCATGACCAAAGAACCGAGCGCCGCTTTGTCCGTTAAATCCGTTGAAAAGACTAGAACGCCCTTTTTATCGCCCACTTTTATTTCTTTGAATTTAACGTCGTCGGAACTTAACGCGGTTTTAAGCGCGCGCACGTTCTTTTGTAAATTAACGGATATTTTCATAGTCTTTTGCATTATTGCCGCCTTTTGATTTTTTATACAGCAAAAAGAAAAAGGGGTCGCCCCCTTAAAAGAATTATTTTTCTTTTCCGAATTGTTTTGCCGATAGCAATATAAGTTCCGCTACCGCCGAAATCTCATCAAGCGTAACGCCGTCTTTTTTGACCGAATTTAAAACGGAAACGACGTTCTGTTTAAGCCGTTCGTCGTTTTCTCCGTTTTGTTCGGTAACGTCCGATAAAATAGCGACTATTTTTCCCAGCGCCGCGTCCGCGTCGTCTTGCAAAATTCCTTCGGCTATACCTTGTACGAGTGCGAACAGCGCGTCGCCTTTCGCTTCGCCGCGAAGTATCTTGCGCAGGCTTACGGAAACAAGCGTTCCCAGCGAGTAAGAAGTTATCGCCGCGTAAAAAAGCGTTTCCGAAAAGTCGATACTTCCTTTATAAACGAGTTCCGAAAGCACCGTTCCGAAAAACGCGATAAAAAGCGGCAGATAGTTCGCGACGAAGTCGGGAACGCCCTTGATTTTTTTAAGGACGAATTCCGTACTAGCGACGATTGCAGCCACGATAACGGCGCGCAAGCCGAAATCTTCCGATCCGACAAATTGAATAAAGTTCATATTGCACCTGCCTTTTGTCAGGAGGGTAAGAAACTTTTATCTTTTCCGAATTGACCTATTCTGTCGTAAAACGAATAACGACAGAGATAATAATAATTTTCGATATCCGTTCTTTTATTCTCCTTTTGATTTTTTCCAAACGCCTTTAAGATGATAAACCGTTTTTTTTGAAAGTAAATATCTTTATGACTTTAAAAGTGTACGAGCCGTAAAGAATATTCGGGAGTTTAAGCCCGTAAAATGTTTACTGTTAAAATCAATGAAGGTGGAGTTATGTTTGAATTTATCGCGTACCTATTAGGTAAAATAACGTTTTTTGCGGGCACGGTTTTAGGCGCGGGGTCTTTTCCCAAACCCCTTTCCGAAGAAGAAGAGAAAGAGTGCATAAAAAGGATGCGGGCGGGGGACGCCGCCGCGCGGGATAAACTTATCACTTACAATATGCGACTCGTCGCGCATATCGCCAAAAAGTATGCGGGTAGCGCGGATAAGGACGACCTTATTTCGGTGGGAAGCATAGGGCTTGTAAAGGCGGTGAATACTTATAAAGACGATAAGGGCACGGCGCTTGCGACGTTTGCCGCGCGGTGCATAGAAAACGAGATTTTAATGCTTTTGCGTTCCAACAAGAAGTATAAAAACGACGTGTTGCTAAGTGACCCCGTCGGGGTGGATAAAGACGGCAACGAACTTACCTTAATAGACCTTTTAGCCGAAAAAGACGACGCGGTTTTCGCCGACGTGGACAGAAGTATTCAGCGCGACAAACTGATAAAGTTTTTAAAAGAAACTCTTACCGAGCGCGAATACACCGTGCTTTTATTGCGGTACGGATTAAAAGACGACGTGTGTTACGCACAGCGCGAAGTGGCGAGATTTCTTAAAATTTCCCGTTCGTATATTTCCCGCATAGAAAAGAAAGCCATAGAAAAATTGAAACGCGCCGTTAAAAAAGGGCAATTCGTTTGCTAAACGCGGCTATTTGTGATATTATTTTAAAATAAACGATAAACGCGGGGAACTTATGCTATGGAAAATAAAATCGCAGTTTTAGCCGTTATAATAAACGATAACGGCGCGGTGGAAAAAGTGAACGCTCTTTTACACGAATACCGCGAATTCGCGGTTGGCAGAATGGGTATTCCGTACAGACAGAAAAACGTCAATATTATAAGCGTGGTTTTAGACGCGCCCCTTATCGCAATCAACGGGCTTTCGGGCAAACTCGGTATGATAGAAGGCGTTTCAAGTAAAGTTCTGACCGCAAAATAGGAAATATATGTACACTTTTATAAGCGGCGCGACGGGGGGATTAGGCAAAACTTACGCAAATATTTGCGCGGAGAAAGGTTACGACCTGTTTCTGACCGCAAGAAGCGCCGACCGCCTTGCCAACTTAAAAAAAGAAATCACGGACAAGCATCCGAATATAACCGTCGAGTATTTCCCATGCGAACTGACTGACGACGCTTCGCGCAGGGCGCTTATTAAGCATATCGAAGATAAGGGCTTTAAATTCGACAGAATAATAAACGTCGCGGGCGCGGATATCCAAAAGCCTTTTCTGGCGTACACGCCCGAAAAGGCGGTATTTCAGATACGGGTAAATTGCGAAGCGACGCTTTTGCTGACGCTGGGGCTACTTAAAAACCGTGCGGAAAAAACCGAAGTTTTGACCGTCGGCAGTATGTCGGGCGTTTCGCCTATGCCGTACTTTGCTATATATTCTGCGTCCAAAACTTTTTTGGAGAGTTTTTTCACTTCGCTGCATTACGAACTTAAAAGCGAAGGGGTAAAGGTAACGACGGTGCTTCCCGGGGGGATGCCGACGCGCCCCGACCTAATTGAAGAGATAAAAAAGCAGGGGATAGGCGGCAAACTGTCGTCAAAGCCCCCCGAATTCGTGGTGAAAAAATCGCTTAAAGCGGTAAAGAAGAACAGGATAATATGCGTGCCCGGGGCGTTCAACAAATTTTTGTATTTCGTTATGAAAATATTGCCGAAGCGCATAGTGCTTAAATTTATCGCAAGGCGTTGGAAGCATTTTTCAAAAGACGCGTTTTAAGGGAGAAAAATTATGAGTTTAGCGGATAAGATTTTTAAGGAAAACTGCAACGATATTTTAACTAACGGCGTGTGGGATACGGACAGGGACGTTCGCCCCAAGTGGCTGGACGGAACGCCCGCGCACACCGTAAAAAAATTCGGGATAGTCAACAGATACGATTTGCAAAAAGAGTTTCCGATACTCACTTTGAGAAGAACGGCGTTTAAGTCGGCAATCGACGAGATTTTATGGATTTGGCAGAAAAAGTCCAACAACGTTCACGATTTAAATAGCCATATCTGGGACAGCTGGGCGGACGAAACTGGTTCTATCGGCAAGGCTTACGGCTATCAACTCGGCGTCAAACATAAATATAAAGAAGGCGAATTCGACCAAGTGGACAGGGTGCTTTTCGACCTTAAAAACAACCCCGCTTCCCGCCGTATTATGACGAATATCTATACTTTTGCCGACCTTAACGAAATGCACCTTTATCCGTGCGCGTATTCTATGACTTTCAACGTTTCGGGCGATACCTTGAACGGAATACTCAATCAGAGAAGCAACGACGTGGCGGTCGCGAACAACTGGAACGTCGTGCAGTACGCGGTTTTATTGCATATGTTCGCGCAGGTGTCGGGCTTAAAGGCGGGGGAACTCGTCCACGTTATCGCCGACGCGCACCTTTACGACAGGCATATTCCCGTCGTTAAAAAGATGCTTACTAACCCTGAATTTCCCGCGCCTAAATTTATAATGAATAAGGATATAAAGAACTTTTACGATTTTACGGTGGACGATTTTGCGTTAGAGAATTACGAGTTCAATAAAATAGAAGAAAAATTCGAGGTGGCGGTATAATGAAAGCGATAGTAGCGGTGGATAAAAAGTGGGGAATAGGCAAAAAGAACGACCTGTTGTTCTCTCTTCCCGAAGATATGAAATACTTTCGGGAAAAAACCCTTAATAAAGTCGTGGTGATGGGGTCTAACACCCTTAAATCTTTCCCGAACGGTAAACCGTTGAAAAACAGGACTAATATCGTGCTTTTCCCCGAAGGCGAAAAGCGGGACGATTGCATTGTAGTCGGGAGTTTACGAGAATTGTCGGAAGAACTGAAAAAATACCCGACGGACGACGTGTTTATAATCGGCGGCGCTATGTTTTATAGGACGATGCTGCCTTTCTGTTCGGAAGTTTTAGTTACCAAAGTGGACGCCGACGGGGGCGCGGAAGTTTTTTACGAAAATCTTGACGAAAAAAAAGAGTGGACTTGCGTAAGTTCGAGCGAACCCGTTGAAACCAACGGTTACACGATAAGATTTACCGTATATAAAAATTCCGACGTAAAGGAATTTTAAAATACATTAAATAATGAAAAAGGAACGCCGCGGGTTATCGCGGCGTTTTTTCCCAGATATAATCGCGGAAAGTATCGGTAAGATACCGCGCCGCGGTTGTTCCGTCCGATATGATTTCCGCCGCAAAATAATCGCCGCTGGTTATCGTGCCGTAATATCTCCAACCCGCCGCGTCGTGAAAACGGGCGGTTTTTAATTTCCGACAGTTTTTAAACGCGTTTGCGTTGATGCGGGTAACCGTTCTCGGAATTTCTATCGCGGTAAGCGCTTTGCAACTGTCGAAAGCGCCGTCTTCTATTACTTTCAAGCCGTCTGAAAGAGTAACGCTTTTAAGTTTTATGCAAAAGTAAAAAGTTTCAACGGGCAGCGTTTCTACGCCGCTACCGATAGTTGCCGATTGTAATTCGTAGTTGTATGCGAACGCGTAAATATCCATCTTTTTAACGCTGTTCGGCACGGTGAAGGTCTTAACGTTCACACAAGCGGAATACGCCGAACGCTTTATCTCGGTAACGCTGTCGGGAATAGAGAGTGTTTCGCCCTTAAAATCTTCGAACGCGTGTTCGCCGACAGTCTTTATCTGCGGGGCTTCCCACTCTATCGTGCCGACTACGCCCGAAAAGGCGAATTCGCCGATATCCGTTATATTTTTTCCCAAAACTATTTTATTTATAGTATTACAATTATAAAACGCGGCGTAGGGGATATGCGTATCTTTTACGCCCGTTATCTTTATTTCTTTAAGGGAAGCCGGTATATAATAATACGCCATTTCTACTTCTTCCAAACTGTCTTTATGGTAAAACTGCATAGCGGATTTGCCGCCCGAATAGGGCGTTTCGCCGAAAATATATCCGAAGTTATAATCTTTTAGCCCTTTTTGCATTTTGTGTTCCGCTCCCGTAAACGGCAGGGTTATCGCCGTCAGCGCCGAACACCCGCTTAAAACACCGTAACCGATTTTTTCCACGCTTTGCGGAACGGAAAGCGTTTTTAGGTCTTTACGGTTTATAAAAGCGTATTCTTTTATCTCTTTTACGGGCAGTCCGTTTATTTTTCGGGGTATTACGATATCGGAAGCGGTTTCTTCCGTCAGTCCCGCTATAATTATCGCCCCGTCTTTTTCTTCGTATAAAAAGGTTTCGGCAGGCGTTGCGTTTTCGTCGCCCGTTAGGTCTTTTTCTTCCGCGCCTTTTTCTTCCGTCGGCGTTTCGCCACGAATATCGTTTTCGGTTTCCGTCGGTTTTAATTCCGCCGCGGCGTTATTTTCACCGCAACCGCAAGTAAACACCGCGCAGAAAGTCAATATAATGCATAAAAATAAAATTCCGTATTTTTTCATAATTACAGAAAGTATCGGTAGTTTTCGGAAAAATATGTATTGTAATTAAGTCGGAAAAATTTTTATTCCGCCGTCATAAACCTATTGAAAAAGAAAATCACGGTGATAAAATGCGGTTGAATTTCGGGGGAGAATATGAGAGAGATTGTCGAGCGGATACTTGCTATAGAAAAGGAGCAAACGCGTCGCGCGGCAAATAACTTTCTCGCGGAGTATAATTCGGGCGAAAAAAAACATTTAAAACAACTTGCCTTTCACAAATGTCAAAAGAAAAACCGCTGGGTATTCGGGGGAAACAGAAGCGGTAAGACCGAGTGCGGGGCTGTGGAAACTGTTTATATGGCGCGGGGCAATCACCCTTACCGCGAAAATCGGAAAGACACTTTCGGGTGGGTGGTTTCCCTTTCCACGCAAGTTCAACGCGACGTGGCACAGGCGAAAGTCCTGCACTATCTTAACCCCGCGTGGATAGCCGATATAACTATGCTTTCGGGCAAAAAGGAAAGTCCCGAATACGGCGTTATAGACCAGATAATGGTGAAAAACGTGTTCGGCGGCATTTCCGTCATCGGCTTTAAATCCTGCGACCAAGGTCGGGAGAAGTTTCAGGGGAGTTCACTTGACTACGTGTGGTTCGATGAAGAGCCCCCACAGGACGTGTACGAAGAGTGCCGTATGCGGGTAATAGATAAAAACGGGGATATATTCGGCACGATGACGCCCTTAAAAGGGCTGACTTTCGTGTATGAAGAAATCTATCTTAACCCTAAAAATTCGCCCGATATCTGGTGCGAGTTTATGGAGTGGGCGGATAACCCGTTTCTGCCCGAAAATGAGATAAAAGCGCTATCGGAAACCCTTTCCGCGGAGCAGTTGGACACAAGACGGTACGGGCGTTTTAAGGCGAACGGCGGTTTAGTATATCCCGAATTCGACGAGAACGTGCACGTGATAGAGCCGTTTAACGTTCCCGCGGACTGGTACGACACGATTTCAATAGACCCGGGGCTTAAAAATCCGTTGTCAGCCCACTGGTATGCGGTGGACTACGACGGAACGGTGTACGTTATAGCCGAACATTTCGAAGCGGAAAAGAACGTCGAGTACCACGCGGGCGAGATAAAGCGGATTTCGGCGCGCTTAGGCTGGGGCACGGACGCGAGCGGCAGAATACGCGCGTTAATAGACAGCGCGGCAAACCAAAAAACGCTCGCCGCGGTAAAGAGCGTCAGCGAACTTTTTTACGAACAGGGCATAAACGTAAATCCGAACGTAAACAAGGACTTATTCAGCGGGATAGCGCGGGTAAAGCAGTATTTAAATCCCGCCGCGGGCAAGCCGAAGTTGTACGTTTTTAAGACGTGCGTTAACCTTATCCGCGAACTGAAAAGTTACCGCTGGGCGGACGGCGACGCGCCTAAAAAATTCGACGACCACGCTTTGGACGAACTGCGCTACTACATAATGACTAAGCCCGAAGGCTCGCCCCCGAAAAGCGATAAATCGCTGATAGCGAAGGACAAGGAAAGACTTTTCAGGGTGATTTTAAATGAAAGAAAACAAAAAAAATATTGACGGAGATATAAATTCGGCGCTTTTAAAAAAGGCTCTCGGATTCGATGCGAAGGAAATAGTGGAAGAATACGCGTTGGATAGCGAAGGGGAAGTAAAACTTTCCAAGAAAAAAGTAACGGTAAAGTGCGTGCCGCCCGACGTTTCCGCGCTGAAAATGCTGATGGACCTTGCCGCGCCGCTCTCATCCTTATCGGACGAAGAGTTGGAAGCGGAAAAGCAACGGTTATTAAATATTCTCGGTCAATCGGAAAAAAAGAAAAAGGAGAAAACGAATTGCAAAAAGAAAAGAAACCCGTAAAATCTAAAACGCGGGAAAAATTTTACGAAGAACTCGTGAAATCCGTCGAAACGGATTTCGCCGAGCGGCAGAAAGCGCGGTTAAGGCTTGAACGGCAATGGGAACTCAATATGAATTTTCTCGTCGGCAATCAGTACTGCGACATAAATCGCCGCGGCGAGATAGTGGGGATTAACAGCGACTTTTTCTGGCAGGAACGCGAAGTCTACAACCATATCGCGCCCGTTATCGAAACTCGGCTCGCTAAATTCGCGGAAATAGAACCCGTTTTCGGAGTAAGACCCAAGACGGACGACGACGGCGACATAAAGGGCGCGGCGCTCGCCGAAAAACTGTTGACTTCGGCGCTCGATAAAAACGATTTTATGTCGGTGGTGCGTAAGGTTACCGTATGGAGCGAAACTTGCGGCACGGGCTTTTACAAAATCGTATGGAACAACGCGGGCGGTACTTCAATCGGCAGCGTGAACGGCGAAGAAATATTCGACGGGGAAGCGGAAATTTTGCCCGTTTCGCCTTTCGAGATATTTCCCGATAATCTTACTACCGAAGATATTGAAAACGCAGGCAGTATAATTCACGCGAAAGCCGTGCCCGTTGCGGAAATAAAGAGAAAATACGGCGTGAGCCTTGCGGGGGACAAGGTGAGCGTGTTCGGGCTTTCGGGTGTAAGCGGTGGCGCGATAAACTCAGGCGCGGAAGTAAAGGGCGTTATGGACGACGCCGCCGTGGTTATCGAAAAGTACGAAAAACCTACCGAAGAGTTCCCCGAAGGGCGGCTTATCACCGTCGCGGGCGGAAAACTGTTGTATTACGGCGAACTGCCCTATAAAAACGGCAAGAACGGAACGCGCACCTACCCCTTCGTAAAGCAGGAGTGCGTAAAGGTCGCGGGCGGATTTTTCGGACTGTCGGTGATAGAACGGTTAATCCCCGTACAGCGCGCCTATAACGCGGTCAAAAACCGCAAGCAAGAGTTTATAAACCGCCTTTGTATGGGTGTTATGACCGTGGAAGACGGTTCGGTGGACGTGGACGCGCTCGCCGAAGAGGGTTTGTCCCCCGGTAAAATTCTCGTGTACCGTCAGGGCGGCAAAGCGCCCGAACTTATGGCAGACTTTACGATGCCCGCGGATTTCGCCGCCGAAGAAGAAAATCTTATCAACGAGTTCGTGCGCATAAGCGGCGTATCGGACGTTACTTCTTCAACGTCTAAATCTATGGTAAAAAGCGGTACGGCGCTGGAAATTCTTATCGAACAGGACAACGCGCGTATGGCGGTTCACGCCGAAACGATAAGGGAGAGCGTGTTGAATACGGCAAAACAGGCGTTAAGACTTTACACGCAGTTTACCGCGGGGATTCGCGCCGTTCTCTTTTCCGACAAGGCGGGAAAACTCCGCACCTATTACGTCGATAAGACGGCGCTTAATTCGGACGACGTGTATTTAAGTAACGAAAACGAGTTGCTGTATTCCCGCCGTCAGAAGCGCGAAACGGTAATGGCGCTGTATTCTAGCGGACTTTTAACCGACGACGCGGGCGTGTTGCGCCCCGCGGTCAAGGAAAAACTTTTGTCGCTTTTCGGGTTTAACGAACTCGACTACCGCAAGGGCATATCGCGTTTGCAGGAGCAGAAAGCCCAACAGGAAAACGAAGTTATCCGCGCGAAAGGGTTAAATATAGAAGAGATAGACGACGACGCTATTCACGAAGACGAACACACGCGTTACGTTTTAAGCGAATACGACGAACTGTCGGAAGAAGAAAAAGGAAGATTATTCGCGCACATAAAGGCGCACAGAGAGAGATCTAAAAATAATATTAAAGGAGAAAACGTATGAACGAACCGAAAACAGAACAAACGGAAGAATTGACGCAAACGGAAAAGGTAAATGAAACGGAGACAGCGGCTTCCGTCTCGTTAGGCAAGTTTAAAGACGTGAACGCGTTGCTTAACGCATACAATTCCTTACAATCTGAATTTACCAAACGCTGTCAGAGAATAAAGGAGTTGGAAGCGGAAAAATCCGCCGCCGTCGACAAGAGTATCCCGACGGAAAAATCGGAAGAAACCGAAAATCGCGTTTCGGGTATAACCGACGAGGACAAGGAAAACTTTCTTAAAGGCTACCTGAAAGAGATTATGGGCGCGAGAAGCAAGGCGATAGTTATGGACGGTTTCGGTACGGGGGTGAAAACTCCCGTAAATAAGCCGAGAACGGTAGAGGAAGCGGGCGCACTCGCCAAAGAAATGCTCGCAAAATAACGATAACTTAAAATAAAAGGAGAAAATATGGCAGTAACTTTAACCAACGCGGACAGCGCGCTCAAATCTTATTATTTGGAAGCGGTGTCCGAACAACTTGACAATTACGTAAACCCGTTTTTAGCGCAAATCAAAAAAACCAGCGACAACGTATGGGGCAAAGAAGTAAAGCAACTCGCAATCTACGGCGTAAACGGCGGCGTGGGTGCGGGAACGGAAGACGGCGCTCTTCCGAAGGCTTCCGGCAACAACTACGTTCAGTTCACGTCTTCGCTTAAAAACCTTTACGGCAACGTGGAAATTTCCGACAAGGCGATAAGGGCTTCCGAAAACAATTCGGGCGCGTTCGTATCCCTTTTGAATTCCGAAATGGACGGACTCGTAAAGGCTTCGGCCTTCAATCTCGGCAGAATGCTTTTCGGCAACGGCACGGGCAAACTCGCGAATATCACCGACGTGGACGACGACAATATATTCACGGTCGACGACGTAACGTTCCTGATGGAAGGTATGGTGGTCGATATTTACGATTCCGACGATTTTCCCGTTGACGACGCCACAGAAAGAAGAATTATTTATATCGACAGAGTAAATAAAACCGTCAAACTCGGCGGCGCGACGTTTTTGACTTCGGATATCCCCGACGATTCGTGTTTCGTTATGCACGGTTCTTTCAATAACGAACTCACCGGACTTGCGGCTATCTTCGACAGCGACGTCGACACTCTTTACGGCGTAAGCAAGGAAGACAATCCTTGGATAAACCCGAAGGTTGCTACGAACGTCGGCGCTATTACCGAAGGCGCTATTCAAACGATGCTCGATACTATCGAAGAAGCCGGCGGCGACCCCGCTAACCTGATAGTTACGTCTTTCGGCGTTCGTCGCGCGCTCATCAATCTTTTCGCCGCGAATAAGCGCGTAGTCAATACCGTCGATCTCGCGGGCGGATACAAGGCGTTGTCCTTTAACGGTATTCCGATCGTTGCGGACAGATTCTGTCAGAAAAATACCATGTATATCTTAAACACCAAGGATTTTTCGCTCAACCAACTTTGCGACTGGCAGTGGCTTACGGGCGACGACGGGAAAGTGCTTCGTCAGATTCCGGGGAAACCCGTCTATACCGCGACGCTCGTCAAATACGCCGAACTTATGTGCAGCCGTCCGTACGCGCAAGGCGTGCTTAAAGGCATTAACGAAGCGTAACGGGAAAGTTGCGTAAAGTTTAATCAAAAAATAAAATTACAAGCGTAATTTACGCCGAGCCGACCGTTCGGCTCGGCGTTTTTTACCTTAAAGGGGTAAATAAATGACAATCAAAGACATAATAAAAAGCGCGGCGACCTTCTTAAATCTTACCGACGTAACGGAATATCTTAATTCCGATTCGCCGTCTCCTGCGCTCGCCACAGCGACGGCGAGCGCCGTGGACTCGCTTACAAGACTATCTAATCTCGTTATATCGGAACTTGCGGCTTCCTATATTCCTATGATCTGCGCCGAAACGGTGCAAACTTCAAACGGAAAAATAGTTTTCGCAAACCTTACGCATAACGTTACCCGCATACTGTCCGTCAAAAATCAGTTCGGACACGACGCGGAATTTAAACTTTTTCCCGAATACTTAAATGTGTTCGGCGGCGAATATACGGTGGAGTACGAGTATGCGCCTGCAAATTACGGTTTAAACGATTCCGTGGGTTTTAAAAATGACGTTACCGCCGCTCTTTTAGGCTACGGCGTCGCCGCGGAATACTGCGTAACGCAAGGGAGATTCGAAGAAGCGATTTTATGGCGCAAACGCTATACCGCGGGAGTGGAACGCATAGCGCTTCCCAAAAGTGCGAAAATGAAAGGCAGGTGCTGGTTATGAACGATTTCGAGCGGGTGTCCTATAAACCCCGCGTGTTCGAGCGTGAATTCGGCGACGCCGTAAAATCTTCGCTTAAAGCGCGCTTTAAAAAGACGCAGATAAGCGTATCCGGCGTAACTCCCGTGAAATTCTACGACGTGGACGGCGATACGTACGTTTATTGCTTAAACGGTACGCTTTATAAGATAACGAACGACGCGCTTATTTCCACGGGGTTTACGAGCGCCGTGCCGCCGATAGTCGCGCCCGTTATAAAAAACGGCGTCAAAACCGTACTGTTTATAAGCGACGTCGCGGCGAAGGTCGGAGCGGAAAGCGTAACGGGCGTGCCTTACGGGACTTCGTGCGCGTATTTCGCGGGCAGGCTGTTTATTTCAAGCGGCGACAAGATAAAGTTTTCCGAAGAATTCGATTTTACCGATTTTACCGTGGGACTCGACTTTGGCGGCTTTATTCAAGCGGATAAGGCGGACGGAGAGATATTATATCTCTACGGCGACGGCAAAACTCTTTCGGTCGTGTGC
Organism: uncultured Eubacteriales bacterium; assembly: GCA_900320065.1. GTDB lineage: Bacteria > Bacillota > Clostridia > Christensenellales > Borkfalkiaceae > UBA1259. The sequence goes on along the minus strand of ONQV01000006.1, from coordinate 22,583 downwards.
GAGCACGCGGCGTATACCGTTACGCCCTACGGTGAAGAATACGAGTTTAAACTCGAAAAAGTACCGACTTTCGCTCTCGACGTTAAAAAGGGCACGGTTTTCGGGACGGGCGACCGCGTGTGTTTTATAAGCGGCGACGGACTTTGCGTTTTCTCTGGCGGAAAAATAAAGCGGACGGGCGAAGCGATATCTTCCGTAGCGGTGTCTTCTTTCGGTACGGCGGGCGGAAAAGGCGGGCTTTACGTCCTTCCCTTTACTTCGGGGGACGCCGCGTATCTCTACGTTTACGATACGGTAAAAGAGCGCGAAACTTTGCAAACCTTAACGGAATATACCGCTTTTAACGGTTATGCCGTGAAATCCGGCGACGACTATCTTTACGAAATTACCGCGAAAGCGGACGTGGAAACGGTCGCCGCAGAGTATTCGGACGAGTACGACTTCGGCAGTTGCCGAAGAAAGTCCGTTTGCAGGGTGGAAGCGCATATCCGCGGTTGCGCGAATATCGTAGTACGGGGCGACGGAGTGTTCCGCGCCACGCTTACCGAAAAGTGCAACGAAGTTTCGTGTTTCGTGCACGGCAAAAGTTTTTCGATCGGATTTGAAAACGCGAGCGAAGACTTTAAATTGTACCGATTAGCGGTACACTATATCATTTACGGAGAATAAAAATGACTTTCAACACACCGACCACAAAAAACGAAATGTACGAAATATTACAGCAGATATTTTACTATTACAGAATACAAAGGCAAGCGGATACGGACGTAACGTTAAACGAACTCGAACTCGACAGGATGACTTATACGCCCATGACCGCCGCCGAGATTACGGCGAAGGCGCGGACCGCGCTAAAAAGCGCGCAGACGGAAAAGGTGCTTAATTACAAGAAAAAGATTTCCGACGAGATAGCGGAACTCGGAGAAAAGGTAACCTTGTACGGCGCGCAAAAGACCGCCGCCGAAGCCGCCGCGAGAGAATCTTACGCCGCTGCGACCTTAAAAGCCGAGCGCGAAGCGGTAAAGCGCGGCATCGCCCAAAGCAGCGTAGTGATAGACCGTATCGCCGACCTTCAAACGGCGCTCGCCGCGGAGATAACTTCGATCGATGCAAGTTACGACGAAAAGATAGCGGCGGCGCAGGCGAGAATAACGCGGCTTCAATCCGACCTTGCCGGCGCGGACACTTATTATTCGCAAGTATTCAGCTACGAGATACTTGCCGAAGAAGACAAGATAAAGGACGACGAAAACAAACTTATACGCGAGATATTTAAGTACAACAACGGACTTGACGAAAAAGAACAGCGCGCGGCGAACAGCATAATAACCACCACGCGTTCTTTGGAGTTAAGATATATGAATATCGCGTCTAATTTCTTCACCAAAGACCAACTCGTGGAAATGGGGTATTATAAAGACGCTATCGATTGCGTCTGTGCGTACTTCGATACTCTTGCGCCCTTGACCGCTTTTCAGCAGATAGCGCACGACACGAAAGTCGCCATTTATCTCGACGATTATTATTCAAACGTGGTTTATATGTACAGATCGCTTGCGGACGAATAAAAGGGACAGCCCGAAACACGGAAAACGAAAGTCTTTCCGTTTTCGGGCTTTACTTATTTTTAAAGTTGTGATACAATATAAACCGATATGAGCAAAAAAGTTACGATAGGAAACGTCGCCGTCGGCGGCGGCGCTAAAATAGCGGTTCAATCCATGGCGACCGAAAAGACCTGTACGCAAGCCGCTATCGGCCAAGCGGTCGAACTCGAAAACGCGGGGTGCGATATTCTGCGGTTTTCCGTACTCGATAAGGAAGACGCCAAAGCCTTCCGCGAAATAAAAAAGGCGGTTAAGATGCCGCTCGTCGCGGATATTCATTTCGATTACAGGCTTGCTCTCGCCGCGATAGAAGGCGGCGCGGACAAGATACGCATAAACCCGGGGAATATCGGTAGCGAAGAAAACGTCCGTAAAGTCGCGGAAGCGGCGAAGTCCGCGCGTATTCCGATACGGGTCGGTTCTAATACGGGCAGTATAGAAAAAGAGTTTTTGGGAAAGTACGGTAAAAGCGAAGTTTCGCTCGCCGAAAGCGCTTTAAAGCAAGTCGCTATTCTTGAAAAATACGGCGTGAAAGATATAGTCGTTTCGGTCAAAGCGTCGAGCGTGCCGCTCACCGTGAAAGCCTACGAATACATAGCGAAAAAGACCGAGTATCCGTTGCATTTGGGCGTTACCGAAGCGGGCACGGAATACGTCGGCACGATAAAAAACGCGGCGGCGTTCGGCGCGCTTTTAAGTAAAGGCATAGGCGACACGATAAGGGTAAGCCTTTCCGCAAACCCCGTGCGCGAAGTCGTCGCGGCAAAGACTATTCTTTCCGCGCTGGAACTTGCGCCGTCCGGCGCAAATCTCGTCGCTTGCCCCACTTGCGGCAGATGCGAGTGGGACTGTATGGCGTTTGCGGCAAAGACCGAAAAATATTTGGAAAACGTCAAAAAGCCGATAAAAGTAGCGGTTATGGGTTGCGTGGTGAACGGAATAGGCGAATCGGCGGACGCTGACGTCGGCGTTGCGGGGGCAAAGGGCGGTTGCGCCATCTTTTCGCACGGAAAGATACTTAAAACGGTGAAAAGGGAAGATTTGGAACGCGAATTTTTTGCGGAGATAGATAAATGTACACGGTAAAAAACAGCGCGGAATTTTTATCCGCCCTGACGGGGCTTGACGAAAGGCTGAAAGACTTAAAACTTTCTTCCGTTGAAGTGGATAAGGAAAAGAGTTCCGTAACTTACAATTTTATATGCGACAAGGCGGTGGACGCCGCTCTTCGCGAAAAGATTTTAGACGTCTGCGAAAAAAATACCGCTAGGATTTTTTCGAGCGTTACAGTAAACGTAGCGAAGATCGTGTCTAACGGCGACCTTATCGTGCGCGCGGCGTTTAAGTTCTTAAAGGACAACTATCCTTCCGTGTCGATATTTTTGGAGCAGGAAGATATTTCCGTGGTAACGGAAGGCAATCTTGTCAAGTATAAACTGCGTTTAACGAAAGACGGCGCGGAATACGTCGTCAAAAACGGCGCGCTTAAAAAACTCAACGAGTTTCTGTCCAAAAATTTCTGTTCGGAATTTGCCGGCGGCACGGAGATAAAACCCGATAGCGTTTCGGTAAATTTATTATCCGAAGAAGTGTTTGAAGGCGAACTTGAAAAAATAGAATACCGCACGATAAAGGTAAGGGACGTTTTGGTTATAGACGACCCCGCGATAGGCGAAAACGCGGTTTACATAGAAGACGTTTCGGACGGCACGCATACGGTATGCGGCAAGATAACCGAAATAACGGAGCGCGAAACCAAAAACGGCAAACCGTTTTTCATAATCCATATCGACGACACGACCGGAACGCTTAGCGGCGTTTATTTTTCCAAAAAAACGACTTACGACAAGATAAAGAGATTGCAGGCGGGCGACGCGATAATCGCACGCGGAACTTTGGGCGAATACGGCGGCAGGAGAAGTTTTACCTTCGACAAGATAAACGGTTGTACCTTTCCCGACGATTTCGTTAAAAAAAGCAGGCGCAAGAAGACCGCGCCGCGAAACTATAAACTCGTATTCCCCGAACCCGCAAGCACCGTAAAGGTCAGCACGGTGTTTAACTATAACGAAGTTCTGCCCGAAGAACTTACCGAAAAGACTTTCGTGGTATTCGACTTTGAAACGACGGGCACGGACTTTATGAACAACGGCATAACCGAGATAGGGGCGGTAAAGATAGAAAAGGGCAAAATTACCGAACAGTTTACCACTCTCGTAAAGCCCGATTATCCCATTTCGCAGGAAATAATAGACATAACGGGAATAACCCCCGAAATGGTGAAAGACGCGCCTAAAATAGACAAGGTGTTGCCCGATTTTCTTAAATTTATAGAATATTCGGTGATAGTCGCGCACAACGCGCCTTTCGATACGAGTTTTTTAAGGCGGTTCGCAAACGAGAACGACTACGAAGTAAGTAATAAAGTTATGGATACTTTGGAAATGTCAAGACGGCTTTTGCCCGCGCTTCGCCATCACGACCTTAAAACCATTGCCGATTATTTCGGAATAGCGTTCCGTCACCACAGGGCGCTTTCCGACGCGTACGCCACCGCGGAAGCGTTTATCGAACTAATGAAAATAAAGCACAAAAACGACGAAAATAAGAAATAACCGCCGTTTCCGCTTAAAAAACGCATAATATTTATAAAAACGCTTGCAAAAAATAATAAAGTGTGGTATATTATTATCGTACTTTTAAGACTTTCTGGCTTATGAGAACGGACTTCCCGTTCTCATAAGTTTTTGTAAGGGGGTAAAAGCCTTGAAAATAAAACCCGTGGAAGAGATAAAATCGCTTTGCGAAAAATACGCCGCACCGCTTGGGATAGCAGTAGCCGACGTGGAATTTAAGCAAGGCAAAAGCCCCGCCTTAACCGTGTTCATAGATAAGGCCGGCGGCGTGAGTTTAGACGATTGCGAAAAATTGCATAACGCGATTTTCGACCCCTTGGACGAGTTAGACCCGACGTATGGGCAGCCGTACACTCTTAACGTGTCTAGTTTGGGCGCGGACAGACCGTTTAAGACCGCGGAAGACTTTAATTCGCATATAGGTAAAAAGGTGGAAGTAAAACTTTACGCCGCGGTGAAAGGTAAAAAGTTCTACGACGGCGAACTGATTTCCTACGACGGCGAAAGGATAGTGCTTAAAACCGTTAAGGAAACGTTTTCTTTCGACCTTAAAAGCGTCGTAAAAGTCAACGAATATATAGATTTCAATTAAAAAAATCAAGTTTTCTAAATAAAACAGGAGAAAAAAACATGATAAATCAGGACTTCTTTTTTGCACTCGAAGAACTCGAAAAGAACAAGGGCATTTCGCAGGAAGAGTTTGTTTCCGCACTGGAAAACGCTATGAGTATCGCCAACAAAAAGGCGGCGGGGACTCCCGGCGAAGTGCGTATCAAACTCAATCCCGATAAAAAGACCATACAGTTCTACGCCGAAAGAAAGGTCGTCGAAGAACTTATGGACGCCGATAAGGAAATAACTCTTGAAGAAGCGCAGGAAATAAAAAAATCCTATAAACTCGGCGATACGGTTTCCGAAGAAATAAAATCCAAGGATTTCGGCAGGATCGCCGCGCAGACCGCGAAACAGGTTTTGACGCAGAAACTCCGCGATATCGAACGTAGCAACACGGTCAACGAATTCGAAGATCGCGAAGGCGAACTTATGACCTGTATCGTTCGCCGCATAGAAAACGGCAACGTCTACGTTGAAATCGGCGGTCAGCAGATAGAAGGCGTGCTGACGCCCAGAGACCAAGTGCCGAACGAAAAGTACGAAATCAACCAGTCCTTAAACGTATTCGTCAAAAAGGTGAGAAACACGGGCAAGAACGCGCAAATCATGGTGTCGCGCTCTTCTAACGGGTTGGTGCGCCGCCTTTTCGAGAACGAAGTACCCGAAATCAAGCAGGGCGTAGTAGTGATTAAGAATATCGCGAGAGAACCGGGGCAGAGAACCAAAATCGCTATATATAGCGACGACCCGACGGTGGACGCAGTCGGCGCGTGCGTAGGTAACAAGGGCGCGCGTGTAAACGCGATAGTCGCCGAACTCGGCGGTGAAAAAATAGACATTATCCCGTGGTGCGAAGACCCCTTGGAATACATTTCGCGCGCGTTGTCGCCCGCCCGCGTGGTAAAAGTCGTACAGACGGGCGAAGAAAGTGCTATGGTCGTCGTTCCCGACGATAAACTGTCGCTCGCCATCGGCAGAAACGGACAGAACGCGCGTCTTGCGGTACGTCTTACGGGCTGGAAGATAGACGTTAAGAGCGAGAGTGCGGCGATAGCCGAACTCGGCGCGAACGCGGAAACGGTAGCGGAAACGGCACGGGAAGAGTAATTTCGGTATGGAAAAGAAAGTTCCGATGCGCACCTGTATAGCGTGCAAGGCGGTAAAACCGAAGAAAGAACTTATCCGCATAGTCAAATCCGAAGAAGGCATCTCGCTCGACAGAACGGGCAGGAAAAACGGCAGGGGCGCGTACATCTGCGACGACGGAAACTGTATAGCGAAACTTAAAAAGGGCAAACTCTTAAACCGTGCGTTTTCTATGCCCGTATCGGACGAAACTTACGATAAAATTTCGGAGGAGTTTTTTGGAAAATAAAAGTAAAGCGGAAACCTTTATAGGTTTTGCGATACGCGCGGGTAAATTCCGTTCGGGCACGAATACGCTTTCAACGCTTAAAAAGGCGCATCTTATACTCGTATGCAAGACGGCGGCGGAGAATACTAAAAAACTCGCGCAAAAGTACGCGGTAAAATACCGTGCCAAGGTGCTTTTATCGGAGACGCGCACGCTTTCCGATATCGCGCGTAAGGAAGGAATAAAAATTGCGGCGATCACGGACTTTTCGCTCGCAAAAGCGGTCGCGGAAAACGCCGCGCCCGATTTTAAAGAAATAGAAATTTAATCGACGAAAACTTATCTGACGTAAACGGAGAAAAATATGGCAGAGAAAAAAATGCAGGTAGACAATATTAAGATAATAGCCGACATTTTAAAAGACAGCGGACTTCCCGCGCTTAAAAACGGGTTTGCCGACACCGAAAAGAAGATAAAAGATTTTATCTCGACAGTCGACGGTAAACTCGCGGAAATCGCGGCGCGGAAAGCGGCGGAAGCGGCGCTTCTTGCCGAAAAAGAGATCTCGAAACAACAAGCCGAAGAAAAGGCGGTTGCGGTCGATAACGCGCCCGAAGTTCCCGCGGTAGAAGAAAAGCCCGCGGAACAAGCGCAGGAAACGGCGAAAGTCGAAACGCGCGCGACCGAAGTCCCCGCGGCGGAAGAAAAACCCGCGGAAGAACCCCCCGCGCCGCAAGCGAAGGAAGAAAGAAAAATGCCTTCCTTTATCGTGCGTAGGGAATTCGTGCCCGCAAGTAACCCGAGCGCGGACAGACCGAAGAGAACGTTTACGCCTTCCGATAAGCCTTTCGGCAAAAAGCCCGACTTTAAGGGGACGGGCGCAGCCCGTCGCCCGCAGGCGACTTACGTTGCGCCGCCCGTTATTCCCACCGAAGATAAGCGCGGCGGGTTCGGAAAGAAGAACGCGGGCAAAGGCGAGAAGAATTACGAAGAGAAAAAGACGCTGAATAAGCGCGCGCTCATTAAAAACAGCATAAGCGTGGACGACTTCGACGAGAATAAGACGGGGTACAGAAAATTCCGCCCCGTGAAGAAAACCAAAGAACAGTCGGCGGCGTCCGTTATAAAGATAGAAAAAGCGGTTGTAAATTCCGAGATAATCCCGCTTAAAGTTTTAAGCGAAAAGATAGGCATCACCGCGGCGGAAATAACCAAACGCCTGTTTAAAGAAGGCATTATGAAGACTATAAACGACTCCGTGGATTTCGACACGGCGGCGTTTATCGCGGACGATATCGGCGTGGAACTCGAACTTAAACTCGAACAGACGGCAGAAGACGTGTTGTCCGCGGGATTCGAAGACGAAGCGAAAGCGGACGAAAAACTCGTTCGCCGTCCGCCCGTAGTTACCGTAATGGGACACGTCGACCACGGCAAGACTTCTATACTTGACAGGATCCGTAAAACCAGCGTAGCCGCAGGCGAAGCGGGCGGAATAACCCAGCATATAGGCGCTTACACGGTTACGGTAAACGGAAACCAGATAACTTTCCTCGATACTCCGGGGCACGCGGCGTTTACCGCTATGCGCGCGCGCGGCGCACAGGCGACGGATATCGCGGTACTTGTAGTCGCGGCAGACGACGGCATTATGCCGCAGACCATAGAAGCGATAAACCACGCGAAGGCGGCGGACGTTCCCATAATCGTCGCGGTAAACAAGATAGATAAGCCCGAAGCGAATATCGAAAGGGTAAAACAGCAACTGACCGAACACGGCTTATTGCCCGAAGACTGGGGCGGCGACGCGATAATCTGTCCCGTTTCCGCAAAGACGGGCGAAGGCTTCGACGGGCTTTTGGAAAGCATAAATTTAGTCGCGGAAATAAAGGACCTTAAAGCCAACCCCGACCGCAAAGCGAAGGGCGTCGTCATAGAAGCGAAACTCGACGCGTCGAAAGGTCCTATCGCGACCGTTCTTATCCAGAACGGCACGCTGAAAGTCGCGGATAACGTAATAGTCGGCACGGTAACGGGCAAGATCCGCGCTATGACCGACGACAAGGGCAGAAAAGTTACTTCCGCAGGACCGTCGATACCCGTTTCGATTATGGGGCTTGACGAAGTGCCGAATTCGGGCGATATTCTCTACGCGGTCGAACAGGATAAACTTATGAAACTCGTCGCCGAAGAGAGAAAGAACAAAGAGCGCGAGAATATGATAAAAGCGGCGGCGAAGGTTACTTTGGACGACGTGTTCGATAAAATTGCCGAAGGCGAAATGAAGGGCTTAAACATAATCGTTAAAGCGGACGTTCAGGGCTCGGTCGAAGCGGTGAAATCTTCGCTCGAAAAACTTTCTAACGAAGAAGTCAAGGTCAACGTCATACACGCGCAGGCGGGCGCTATAAAGGAAAGCGATATCATGCTTGCGGAATCTTCCAACGCGATAATAATCGGCTTTAACGTGCGTCCCGACGCGAACGCGAAAACGATAGCGGAACGCAGCGGCGTGGACATCAAACTGTACAGAGTTATTTACGAAGCGATAGAAGACGTCGAAAAGGCGCTTAAAGGTATGCTTGCGCCCAAGATTTCCGAGACCTATCTCGGCAAAGCCGAAGTCAGGGAAGTGTTCAAGATTTCGGGCGTAGGTCAGGTCGCGGGCTGTTACGTAACGGAAGGCAAGATATTGCGCAGCGGCAAACTTCGCATCTACCGCGACGACGTAATGATAACCGAAGGCAACGTGTTGCAGTTAAAGCGCTTTAAGGACGACGTAAAGGAAGTTTCGCAGGGTTTCGAGTGCGGTATTTCCATCGAAAAATTCAACGACATCAAAGTCGGCGACTTTATAGAGTGCTATCAGATAGAAGAAAAACAGTAATATGAAAGGACACGGCAGTTCCGTTCCGAGAACGGACAGGCTTAACAGCGAATTCAAAAAAGAAATATACGAGATAATAACGCGTCGGCTGAACGATCCCGAAATAACCGAAATGGTTTCGGTGATGAAGGTGGACGTCAGTCGCGACCTTTCGTATGCCAAAGTTTTCGTCAGCGTGTTTTCTACCGATAAGGAAAAACAGAAAAAGACTTTCGACGCGATATGTAAAAACGCTAAAAGGATAAGGCACGAACTCGGCGGGAGTATGCGGATACGCACCGTGCCCGAACTTTCTTTTGTTTTGGACGGGTCTATGGAATACAGCGATAAAATCAATAAGATTTTTGCGGAAATAGAGAAGGGAGAGAAAAAGTGATAACGGTAAAAGAAATTGCCGAAAAACTTCTTAAAGAAACGAGCGTCGCGATATTCTGCCACGCCCGTCCCGACGGCGACACAATAGGTTCGGCGTGCGCGTTGAAAAAAGCGCTTCAATTTAAAGGGATAAACTCGGAAGTCTTTTGTTCCGACCCCGTTCCGCAGAAGTATTCTTTTTTAGAAGAACCGAGAAAAATCATCAAAGACTATTCGGGCGATTTTTCGGAATTTTCCGCTCTTTTAGCGTCGGACAATGCGGAAATCACCCGTTTGGGGGATTTTGCGGCGGCGTTTACAAAGCATAAAAACACCTATTCCATTGACCATCATATTTCAAACACCCGCTACGCGAAGATAAATTTAGTTATAGACAAGGCGAGCAATTCCGAGAATATTTTTGCTGTTATAAAGGAAATGCAGGCGGATATAACGCCCGAAATAGCAAACCTTCTCGCGATGGGCGTTGTAACCGATACGGGCGGTTTTCGCCATAAAAACGTAACGGCGGAAACCTTTTTCACCGCAGGCGAACTCGTTAAACTCGGCGCGGATATGAATACCGTTTACTACGAGACTTTTACACGCCAGACCAAAGAGCGCGCGGAACTGTTCGGCAAAACGATGTCTAAAATCCGTTATTTTTATAACGGCAGGGCGGCGGTGGCGACGGTAAGACTTAAAGATTTTGCCGAAACCCGCGCTTATCAGGACGAAACCGAAGGGTTTATCGACTTCGTGATGGGAATAAACGGCGTGGAGATAGGCGCTTGCATTATGGAAACGGACAGTAATAAGTTTAAGATAAGCCTTCGCTCGAAGGGTGCGGACGTAAACGCCGTGGCGGCCGTTTTCGGCGGCGGGGGGCACAAACTCGCGAGCGGCTGTAAGATAACGGGCGATTACGAAGACGCGGTGGACAGATTAGTCGTCGCGATAGGCAAATATTTAGAAGATTGAAATGACAGGTTTTATCAACATAGATAAAGCGGCGGGGAAGTCGTCGGCGTCGAGCGTTGCGGCGGTGAAAAGGACGTTCAAAGTACCTTGCGGGCATATGGGAACGTTAGACCCGTTGGCTACGGGGGTTCTGCCCGTCGGACTCGGAAAGACCACGCGGCTTTTTCCGTATCTGTTAGATAAAACGAAAACTTACCGCGCGCGGTTTTTATTCGGCGTTTCGACCGATACGCTCGACATTACGGGCAGGACGGAAGAAAGGACGAAAGTTATTCCGACGGAAAGCGAAATAATCGCGAATTTGGGTAAGTTTACGGGAAAAATCGACCAGATACCGCCAAACTTTTCGGCAAAATGCGTGGACGGCAAAAGGGGTTACCAACTCGCCCGTCGCGGCGTAGCGTTTTCGCTCCCGCCGAAAACGGTCGAAATAACCGCGTTTTCGCTCGTCGGGCAAATTTCTGAAAACGAGTACGAATTTGAAATTACCTGTAAGGGCGGGACGTATATCCGTTCGCTCGCACGGGATTTAGGGGCGGCGACGGGTTCGCTTGCCGTAATGAGCGCGCTTACCCGAACGGAAAGCGGCAAGTTTACGATAGAGAGCGCCGTAACGGCAGAAGAACTGTCGGCGGCGAAAGACCCTGAAAAATATATTATTCCCGCGGATTTCGCGGTAGACTATGAAAAACTTACGTTAGACGGAATAAAGGCTAAAAAAATTCTCGACGGCGTGTACGAAGATTACGGTTTTAAGGACGGCGTTTACAGAGTGTATAACGGCGAAGAGTTTTGGGGAATAGGAGAAGCAAAGGAAGGACGGTTGAAAATAAAAGCGTATGTCAGGTAAAGATTTGACCCCGACGGTGGTTGCGCTCGGATATTTCGACAGCGTACATCTGGGGCACAGAAAGGTAATCGAAGAAGCGAAGTCGCTCGCAAAAGAATTGTCTGCAAGCGTAACGGTGTTTACTTTCGGCGGAAATCTCCGCGCTATGCTGTCCCGCAGGGACGATAAATTCGTCTATTCTCTGGAAGAAAGAAAAGAGATACTTGGCGAAATAGGCATAGACAAAGTATTCGTTCAACAGGTGGATTTCAATTTTCTTTCTATGGGGAAACTCGCTTTTCTGAACTGGATAAACCGCAAATTCGACATAAAGGGCTACGTCTGCGGCTCGGATTACAAATTCGGCAAATTCGCAAAAGGCACGGTGGAAGACCTTGAAAAACACGCGGAAGCGAATTCGCAGGTTTTAAAAGTCGTCGACACGGTCGACGAAGACGGTAAAAAAGTTTCCACTTCGCGCATCAAGACTTTACTTGCGGCGGGCGACCTTAAAAACGCCAACGCGCTTTTAGGCAGACCGTATTCGGTTTCGGGAACGGTGGTAAAAGACCGCGGCGTGGGCACTACGCTCGGTTTTCCGACCGCTAACCTTAAACTCGAAAAACACAAACAGCCCGTCCGCGAAGGCGTTTACGCGGGACACGTTATATTAAACGGCGAGTTAAAGGACGCGATAATAAACTTCGGTTCGCGCCCCACTTTCGGCGGCACGGACACGGTGATAGAAGCGCATATCGCGGACTTTACGGGCGACCTTTACGGTAAACGGATAACCTTGTTTTTCGACCGTTATCTGCGAGAGATACGCAAGTTTTTCAGCGAAGAAGAACTTAAAAAACAACTAGCGTTGGATTTGGAAAGTGCAAAGTCCGACAAAAATTAAATTGAAGGGTGATGGGTTTGATAAAATTCGGACCGAGCGGAAATTCGCAGGCGTTTTTTGACGCGGGATACACTAAATCCGAAGATTCCGCAAAATGGGTAAAAAATCTGGGGCTTGACTGTTTCGAGTATTCTTTCGGCAGGGGCGTGAATATGTCGGACGCGAAAGCCGTCGAACTTGCCGCAGCTTTTAGGGACGCAGGCGTGGAAATAAGCGTTCACGCGCCGTATTATATAAACCTTGCTAACCCCGACGAAGAGATGGCTGAAAAGTCCATAGGCTATATAATAAATTCCGCGAAGAAAGTAGTACTTTTAGGCGGTAACCGCGTGGTTTTTCACCCCGCGAGCCAAGGGAAAGCTACCCGCGAAGAAGCCGTTCGCCTTACAAAAACCCGTTTTTTAGCGCTTTGCGAAAGGATTTACGCAGAAAATCTGGAAAACGTTAAATTTTGCCCAGAAACTATGGGAAAGATAGCGCAGATAGGCACGGTGGAAGAAATAACCGAGTTCTGTAAAACCGACAAGGTGTTTACGCCGTGCGTGGACTTCGGACACGTCAACGCGCGAGAGCAGGGCAGTCTTAAAACCGAAGAAGACTACGAGCGGCTTTTAAGGTATATGACAGACGGCTTGGGGTATGAGCGGATGAAGAATTTTCACGTTCATTTTTCAAAGATAGAATATTCAGCCCGCGGCGAGATAAGGCATCTTACTTTCGACGATACCGTTTACGGACCGGAATTTCCGCCGCTTGCCGCAACCTTAAAAAAACTCGGGTTAGAGCCGTATATAGTGTGCGAATCGGCGGGAACGCAGGATATAGACGCTGTAAAAATGCGTAAAATATATTACAATAATTGACTTAAACGTAAAATTTTGTTAGAATAAAAATGCGTATCGATAAACTGTCCGTAATAGACGGAAAATGTTATCTTTTCAAGGATAGACTAAACAGGCGTTATTTCAGCGGCACGGATATTGCCGAAGGCTTTCTTCTTATCGCCGAAAAGCCCGTCTATTTTACCGATTTAAGGTATTATTCCGCCGCGAAAGATAAAATTTCAAAGGCGAAAATTACGCCGCGGGTTTATAAAAGTATAGACGATTTAGCGGCGGAAATCAAAGCGCAAAACGTTAAAACGGTTTATATCGACTATACCCGCACCACGCTTTCGGAGTGCGAAGAATATAGAAAAAGTTTCGGCGGCGTGAAGTTTGTCGACTGTTCGGAAGAGTTGACCGCGCTTCGCCGCGTTAAAGACGAGAGCGAGACGGAGAGTATAAAAAATGCCTGCGCTATTGCCGAACGGGCGGTAAACGACGCGTTTTCCCGTCTTTACGAAGGGATGACCGAAAAGGAACTTAAAAAGTTCGTGGAAGACAGTATGTCGGCGCTTGGCGGCGAAGGCGCGGCGTTCGATACGATAGTCGCTTTCGGTAAAAACGCCGCCGTACCGCACCACGAAACGGGCGACGCGAAACTTATTGAAAATCAGGTCGTTTTAATCGATACGGGTTGCAAAGTAAACGGGTATTGTTCGGATATAACGCGGACGGCGTTCTTCGGAGAACCCGACGACGGGTTTTTGAAAGCGTACGACGCGGTTCTTTCCGCAAACCTTAAAGCGGAAGAAGAAATTTACGCGGGGATGAGCGGAAAAGCCGCGGACAAGATAGCGCGGGATTTACTTAAAGCGCGCGGATACGGAGAATATTTTACGCACTCTTTGGGGCACGGCGTAGGACTTGAAATTCACGAAAGTCCTTTTCTGTCGCCGAAATCGTGCGATATTTTGGATAACGGTACGGTGTTTACGGTAGAACCCGGGGTGTATATGGAAGGCAGGTTCGGAATAAGAGTGGAAGATACCTGTATAATGGAAAACGGCAAGGCGAAAAGGCTGTTTAAGGACGACAAAAAACCGCGGATAATAAGCGCGGAAAAATAAAACGGAAAACGTATAATTCAAGGAGAAAAAGTTATGCAAGCAGGTGAATTCAGAAAAGGGTCGACTTTCGAGTACGAAAGTTCGGTATGGACGATAGTGGACTTTCAGCACGTTAAACCGGGCAAGGGCGCGGCTTTCGTCAGAACCAAGATGAAAAACGTTATCGACGGCAAGGTGCTTGAAAGAACGTGGAACCCCACCGAAAAGGTACAGGAAGCGCACATCGAAACCAAGAATATGACCTATTCTTATAACGACGGCGAACTCTATTACTTTATGGACGAAGAATACAATCTTACGCCCTTAAATTACGAGCAGGTCGAAGACGCTTTGATGTACATCAAGGAAAACGACCCCGTAGTCGTTAAATTCTACAAGGGTGCGGCGTTCTCGGTCGAATGCGAAAACTTCGTGGTACTCCGCGTAGTGCAGTCCGACCCGTCGGTCAAGGGCAACACCGCGACCAACGCGACGAAAGAAGCGGTTTTGGAAACGGGCGCGAAAATCCAAGTACCTATGTTCGTAAACGAAGGCGAACTCATAAGAGTTGATACCAGAACGGGCGAATATATGGAGCGCGTTAAGGGCTGAATATAGGACGGTCATACCTGCAAGCCGAGCGTTTGCAGGTATTTTTATTTGTAAAGGTAGGTTATGAAAACTGCGTTGATAACGGGAGCAACGGGCGCGATAGGCACGGCGGCGGTCGAAAAGTTTATAGAAAACGGCTATTTCGTGATAGGCGGTTTTAACAGAAACGAAAAAAAGGCGAAAGCGCTCGAAACCCGTTTTAAGGACAGATTTTTCGGAGTAAAAGCGGACTTAAAAGACGAAAACGAAGTTCGCGCGCTTTACGGCTTTGCGGAAAAGAATTTCGGGCACGTGGACGCGCTTATCTTAAACGCGGGCGTGGGTTTATATAAACTCTTTACCGAAACCGAAACGGCGGAGTGGGACGAGATTTTTAACGTAAACGTGCGCGCGGGATATTTACTCGCCAAACTGTGCCTTCCCGAAATGATAAAAAGAGAAAGGGGCAGGATAGTGTTCGTATCTTCCGTGTGGGGGAAGGTCGGCGCGAGTATGGAAACGGCGTATTCCGCTTCCAAAGCGGCGCTTATCGGGCTTACGAAAGCGCTTGCCAAGGAAGTTTCGCCGTCGGGCGTTACCGTAAACTGCGTTTGCCCGGGGGTTATTAAATCCGAAATGAACGCAAGATTTTCCGAAAAAGAAATTCAAGAACTCGCACTCGATACGCCCGCCCGTAAAATAGGCGAGCCGAAAGACGTTGCGGAACTTGTTTATTACCTTTCAAGCGAAAAAGCGGATTTTATCACGGGACAGGATTTTTCCGTGGACGGCGGTTTCGGACTATAAGAATTATTAATATCTAAATACTTTTTTAAGATAGGGAAAGGATTGACAAAAACGAAAAAATGTTGCATAATTTTTTCGTAAAAATTTAACTGTACAAGGAGAGAAAATGTTAACTGCGATTTCCGGCATAAACTGGGGGGACGAAGGCAAGGGCAGAATGGTAGACCTTTTGAGTTCGGACTACGATATTGTTTGTCGCTATCAGGGCGGCAATAACGCGGGGCACACTGTCATAAACGAACGCGGCAAGTTCATATTAAACCTTTTGCCGTCGGGGATACTGCGCGAAGACGTGGTAAACGTGATGGGTAACGGCATGGTGATAGACGTAAAGCACCTTGTCGAAGAAATGGGAAGGCTCACGGACGCGGGGATTAAAATCACGCCCGAAAACCTTAAAATAAGCGACAAGGCGGCGATATGTATGCCTTATCATGTCGAACGCGACTGTTTGGAAGAAGCAAGGCTTTCGGACAAAAAATTCGGTTCGACCCGCCGCGGCATAGCGCCTTCTTACGGCGATAAATATATGAAAAAATCCCTTCGCATGGGCGAACTCTTCGATATGGACGCATTAAAAGAACGCCTTGCGGATATCGTCGAGTGGGAAAATCTTACCGTCGCGGGGGTTTACGGCGGCGAACCGATTTCGGTAAACGCTATGGCGGAACACCTTAAAAAATACGGCGAGATATTAAAGCCGTTTATCTGCGACGTGAGTTTATATTTGGACAGAGAGGCAAAGAAGGGCAAAAAGATTATGTTCGAAGCCCAACTCGGCGCGCTTCGCGACATAGATTTCGGTATATATCCTTATACGAGTTCGTCGAACTCGATAGCGGCTTACGCGCCTATCGGGGCGGGGATACCCAACCACAAGTTAGACCTTTCGATAGGTATTATGAAAGCCTATTCGACTTGTGTGGGCGAAGGACCTTTCACCGTGGAATATTTCGGCGAAAAAGCGGAAACGCTGAGAAAGGCGGGCGGCGAATACGGCGCGGCGACGGGAAGACCGAGAAGAGTGGGGCCGTTCGACGCGGTGGCGAGCAAGTACGGCATAAGGATGCAGGGCGCGGACGAGATTGCGCTCACAAAACTCGACGTTCTGTCGGATATGGACGAGATAGAAGTCTGCGTGGCTTACGAAAAGGACGGAAAGCAGACTACCGATTTCCCCTTCCCGCAGCATCTTAACGACTATAAACCCGTGTTAAAGACGCTTAAAGGCTGGAAAAAGGACATAAGCGGCTGTCGCAAAAAGGAAGATTTGCCCAAAGAAGCGCTCGATTATATCGCGTTTATAGAGAAAATCACGGAAGCGAAGATAAAGTACGTTTCCGTCGGCGCGGAGAGAGAAGCGTATATAGTATTCTGACGTTTTCGGGGCTTTCGGCTTTCTCGGCGGCAGCCCCGTTTTTACCGAAATAAAAAAGACTTAAAAAATGAAAAGACAAAGCGGAATTTTAATGCCCGTGTTTTCGCTCCCGTCCGAGTACGGAATAGGCGATTTCGGGAAGAGCGCAAAAGATTTTATAGATTATTTAAAAGAAGCGGGGCAAAGCGTGTGGCAGATACTTCCGCTCGTGCAGACGGGGTACGGAAACTCGCCCTATTCGTCGGTGTGTTCGTATTCGTACAACCCGTATTTTATAAGTCCCGAAATATTG
The DNA here is from genome assembly GCA_900320065.1 of uncultured Eubacteriales bacterium. Classification (GTDB taxonomy): domain Bacteria; phylum Bacillota; class Clostridia; order Christensenellales; family Borkfalkiaceae; genus UBA1259. Next base: position 5,418 of record ONQV01000006.1, on the reverse strand, counting down.
CTGGAAAAGGGGCTTGCGACGAAGGAAGAAACGGACTTTTGCAAGACGGAAGGGAACGTAGTTGATTACGGGTTTTTGTATTCCGTCAGGCTTCCGCTGCTTAAAAAAGCCTTTTCGCGTTTCGATAAAGACGACGCGGAATTTTTAAAGTTCAAAAAAAGCGGCAGATTTTATAATTACGCCCTTTATATGTCTTTAAAATACGCTTCGGGACAAAAGCATTTTTACGAGTGGGAAGACCGTTATAAATACCGCGATAAGGCGGCTCTCGACGCTTTTCACGCGGATTACGCCGAAGAAGTGGATTTCTGGCAGTTTACACAGTTCGAAGCGGAACGGGAGTGGTTTGCGCTTAAAGATTACGCAAACTCGAACGGAATAAGCGTTTTCGGGGACTTGCCCCTTTATTGCGCGTTAGATTCCGTGGACGTGTGGGAAAATCCGTCCATATTTAAATTAAGCGGCGATTTTACGCCGAAGAAGGTCGCGGGCGTGCCGCCCGATTATTTCTCTCAGGACGGGCAACTCTGGGGCAATCCCGTTTACGACTACGACGTTCTTAAAAAAGACGGCTTTTATTGGTGGACGGAACGTATCGCGCGCGAACTCAAAAAGTTCGACTATATAAGGATAGACCATTTCCGCGGGCTGGATAGGTTTTACGAAGTGCCGTTCGGGGCTGAAAACGCTAAAATCGGCGAGTGGGTGAAAGTGCCGTCCGACGAACTTTTTGCCGCGATACATAAAAAGGTATCGGGTTCACGCATTATAGCGGAAGATTTAGGAATTATCGACGACGGTGTCAGAGAACTCCTAAAAAAGACGGGCTACGCGGGGATGAAGATACTGCTTTTCGCGTTCAACGGCGAAAAGGACAACCTGTATTTGCCCGAACGTATAGAGAAAAATTCGGTGTGCTACACGGGTACGCACGATAACGACACTCTTATCGGGTATTTGTCCGCCGCTTCGGAGTGGGATAAAAACAACTTCGTTTCGGGCGTTAAAAACAGCATTAAAGTTTTCGCGCTGAATTTACCAGCCCAAACCGTTGACGAATTAGCGGATGCGTGCATAGAACTCGGATTTGCGTGCAAGGCGGACTTATTTATCGTGCCTATGCATGACGTTCTTAAAAAGGGTACGGAATACAGGATAAACACACCGGGGACGGTCAAAGCGCAGAACTGGGCGGTGCGTTTAAATAAGGAAGATTTTACGGAAGAATCGGCAAAAAGGCTTTACGATTTTTCGTTGAAATATAACAGGGAATAATTTTTAAGGGTGGAAATTGAACGTAAAGAGAAAAATAGCCGTAGGTATAATAGCGGCGTGTATCGTGCTGACCGTGGCGTTTATATGGTCTAATTCCTTAAAGTCGCAGGTGCAGTCTTCCGAAAGTTCGGGGAAAGTTTATGAAACCGTAAAAGAAGTTACCGATACCGTTTTCGGTAAAGACGTAGTGCCCGTAACTCATCACGGTGTAAGAAAATGGGCGCATTTTTCTGAGTTTTTACTTTTGGGCGTGGAATTCTGTTTACTTTTTATAGCGCTTAAAATTGAGAATTTTAAAGGGTATTTGCATATTTTACCGTACGGATTATTCGTTGCGGCGGTGGACGAAGGATTGCAATGTCTTTCGGACAGGGGTGCGGCGTTTACCGACGTGCTGATAGATTTTTCGGGTTATCTTACGGCTGTCGCCGTGTTTTTCATAATTTTTCTTATAAGGCGCAAGACGAAAACCGCAAAACTTAAAAAAAGCGAAAGCGACGGGGTATAAAAAATTTTTCTGCGGCAATAAATTCGTTATCTTAAAAAACAAGGAGAACGATTTATGAATCCGTTTGAAGAAATGCCCAAAACGGGAAAAGTCGCTTTTGAAAACTGGAAAGCGCTTTGCCCAAAACCTTACGACAAAAAAGCCGCTTCACCGTACACGAAAACGCGAACCATATTAGCGAACGGTACGGAATTCGAGGCGGTATCTTTTTTGCATCAACTTAACCGACATTGTTTGAATAACGAGATACGTCGCACCGCCGCGGAAGTAAGACGGCAGGAACAGCAACAGCAAAAACGCCTTTCGTCGCTGAAACCCATTAACGAAACGATACTCGAAACGACGATTGCCTACGAACAAATTGCGGTTGACCTTACCGCAGACCTTGCGAAGAAGGAAAAAAATCCTTTCGTCAAAGCGCAACTCGATTTCGCGCTTTTAGAAGATTTCGACCACCTTTACAGATTTTCCGACCTTCTCGATATGGAAGAAGGGGTAAAGGGCGACAAACTCGTAGGGTATTATACGGAGATAACTCCCGGGCGTCCGACGATAGCGGAACACCGCCACCCGCACGACGATATCCGCCGTTATATCAATTGTTGGCAGGACGATTTGACGACAAGACTTAACACCATGATAATAACCGCCGCGGAACAGCAAACTATGAATTTTTATATGAATTTAGGCAATTTTTATCATAGCGAACTCGGCAGAAAACTCTATTCCGAAATAGCGATGATAGAAGAACAGCACGTTTCGGGATACGGTTCGCTTTTAGACCCTTCCTGTACCTTTTTGGAAAGTTGGGTAATGCACGAATATACCGAGTGTTACGTCTATCTTTCGCTCGTGGAAACGGAAACGGACGGGCGTATAAAGGATATATACGAATTGCATTTGGAGCAAGAGTTAAATCATTTGAAGATCGCGTCCGACCTTTTGTACAAGTATGAAGGAAGGGAGTGGTGGCAATTGTTCCGTTACGGTGCGGAGTTCCCGCAGATAGTAAAACTTCACGAGAATAAGGAGTACGTGCGCGAAGTAATGGCTACCGTGCGCAATACGGGCAATAAGACGGAAATAACCGATATCAACTCTATGCCTGACGACGCTATGTATTTTAAATATCAGAAACAGGTGAACGCGAGACCCGATCAGGTCGCGTCCCACGCGGTTATCGAGCGATATATAAATAAGTTCGGCGAAGACTACCGCTACGAAGATAAACCAAGCGCCGAAAAGACCTTACGCGACAGGAATAAGGACAATATGGAACTAGGGCGTGTTAAAGGCAAATAAAGTATTCGGATTAAATCAAGCGGCGGCAAGAATTTTCTTGCCGCCGCTTGATTTTTAATAACGTTTTATTCGGTAAGTTTTTTTGCGAGCGCTTTTATTTCATTTAAATTTTGTTCGGTCATAGCCGACGATATTTTGACTTTTTGTTCGCAGAAAACTATATCTTTGCAAGGTTCGAGCAGTGCGGTCATAACCTTTACGGCGTTCGGCGCCCACGAGCCGTTTTCGATAAGTCCGATTTTTCTGTTTTTGAAATTGCGTTCGACGAGTCTTGCGATAAAGTCGTGCATAAACGGGAAAATATCCATATTGTAAGTAGTCGTCGCAAGCGCTATATGCGAAAACCTGAAAGCCGCCGCTACCGCTTCCGCCATATCGCAGGCGGAAAGGTTAAATAACGGCGGGCGTTTGCCGGAAATCGCCGCTATTTCGTCAGCTAATCTTAAAGCCGCCTTTTCGGTATTGCCGTAAACGGAAGTGTAGAATATCGCCGCGCCTTTTTCTTCGGGGGCGAAAGACGACCATTTATCGTAAAGCCCGATATAATACTCTAAATTTTCGGTCAGAATTTCGCCGTGCAAGGGGCAGACGGCTTCAACGTCCAAAGCGGCGACCTTTTTTAATACCGCTTGCACCTGCATACCGTATTTTCCGACTATTCCTATGTAATAACGGCGCGCCTCGCCCGCCCAGTCTCTTGATTTCTCGCCCGTGCCGAAACGCCCGAACGCGTCTGCGGAAAACAGAATTTTATCCGTTTTATCGTAAATCATCTGTACTTCGGGCCAGTGCACCATCGGCGCGGCTAAAAATAAAAGTTCGCGTTGCCCGAGCGAAAAGGTTTCGCCGTCCTTTACTTCGATTTTTCTGTCCGCAAAATCCGTGCCGAAAAAGTTTTTTATCATAGAAAACGCCTTGGCGTTCGCCACGATTTTCGCGTTCGGAAATTCTTTCGTAAAACGCAAGATATTCGACGAGTGGTCGGGTTCCATATGCGTTATAAAAAGATAGTCGGGAATACTGCCCGTCGCCTTTATATTTTCTATCCATTTTTCGCCGTAGCGAAGGTCTACGGTGTCCAAAACGGCGGTTCTTTCGTCCTTAATTAAGTACGAATTGTACGCCATACCGTTTACTTTGTACTGTGCTTCGAAAAGAGTAACGCTTTCGTCGCTAATGCCTACGTTTACTACGTTCGTTAAATCTGCCATAATATTTTCCTTGTGCAATTTTTATAAAGTTAAAGTTATCGTCATGCTTTTTCCGTAAACGGAAACTGCGGAAATATCCCACTTATTCGCGGTGGCGATACTTTTCGCTATCGAAAGCCCCAGTCCGTTTCCGCCCGATTCCCGCGAACGGGAAAGGTCGCCGCGGTAAAAGCGCTCGAATATCTTTTCCGCATCTTTTTCGGGAATAAGGCTGCCCTCGTTAAACACCGAAAGTTGGCATTTAGCACCCGTTTTTTTGAGCGAAACTATTATATTCCCGCCGTCCGCCGAATATTTTACCGCGTTGTCCAAAAGAATATTTAAAATTTTCTTTACGTCGTCCTTCGCGCCTTCGTAAACGACGTTTGGCGCCACGTCGCAGTCAAGCGTTTTGCCTTTCTCGAACGCAACGGCGTCGAAGGATAGGGCGATTTGGGTAACTTCGTCGGAAAGATTAAATTTTTCCGTAATACTTTTGACGTTGCCTTCGTCAAGACGGGCAAGGGTAAGAAGGTCGCTGACCAAAAAGTTAAGTCTTTCGACCTGTTTTTTTATACTGTCAACGTACTGCGCGTTGTTTTCGTTCTTAATTACGTCTGCGTTTGCCGAAATTATCGACACGGGCGTTTTTAGTTCGTGGCTGGCGTCGGAAATAAACTGTTTTTGCTTCGCAAGAATATAGCGGATAGGTTCAAAGACCTTTGCCGAAAGCCCCCACACGATAAGTCCGAGCGCAACGAAGGACGCCGAAAGCAATATGAAAGTTTTAAGCAGTGCCGAGCGGAACATCTCCGCTTCCACGCTCATATCGACGACGTAGAGTACGTTTTGCGCGCCTTGCTTTTTTTTCATAAAGTAAGCGTCGCCGGAATTACCCGTTTCCGTATCGTGCGAAAAAGCGTATTCGACTATTTCGTTCCTTTCTTCTTCCGAATATTTTTCGTCGCAATAAAGGTATTTCGGGTTACCGCTGTATTCCGCGATTATAACGGGTTTGAAAAATTTAGCGGTCTTATCCGCCGAATACTGTCGTTCGATTTCGTTTAAGGAATTTTGCGTATCGCGTGCGAAATTTCCGCTCGTTATCATCCACATCACGCCGAAAATGATTGAAAAGACGAC
>ONQV01000066.1 GCA_900320065.1 uncultured Eubacteriales bacterium | reverse complement strand
GCTTCATTGCCATATCGGCTCGCAGATATTCGAAAAAACGTCGTTTATAATAGCGGTCGATAAAATGACCGATTATTATAAAAAGGTTTCGGAAATTTTCGGTGCAAAACTTACTACGCTGAATCTCGGGGGCGGATTCGGAATATATTATACCGATAGCGACCCGAAATTCACCGTCGTCGACTACGCCGATTATATAAAAACGATTTGCGACAATCTTAACGCTTGCGCAGCGAAAAAACATATTGAAAAACCTTACCTTATTTTAGAGCCGGGTAGGTCGATAGTAGGCGAAGCGGGAATAACCCTTTACACCGTGGGACGTGTCAAAAAAATATCGGGACTTAAAAATTATCTTTCCGTCGACGGCGGGATGTTTGAAAATCCGAGATTTGCGCTCTATCAGGCAAAATATACCGTTTTGGCGGCCGAAAGACTTAACGAAAAACCGAAGGTAAAATATACTGTTGCGGGTAAATGTTGCGAAAGCGGCGACATTATAGCGGAAAACGTTCTTTTGCCCGAAATGCGCGAAGGCGAAATCGTCGCCGTACTTTCTACGGGCGCTTACAATTATTCTATGGCGAGCAATTATAACCGCAATTTTATTCCGCCCGTCGTGATGGTCGAAAACGGGAAATCCTATCTTTGCGTTAAAAAACAGAATTTTGACGATATCGTTCGCAACGACGTGTAGCGCATAAGTTACCGACGAAATATAAACGCTTGTAAATCAGGCGTTTTTTCTTGCTATTTTTACGTTTATATTATATAATTATTAACAAAAGAAATAATATAAATCGAAATGATAGATAGAATCGTAAGGTATATTTCCGTATTTCTCGCGCTTATAATAGTTCTTCCTTTGCACGAATTCGCCCACGCGTTCGTCGCCGATAAATCCGGAGATTATACGCCGCGTATGAGCGGTAGGTACACGCTTAATCCTTTGGCACATTTTGACGTTTTGGGACTTATAATGTTTGTCGTGGCGGGATTCGGTTGGGCGAAACCCGTTCCGGTAAATCCCACGAATTTCAAGCGATATAAACTCGACAGTTTTCTTGTGTCAGCCGCGGGAATTACGGCAAATTATATAACCGCGTTTTTATTTTTGCCGCTTTTTTACTTATCGCAATACGTACCCGAATTCGGGCTGTTTACTACGGTTTTACAGTCTACGCTTTATTACGTCGTAACTTTAAGTCTTGTTTTTTTCGTGTTCAATCTTATCCCGATATTTCCGCTTGACGGGTATCGCATAATCGATTGTTTTGTAAAGCGCAGAGATAGATTTTATTACAACTACAGGACTTATGGCATCTACGTTCTGTACGCGTTGATATTATTGAGTTTTATCGCGGATTTTACGGGAGTTTATTATCTTGATATACTCGGCATCGCTATAGGCTACGTCGTAAACCTTATAAGCGTACCGATCACCGCGTTTTGGGGGTTGATTTTCTGATGGCTGAATTTGAATCGGTTGTAGATTATTCGACGAAACTTGCTAACTTTGAAGGTCCGCTCGATCTTTTGTTGCACCTTATAAAGGAAGCGAAAATCGAAATAAAAGATATATTCGTTTCGCAGGTTACCGAACAGTTTTTAGCCTATATAAACGGTGTTTCGGTTTTGGACGTGGACAAGGCCAGCGAATATCTTAATATGGCGGCGACGCTTCTTGAAATCAAGTCTAAATCGCTTTTGCCGAAGATTGAAATGCTTGAAGATAACGCGGAAGACGCCGAGCAAGCGCTTATACGGCAACTGGAAGAGTACAAACTATTTAAGGAAGCGAGCGAAAAGTTAAAACAGCAGGAAAACGTTTTGCGGTTTTATAAAGAGCCGGACAAAACTGTTGGCGAAGTGAAGATCGTATATAGCGATTTCAATCTCGAAGGACTTATAAACGCCTTTTCGAAACTTTTAATGCGAGTCGAAGATAAAACTCGGCAGGCAAATATCCTTAAAGAGATTCCGAAGGAAGTTTTTACGGTAAAAGACAAGGTCGAAGAAATAAGAACGGTGCTTTTAGAACGCAAAAGCGCGAGTTTTTTTGAAATGTTTTCGCCGAATTATACAAAAAACGAACTGATAACGACTTTCCAAGCGATGTTGGAACTCTTGAAACTGCAATACATCACCGTGGAACAAAACGGTATGTTCGAAGATATAACTTTAACGTTAAGGGACGACAGAAATGAAGAACTCGGAGAAATTGACGAATATAATTGAATCTATTTTATTTGTTTCGGGAACGCAGGTCGCGATATCCGATATTGCTGAAAAACTTGAACTTACCGAAAAACAGATAACGGAAGCGGTAAAAGCCTTGAAGGAAAAATATTCGGACGCAAGCGGAATACAGTTGTTGCAATTCAATAAAAAATTACAGTTTTCGTCGAATCCCGCCTACGCGGACGACGTTTCCGCGGTGCTTAATCCCATCAAGGAAAAAGAACTTTCAAAAAGTATGTTGGAAGTTGCCGCAATTATAGCGTACAAACAGCCCGTTACGCGAATAGATTTAGAAGAAATCCGCGGGAACAGCGAATACGCGGTGCAAAAACTGTTAGAACTCGGCGTGATAGAGCCCGTAGGGCGTAAAGACGCGGTTGGACGACCCGTAATGTTCGGAACGACGGATAAATTCTTAAAGCGCTTTCAGATATCGTCACTTGACGAATTGCCCGACTACGAAGAACTGATAAACAGAATACAGCTTATCCACGGGCCGGCAGATACCGAAAGTTATCTTTACACGAAAGACGTTTACGTTGACGAAGCGGCGGCGACCGCCGACGAAACGACCGCAGACGCTTCCAAAGATACAACCGAAAACGCAGCGTCAAAAGCGCGTAAAACCGCTGAAAATAACGATTTCGATTTACCGGACATATCAGAAGAAGAAATTCCAGACTTTTTAGAAGGCGAAGAAGTGGACGAAATAAAATAAATTACATATTGAAAAAGAGTGTACCCCCGACCGAAATAGTTTTCGGTCGGGGGTTTTCGGTATAAATAATTACGCTTTGCAAATATTATTATCGTGCCGATTTTAATTGCCTTAACCGTAAGTTTGGTTTTGATTTTTCCTTTTTTTCCTTCGGTATATTTTTACCTTAAAAAAGACGAAAAATCCGCGGGATTTTTTGTAAAAATATTTGGAATTAAGGTGTTTTGCGTTAATGCAACTTTAAAAAATAACGGTTTATACGTTAAAAAAACGCTTAAAAAACCGTATTTTTTAAGATTTTCTTTGCCTACTAACGTGCAAGGAAATATTAAAAAAATCAAAAAAATCGGTATTTTATCGATAAATTCGGTTTTTAAAATCGGACTCGGCGAAAACGACGTTTCGGGATTTTTAGGCGTATCTATGCTGCAAAACGTTCAAATAGCCGTTTTTAACGCCATAAAAACCGATAAACCGCACTTAAAACTCAAAAACGAAATAAACGTTTATGATAATTCAACCGTTTTCGACTTGTCGGTAAAAATTAAAGCGGTTTTTAATGTTATCGACGTTTTAACGGTACTTTTTTATATTTTAACGGAGAAAATTCATTATGGGATTACAAAATAACAGAATAAATAACGTTGTAGACAACGCGCTTAAAAATATGCATAATCTTGTCGACGCTAATACCGTGATAGGCGAACCTGTAAAAACGGATACGGGCGATTGTATAATTCCCGTGTCCAAAGTTTCTTTCGGCGTTTTATCGGGTGGCGGCGAATATGGTAAACTCACACTGTTTAAGCACAGTTCCGATTTGCCGTTTTCTGCGGGAAACGGCACGATAGTATCGGTAAAACCTTGCGGGTTTTTAATTAAAAGCGACGGAGAATACAAGGTCTTATCGATAGGCACGAGCAATATGGACGCGGTCATAGATAAAGTTGCGGATTTCTTTAACAATCTTCAAAAGGACGAAAACAATGAATAAGTTTTCGCGCTTTTGTCTTGTGATTTCCGCGATTTTATGTTGTTCCTATTTTTTTATCCAAACTGAAAAACCGATCGTTTCGGCAAAAGATTTTAACAGCGGCTCGTCGAGCGAAATCGTGATGGAAAAAACTTCTAACCGCATCCTTTACGGCTCGAATATTCACGAAAAAAAGTATATGGCGAGTACGACTAAAATCTTAACCGCACTCGTCATAATTGAAAACTGTAATCTTGATGAAATCGTAACCGTAGGCGCAAAGACGGTCGGGATAGAAGGTTCTAGCATTTATCTTGAAGCGGGCGAAAAGTTGAGCGTTAAAGATTTATTATACGGCTTGATGTTGCGTTCCGGTAACGATTGCGCCGAAACGCTTGCCGTACATTGTAGCGGGAGTATAGAAAAATTCGCTTGCCTTATGAACGAAACGGCGGCAAAAATCGGTGCTACTGAAAGTAATTTTGTCAATCCGCACGGGCTTCACAACGATAACCATTACACGACCGCGTACGACCTTGCGTTAATATCCTGTTATGCGATAAGAAACGCAACTTTTAAGGAAATCGTTTCGACGCAAAAAACGCGTATTCCGTTTTCGACGCGAAACACCGAGCGGGTTCTCGTCAACAAAAACAAAATGTTAAAGAATTTTGAAGGGACTACGGGCATTAAAACGGGATTTACGAAAAAAGCGGGAAGATGTTTAGTTTCCAGTTGTGAAAGAAACGGTATGGAACTCGTCAGCGTCGTTTTAAATTGCGGACCTATGTTTGAACGTTCCGAAACCATTTTGCAGAACGGGTTTAACGAGTATGAAATGTGTAATATTGTCGGTTCCGAAAATATAATTGATTTTATTCCCGTTGAAAACTCGAATAAACAATGTGCGGCGTATATTAAAAACGACGTTTTTCTTCCGCTAAATACAGAAGAAAGAAACAACGTTGAAATTATATACGAATTGCCGAAAACCGTTAAAAATACCTTTTCGGGCGAAAACGAAATCGGATTTGTTAAAATTTATTGCCGAAAAAACTTGATTTTTACTCAAAAAGTATATACCATATTATAGTAGAATGAATTTTTCAAAGGCAAGCAAATGAGAATCAATAAATTTTTAGCGGAAAGCGGCGTGTGTTCGCGTAGGAGTGCGGATAAACTGATCGAAGACGGACAGGTCAAAGTAAACGGCAAAGTTTGCGTTATCGGGCAGGACGTCGACGAATTTTCCGACAATATTCTTGTCAACGGCAAAAAAATTACGTTATCCGATACTTTCGATTATTATATAATGAATAAACCGAAAGGTTACTTATGCACGGTAAAAGACGATAGAGGCAGAAAAACGGTTATGGATCTGTTGCCGCCGAACGTTAAACGCGTCGTGCCCGTGGGACGGCTTGACTACGATTCCGAGGGTTTGCTTATTTTTACCAACGACGGAGATCTGACTTTTAAATTGACGCATCCGAAAAACGAGATTCCGAAAACATATCTTGTTAAAACCGAACGTCCCGTTTCCGAAAGCGATATATCCAAGTTAAAACAAGGCGTAATAATCGACGGCGTTAAAACGAAAAAGTGTTCCGTTCGGTTTATAGAATCCACGAAAACGGGTTCTAAATTACA
>ONQV01000032.1 GCA_900320065.1 uncultured Eubacteriales bacterium | reverse complement strand
ACGGGCGACCTTGAAAAAGCGGGAGAAGAAGCGCTTGCGGAAAGATACGTTACCGACCACGCTCCACTTGCACCCGACTTTAAGGTAGACCTTTACAAAGCGGGACACCACGGCAGTAAAACGAGTTCCAACGAAGCGTTTTTAGCGGTGTTTAAGCCCGAAATATGTTGCGTGTGCTGTTGCGCAGGTAGCCCTGAATATACTAAAATGAAAGACAATCAGTTCCCCACGCAAGCGTTTATAGACCGAATATCCGAATATACCGACAAAGTTTACGTAACGACTTTATGCGTGGACTACGATAAAAACGAATTCGTAAGTTTTAACGGCAATATTATAGTGCTTGTTAAAGGCAGCGATATCGACGTAAAATGTTCAAATAACACCACTCTGTTAAAAGATACCGACTGGTTCAAGGCAAACCGCACTTGCACCGCTTGGGCAAGTTAAAAAATATCAAAAACTCAAACGATATGAAACGGGCACTCCGACGGAGTGCCCGTTTCGTATAGTTTCGGAATACTGCTCCGTTTAGGATATGCAGGACGTTAAAAGGGATACTGCCATACCCCGCAAGCGGGGTCCCTGTCAGGACTTTGCCCGTCAAGACTGTACGTCATATGACGAACGAACTAAGGAACCAAGTTCGTACTCTTTCTACGCCACGAAAAAACCACCCTTTCGGGTGGCTTTCCGTGGCGGAAAGGATGGGATTCGAACCCATGTGCCGGGTTACCGACAACCGCATTTCGAGTGCGGCTCGTTACGACCACTTCGATACCTTTCCGTACTATTGCTATATTTTTAAACTCGTATTAACCTGATGCGTTTTTTAAGCGGGCTCGTGCTGCTCCGCTTCCGCTACGCAGGTCTCGTCCGTCTTTGCTTGTCCGTCAAATGACGACCGATACCTTTCCGTACTATTGCTGTATTTTTTTATGCAATAATGATTTGGGATTACGAACGGTTTTTATTATACATTAAAATATATCAAAATGCAAGCGTTAACGGCTAAAATCTTTTTTGTCCGTCAATGATTTTAAAATACTGTGCGGGGCGGTGAATTCACCGTCCGTTTTCGTGGCGTTTTTCGATGATTTTTTTATTAAAATTTTTCGTTTATATGCACAAAATATCAAAAACGTGTTACAATGTGAATATAACTAAAACGGCGAATTTAGTTGCGCTAACTAGCGACGATTTAGAATTGATAAAAAATATAAAGTAAAAAAGGAGCGATATTTATGTCTAAACAATTTTGCGAACTGATAAACGAGAGACAGGCATGCAGGAATTTTTCGGATAAATCGATAGAAAAAGACGTCGTTTACGCTATTTTAGAAGACGCGATAAAAGCGCCTTCGGCGTGCAATTCACAGCCGTGGCGCGTTTTGGTTACCTGTACTCCCGAAGAGAACGCAAAAATGCGCAAGTGCTTACAGGAAGACGGCAAAAACGCCTTTCTAGATAACGCGCAGGCGTTTATCGCCGTATATTTAGCGGACGAAATAACTCTTAAAGCGAGCGTTTCGGCGAAATTCCCGCCGTCGCATTTTGCGGAATACGATTTAGGTGAATTTATCGCGTATATTACGCTTGCGGCGAAAGACAAGGGCGTTGACAGTTGCATTATAGGCTGGCTTAACAATGCAAAGATAAACGAAACCTTCGGTATTGTCGGTAAATGCGATATTGTCGTTGCGTTAGGGTACGGAAAGGACGCGCCGCGCGTTAAAGACAGGTTCCCTTTAAGTAAGATCGTGTTGAATTTTAAGGATTGAATTTAGTTTTGCTCGTTTAACGCTTTTAAGGCGGAAAAAACTTCGCCTATGGGTGCGTTTATTTCTAAATCTTTTTGCGGGTCAAGCCGTAAGGACAGGGGGGCTTTGTTTATTACGACGAGATGTTTCCCGCGGAAATATCTTATAAAAGACGCCGCGGGGTAAACGGTAAGCGAAGTCCCGCCGATAATAAGCAAGTCGGCGTTCGCTATTGCTTTAACCGCGTTTTGTACCGCTTTTTCGGGCAACGCTTCTTCGTAAAGCGTTACGTCGCATCGGACCGTGCCGCCGCAAACGGGGCATAACGGAACGGGGTCGGGGGAATCGAACACGAAGTCTGCGGGATACGGTCTTCCGCATTTAACACAGTAATTTTGCAAGGTCGTGCCGTGAATTTCGTAAACGGTTTTACTTCCCGCTTTTTGGTGCAGACCGTCGATATTCTGGGTTATAACTGCTTTCAGTTTTCCCGTTTTTTCAAGTTCGGCAAGGAAAATATGGGCGGCGTTGGGTTTAATACCGCGCGCGTCCATTTTTTGACGGTAGAACTCGAAAAATACTTTCGGTTCGTTAATTAAACAACTGTGGCTTAAAAGGTATTCGGGCGGATATTGTTCAAATTCCACGCCGCGGTTGTTATACAGTCCGTCTTTGCTGCGGAAATCGGGCACGCCGCTTTCCGTCGAAACGCCTGCCCCGCCGAAAAACACGATATTGTCGGAGTTATCCGTGATTGTCTTTAATTTTTTGATTTTTTCGTTAATTTCCATTTTTTGTATCCGATTAAAGGTTATCACGGTCAAATCGTAAAAGTCAAACGAAATTTTACGCGGTTCGCTTTTCTGTCAGGTTATTCGGATACGTTGACAATGTAAAATAATTGTAATATAATTTTCGCAGTAAGCATTTTGTTAAGGACTGACAAATGAAAAAGCCGTTAAAGATAACGCTTATAATCGTATTAGTATTAGCATTGTCCGCGGGCGCGACGCTTGCGATAATTTATTTTTGCAGACCTAAGGGTCAATCCCGCAGCGAAATAGACGTTACACCCGCCGACAATACTTACATAGAAGATAATACGAAAAATATAGCCGACTGTTCGCCTACGGAAAGTTTGTTTATTCTTGCGTCCAACCTGAAAAAATTAAATTCGTATTACGCCTGTATTTCGGGCGAAGTGGACGCGGGCATAACGAAGCAAACGATAAGCGGCGAAAAATACAAGTTAGGCGGTGCGTCGCTGTACGTTTCCCGTTCGACAAGTTCGTTTAAAAAGACGTCGAATCAGATATTCATTGAAAACGACGTCGTACTCGTAAGAAACGGCGACACGAATACGAACGTTTACGAAGATACCGCCGATAAATACGCGCTTAGCGATTATCTTGAAGAATACGGAACGGATTTCAGAGAATTAAGCAATTACGAATTGAACGGAACTACTATAACGAAAGCGGAATTGATTTCGGCAGTTGGCGGAAAATATTCGTACAGGTATGAAATAGACGTGGCAACGGGCGTTAAAGGGTATCGGGTAAATATGTATAAAATGGGCGGGTTAAGCGAACTTCCGACGTTTAAAAAAAGCACGCTCGAAGTTACGATGACGGAAAATTTTATGCCCGTATCGGTAACGCAGATCGACGAATACAGCGTGGTTTATTTTGGGATTATCCCGATTGATTGTACGTCAACGCTTGTGGAAGAATTTGAAAAAATCAATGACGATACGGTTGAAATTCCCGAAGCGGAATTTTTCAAGTCAAAACTTGGCGGCTGAAATTTGAAAATAAAAACAACGGCGGAGCAAATTTTGCTCCGCCGTAATTTCTTATTTAGTTTTTATTGTTGAAAAATATAATCAAGAAAATCTTTTATAATTTCATTTGTAGGATCTTTTGACATATTATAGAAACGTATACCATCAAAACCTTTCAAAATGCCTCGATTAACTTTTGTGACTGATAATTCGTTCTTATATGTAGCGCATAACTGCTTCCAATTTTCCAAATTTGTGAAAGTTTTTTTTATATCTACAATTATGCTCCACTGTTTTCCGTTATGGACGCTTGAACCACCTGATACATTTGAAGAATCTAAACGCAAAACTTTAATATAGTCATTTTCATAAGAAAAATCATTGTCTTTTCGCCAATTTTGTGCGGTGTATCCGCCTTTGTATGCGGAAAGTTTATCTTTTAATTCGATTAGTTTCATTTTTGCTTTTGGGTTCATTGTTTTCTCCTTCGTGGTTTAGTATTTAATTTTAAAATAATCGAGCCAAAGTTTGAATTTATCTTGCGCTGTAAGACAAGTATCTCGTAAATATCCGCGTTCGTTTTTCCACTCTTTTAAACCGCGATAATAGAAAAGTTTAAGTTCGTCGTCTATTATAAACGGCACTATGTTGTTTCGTAAGCACTCCTTAAAAAGTATCAGTCTGCCTACTCTGCCGTTTCCGTCCTGAAACGGGTGAATACTTTCAAAACGGTAATGGAAATCAAGTATATCGTCAAACGCTTTCGTTTTTGCCGCGTTATAATCATTTATAAGCGTTTTCATTTCGTCAGCAACCTTTTCGGGCGACACGGTTTCTTTCCCGCCGACTTCGTTCGGGAATAGTTTATACTCGCCGACGTTAAACCAATTTTGCCTACTGTCGCTCGTTCCTGTTTTCAGTATGCGGTGAAGTTCTTTTATCAGCGTTTCCGACAACGGCTTATTTATCGTGTCCAAAACGTAATCAATACAGCGGAAATGGTTGGAAGTTTCCACTATATCGTCAACGTTTACCGCGGTGGTTTCTATTCCTATCGTATTCGTTTCAAAAATATATCTCGTTTGGTCGTGGGTAAGCCGACTGCCTTCTATATGATTTGAATTATACGTCAGTTCTATCTGAACTTTATGATATATCCCGCCCGAAACACGGCTGTTTTTCTCCGCCTGCAGAATTTCAAGCAAAGTAGTCGGTGCGGATTGTTTTTTGTTTACTCGGTCGGGCTTTACGGCATTTTCGGGTATATTCCAAGTTTTGCCCGTTAAAAACGCGCCGTCTATTTTGCCGATCGCACAATAATTCCTGACGCTACGTTCCGAAATATTCCATTTTTTTGCGGTTTCCGCAACGGATAAAAATTTCATACCGGAAGTATAACACATTATCGGCAAAAAAGCAAGTAAAATGGCTGTATTAAAAGCGCGGTTTTTGCCGATAACGGAAAAATAGCAATCAAAAATGATGTAACAATACAACAACTCGGCGGAGCAAATTTTGCTCCGCCGAGTTTATACAAAAATTATAAACGGAAAAACCGAATAAGGCAATATTTAAAAAAAGATATAAAAATCCTATTTAATATTTGACAAACGTTTTTTAATGTTATACAATATTAAGGCTTGCAATAAAAAAGCGGCAAAACTTAAAATATGCGCCATTAGCTCGCGTCAGGGCAAAGCCTTTTGGCTCGCAACCTGTTTGGTTGCTTCGCGTTTCGACTTGCCCTTCCTTTTCCCAAAAAATTTTTGCACAGCAAATCTTTTTCGGGAGCCCTATACCCCAATTGAGCGATAGTATTTTTACTTACCGCTCATAAAAACGGGTACTAAAACAACTTAATACAACTTGCGCCATTAGCTCAATTGGATAGAGCGTCGGTCTACGGAACCGAAGGTTAGGGGTTCGAGTCCCTTATGGCGCGCCATCAAAAAAGACACGGTTTTTCGTGTCTTTTTTGCTGTGGTATAAGTGCAAGAAACTATACGGTTCGTCCTGTTAGTTTTTTTATTCGGCAGTAAAATCGTCTTTGCCGACGCCGCAAAGGGGGCAGGCAAAATCTTCCGGAAGGTCGGAAAATTTCGTACCCGCCGCGATACCGTTTTCCGCATCGCCTAAATCTTCGTCGTAAACGTAACCGCACACATTACAAACGTATTTCATAATCGATACTCCTTTTTTGTTTTATTGTACAACGGAAGCGTAATAAATGCAATGTATTTTTAAAAAATATATAAAAATTTATACTTAAATTTTCATAAAAGAGTTGACAGATAGCGGCGTGAGTAGTACACTTTAATCAAATGGGCTTTAACTTTAAGTTAAAGCCTTTTTTAACAGGAGAAATGTTATGAAGGAAAACGAAAAGCCCAAACCGGCGAAAGCGAAACGCAGCGATAATCTTATTCCCGATTACGATTATCTTTTTGAAGAAAATGTCGACGCAAAAGGTAAGGTAAAATCGAAGTTTTTTTCAAAAATAGCGAAGTTGAATCTATGGCAAATAATATATTCAACGTTCATATATATTTTGCAGGCATCGCCGACGTTCGTTATGCCGATTATAACTGCAAATATTATCGATATAACGACTACGGCAGTTAACTCCGCAAGCGGCGTTACCGATAAAGTGTGGACTGAACTTGCCGTGAACGCCGCGATTTTAGCGGTCGTTATAATTCAGAATATTCCCACGACTATGTGGCGGTGGCACATTGTAAGTAAAATGCTACGTCGAACCAGTGCGGGTATAAAAACCGCGGTGGTACGCAAACTTCAAAGTCTTTCCATTACGTATCATAAGGATATGGAATCGGGTAGAATACAGTCCAAATTCTTAAAAGATACCGACACCGTGGATTCGCTGTTTAATTGTTTTTTATTCAGCATAATACCGAACGTGATAGGCGTTATCGTGGCGACGGGTATATCCGCGTACAAAAATGGGTTCGTTGCGTTGTTTTTCTTGTTGATAATTCCCGTAAACGTGGGGCTGACTTTCCTTTTCCGTAAGACTATCCGCAAAAGAAGCCGCGATTACCGCCTTAAAACCGAAGATATGAGCACACGGCTTTCTACCATGGTGAATATGATGACGGTAACAAAAGCGCACGGGCTCGAACAGACGGAAATCTCTTCGGTGGAGCAATCGATAAAGTCGCTTGAAGGAAGCGGGCTAAAAATGGATAAAACGCTCGCAAGTTTCGGGGCGAGTGCGTGGGTGGTAAGCGTATTGCTTTCCGCTGCGTGCCTTGTGTTCTGCGTAATTCTTGCGTTAAACGGATATATTACCGTGGGCGAAGTGGTATTGTATCAATCAATGTTTACGGCGATAAGCGGATACGTTTCGGGACTTGTCAATATCGCACCGCAACTCGGTAGCGGATTTGAAGCGATGCGTTCCATATCGGAAATAATGAACGTTAAAGATATCGAGATAAATTTAGGCAAAGCCGACCCTGTAACCGTGCAGGGTAACGTAGAATTCGAAAACGTTTATTATAAATACCCGAATACCGACAACTACGTTGTTAAAAATCTTAATTTCAGCGTAAAGAAAGGCGAGTGTATAGCGGTCGTCGGTGCTTCGGGGTCTGGTAAGTCCACGATAATGAATTTAATAATCGGTTTTCTGAACCCGAACAGCGGGCGCGTTACGGTAGACGGAAAACCGCTTAACGAATATAATCTTTCGGAATACAGACACAATATTTCCGTAGTCCCGCAGAACAGTATTTTGTTTTCGGGTACGATACGCGAGAATATAACTTACGGGCTTGAAAAGTATTCGGAAGAAGAGTTGCAAAAGGTCATAGAAACGGCGAATCTGACCGAATTTATAAAGGATTTGCCGAACGGGTTAGATACGGTTATCGGAGAACACGGGGACAAACTTTCGGGCGGGCAGAAACAGAGAATAACGATAGCCCGCGCGCTTATAAGAGATCCCGCTATACTTATACTTGACGAAGCGACGAGCGCACTCGATAATATTTCCGAATACCACGTGCAGAAAGCGATAGCGGGTTCTATAAAAGGCAGAACGACTTTTATCGTCGCTCACAGACTTTCGACGATAAGAAATGCGGACAGGATTTTGGTTATGGAAAAAGGCGAGTTGGTCGAAACAGGTACGTTTGACGAACTGCTTGCCAAAAAAGGTAAGTTTTACGAACTTAAAACTTTAAACGATCTGAATTTAAAGGCGGCGGAAACCGCACTCGGCTAAATATATCGGATTGTAAATTTTAAAATCCTACGCCCCCGCGGTATTTTAACACCGCGGGGGCGTATAGTTAATTTTTAATTCGATTATTTATCTGTACATGCGCAGAACGTTTGATACGATTTTAACTTCAAACGGAATATTTTCGTAAAGTTGCCCGTCAACGTTTACCGTATAATCGCTTTTCGGGGTGATTTTTAATTCCGTCGCGTTGAAATGCACGGCTTGGGGAAGGGTTAAAACTTTGCCTTTTTTGAGTTTCATAAACGCGCCGATAAGTTTTAACTTTTTCATTTCCCGCATCGCCACGAAGTCGAGTTTTCCGTCCGTGGGTTTTGCGGGCGGGCATATTTCTATTCCGCCGCCGTAACGGTGCCCGTTAGCCACCGCCGCTATTATAGAACGGTAGTTTTCATTTTTCCCGTCCGAAGTTTCCACTTCAAAGTCGATATAATCGAATTTAAAAAGACTTTTGATAAGACAAAGAGTATAGGTGAGTTTGGTTTTTCTTTTGGCTTTTTCGTAGCGGCGAAGAACGTCCACGTCAATCCCCATACCGATAATATTCATGCCTCGAACCGATGGCATCTGCATAAAATCGGTAAACTGCGGCTTACGCGTTAAAATAATATCGAGCGCCTTTTCGGGGTCTTCCGGAATACCCGCGGCGGAAGCGAAATCGTTGCCCGTTCCGCAGGGTATAAGCCCCAAGGAAACTCGATCGAAATCCGAAAAACCGTTCAATACTTCGTGCAGCGTTCCGTCGCCGCCCACGACTATTATGTCCGTCGCGCCCGCTTTAATTAGTTCGGCGGCGAGAGTTACGGCGTGTTTCGGGTATTCCGTATAGTGAAAATTAAAGTCTATATTCAGTTTTTCAAGTTTTTCGGTGATTAAACTCACTGCGAGTTTGGTTTTTTTGCCGTTTTTGCCGCCTGCGAGCGGGTTTACGATAAAATCCAGCATTAAATTAAGCGTCCTTTTCTTCCGATTGCGTTTTCATATAAATGTTACAATAAAAACGGAAAAAAAACAAGTTATTTGGCGCTTAATGTGTTACAATATACTTAAATGAATATGGTTTTGCCAGAAAATCTTAAAAAACTGTCCGAAAATTGCCCGTCAGCCCTTTATGCGGTCGGGGGATGCGTTCGAAACTATCTTATAAACGGAACGTTAAGCGACGATATAGATATCGCCGCTATAATGAGTACGGCGGAAATTAAAAAAGCGGCGAGCGGTTGCGGGTTTAAAATCGTCGCCGAATATAAGCGCACGGGTACGGCGGTGATTTTCGACGGCGAGAGAAAGTATGAATATACCCGTTTTCGCACCGACAGATACGATGGCAGCGGCAAGCATACGCCGGATAACACCGATTTTACCGACGATATAACTCTCGACGCTAAACGGCGGGATTTTAAGTGCAACGCGGTCTATTACGATATTAAAAAGGGCGAAATCGTTGATCCGCTCGGCGGCGTAAAAGATATAAAAAACAAAATTCTCGATACCGTCGTCGAGCCCGAAAAGGTGTTTATGAGCGACGGGCTTCGGCTTATGCGGCTTTGTCGGTTTGCCGCCGAACTGAATTTTACCCCTACTGACGGTGTGCTTGAAAGCGCGAAGAAATACGCGGAAAATATCCGAGATATTGCGTCCGAACGTATTTACGACGAACTTAAAAAAATTCTCGTAGCGGATACGAAGTACCCATTTTCAGACCCGAAAGGTCATTATACGGGGGTTAAAATTCTGGAAAAAATCGGTGTGTTCGGTATTCTGTTTCCCGAGATAGCCGCGGGGCGGGGATTAAACCAACGCGCGGATTTTCATAATTACGACGTTTTGGAACATACTTTCCGCACGCTTTTATACGCGGATAAAGAGATAAGACTCGCCGCACTCTTGCACGACGCGGGTAAACCTTATTGCCTAATAAATTTCGGCAAGTATAAAAATCACGCGACAGAAGGCGAAAGAATCGCGCGGGATATATTAAAAAGGCTTAAAGCCGATAAGCGCACGACCGAAAAGACGGCGTTTTTGGTAAAAAATCATATGTTCGACCTTAAAAACGCCGAGCCCGAAAGCGCGTTAAGGCTTTTTATCGTAGAAAGCGGGGAATATTTTACGCCCCTTCTTAAACTGAAACAGGCCGATTTTTCCGCGTGTAAGGACGACCTTTCGGTCTGCCCGACGGTCAAAAGATGGACGACGGTTTATAGAGAAATGAAGTCGGACGGCACGCCTTTTTCGCTTAAAGAACTTAACGTCACGCCCGCGGAATTGCTTGCGATAGGTTTTAAAAGGCGGGATCTGGGCGAAGAACTTAAAAGGCTTTTCGAGTACGCGGTAACGACGCCAAAAGCGAACGACTTTGCAAAACTTAAAGCAAAAGCCGAAGAAGATTTTAACGGCGGCTTTTATACGGCTTGACAAACGGCGGCGGTGCGGCATCGGCACTCCTTGCCTTTCCGCTTCTGAAATATATGGGCAGGCTGGGTGCGAGAGTTCTCATGGCTGTGGCAGTTTTCGTCCTCGTGATGTTCCTCACGGGCACGGACGAGCACG
>ONQV01000028.1 GCA_900320065.1 uncultured Eubacteriales bacterium | reverse complement strand
GAGAGTTTACCGCCCCGCGGACGGCAGAGAAACCACGGCGGCTTGGATCTCGGCGGTAACGGGCAAAAATCCCGCCTGCCTGTTCCTTTCCCGTCAAACGCTCCCGATGCTCGAAGGTTCGGGTAAAGACGCTTTTAAAGGCGGATATATTCTCGCGGACAGCAAAAAGAAAACCCCCGACGTTATTCTGATCGCCACGGGCAGCGAAGTAAATCTCGCGGTCAAAGCGAAAGACGAACTTATTAAAGACGGTATCGACGCCAGAGTAGTTTCTATGCCCTGTATAGAAGACTTTGAGAATCAGTCCGCTAAATATAAAGAAAGCGTACTCCCCGCAAGCGTTCGCGCGAGAGTTGCCGTCGAAGCGGGCGCTACCGCTACTTGGTATAAGTACGTAGGTTTAGACGGAAAAGTCGTAGGAATTGATACTTTCGGCGCATCCGCACCCGCAGGAAAATTATTTGAAAAATTCGGCTTTACGGTTGACACGGTAGTTGCCGCCGCAAAAGAAGTTTTAGGTAAATAATTTATCGGATACAAAAACTCCCGCCGCTGTCAATTTGACAGCGGCGGGAGTTTTTGTTTTACGCGTTCGCAATATGGTCGTCGTCAAACCCTAAACTTATGCGAAGCGCCACGTTGACCTTCTGCATCGTTAAGGGCGACAGTTCGCCTATCCGCTCTTTTAATCTGCGCTTGTCGAGCGTCCTTATCTGTTCTAAAAGTATCACCGAATTTTTAACGAGACCATAGTCCCCCGCGTTTATCTCTATGTGCGTGGGTAACTTCGCCTTGGTCATCTTGCTCGTTATCGCCGCGGCGATTATCGTCGGACTGTAACGGTTGCCCGTATCGTTTTGTACTATTAAAATGGGGCGCACGCCCCCCTGTTCGCTACCGACTACGGGGCTTAAATCGGCGTAATACATTTCTCCGCGTTTAATCATAAAGTCCTTTGCGTATGCTGAATAATCCTTACTGTATTATATGTAAAAATTATCCCGCCACGCCACTTATATCTTTTACCCCGATTTTACCCCGTATCGGATTTTTTATACTTAACTTACAAAAAAAGCGGCCGTAAAAGGTCGCCTTTTAACTTAACTCAATTTCCTGAAAACACTGTCGGCGTATCGGACGGTTTCCATAGCGTCTTTCGCATATTTGTCCGCACCCATTTTGTCGGCGTATTCTTTTGTCAGCACCGCGCCACCGACCACAACTTTACACCACGGCGCAAGACGTTTAATAAGTGCGACCGTCTTTTCCATCGCGGGAACGGTCGTCGTCATAAGCGCCGAAAGCCCGCAAAGCGGCGCGTGCCGTTTTACTACTTCGTCCGCAATTTTCTCGGGCGGAACGTCCTTACCTAAATCTATTACGTTAAACCCGTAGTTCTCCAAAAGCAATTTTACGATATTTTTACCTATGTCGTGTATATCGCCGAAAACAGTCGCCAGCACGAAGTCGCATTTAACGCTTCCGCTCTTTACGGCGGATTTTTCCTTTATAACTTCAAACGCCGCTTTCGCCGCTTCCGCACTCATAAGCAGTTGCGGCAGATACACCGTTTTCTCTTCGTAACCTTTGCCGACTACGTCGAGTGCGGGAATTATCTCTCCGTTGATAATTTTTTTCGTCGTTACGGACGGAAACGACCTGTTCCGCGTCCGCGGTTTTTCGCGTTGCGAACGCTATATACTCGCCGAAATCCGTATCTCTACCGTCAAGCGCGTTAAAAGCGTGAAAACTTTTCATTACGGGTTCGGAAAACGGGTTCATTATAGCCATATCGAGTCCTGCGGAAAGCGCGAGAGTTAAAAACGTCGCGTTTAACGTTTCCCTGTCGGGCAGCCCGAACGACACGTTTGAAATGCCGAGCGACGTGCGGCAACCCGTTTTTTCTTTTACGAGTTTCAACGCGTCAACGGTAACTGAAGCGGCTTGCACGTTTGCCGAAACAGTCATACAAAGGGTGTCGAAAATTATATCTTCCCTTTTTATCCCGTATTTTTCCGCTTCTTCTAAAATTCGCTTTGCAATTTCAAACCTGCCTTCCGCGGTCGGCGGTATGCCGTTTTCGTCGAGCGTCAACGCGATAATCGCACCGCCGTATTTTTTCGCTATCGGAAAGACTGCGTCCATACTCGCTTTTTTGCCGCTTACGGAATTGATAAGCGGTTTGCCGTTATAAAGCCTTACGGCTTTTTCCATAGCGACAAAGTCCGACGTATCTATTTGCAGGGGCAGGTCGATAACCGCTTGCAGTCCTACCACGGTATCGGCAAGCACGGTTTTTTCGTCTATATCGGGAATACCCACGTTCACGTCGAGAATATCCGCGCCGTTTTCCGCCTGACTTGCGCCTTCTTTCAAGATATAACTTCTGTCGTTTTCGATAAGCGCCTGCTTAAAGCGTTTTTTGCCCGTCGGATTTATTCTTTCGCCGATAATAAGCGGTTTTATTCCGCACCGTACTTCGTGCGAATAGGACGAAATACGCGTAAGGTTTTTAGGTCGGATCTCTCCCGCGGGGATATTCGCTACCGCTTGCGCCAGAAGTCTTATATATTCGGGCGAAGTTCCGCAACACCCGCCGACTATTCTTGCGCCCTTTAAGACGGCTTTTTTAACGCTTTCCGCAAACTCGCTTGCCGAAACGTCGTAAACCGCTTCCCCGTTCACGTTTTTAGGTATACCCGCGTTAGGCATAAAAATAACGGGCAAGGAAGAACATTCGAGCAACCCGTCAACGACGCCCGAAAGTTCGTCGGGGCCGTAAGAACAGTTTACCCCGACGGCGGTAACGCCTAAACCTTCCAGCATACACGACATTGCGGAAGGGGTCGCGCCCGTCATAAGTTTTCCGTTTTCCCCGTAAGCGTTTGAAACGAAAATCGGCAGATTGCAGTTTTCCTTCGCCGCGATAACCGCCGCTTTGGTTTCGTAACTGTCGTTCATCGTCTGGATAAAAATTATCTCCGCGCCGTGTTTTGCGCAAAGTCTTACCGTTTTTGCGAAAATTTTTACCGCGTCTTCGAATTTAAGATCCCCGTACGGCTCTAAAAGTTTGCCCGTAGGACCGATATCCGCCGCGATAAACTTCGGCTGTTTCGCCGCCGATAAATCCCGCGCCGCCTTTACGTTATCCAACGCCACGGAAATAACTTCTTCAAGTTCGCGGTCGCAAAAATGCAGAGAGTTCGCACCGAAAGTGTTTGCGGAAACGACGTTACTGCCCGCGTCGTAATACGCTTTATGAAGGTTTATCAGCGCGTCTTTGTGAGTAACGTTCCACCTTTCGGGCAGTTCGCCGACCTTTAATCCCGCTTTTTGAAGTTCCGTGCCCGTCGCACCGTCTAAAATAACGATATTATCTTTAAGGTATTTTGTTATATCCATTTTATCTCCTATATACGCACTCTTTTTCTTCGCAATCTCCGCAATAGCCGATATTTGCGCAATCCCCGTTTACGCCCGCAAACGCCGTTACCGATTTAGAAGGCGACATAAGCAGACTATCGTTAAGCGTAAGTCCCAAATATTTTTGCGGGTTAAGCAGGCTAAAAACGTCTTTCTGCGCGGCAAGCGGCAAATCGCCGTACCCCGCCGAAAACCGCGGCGACAATTTTACGCCGTGCGTCTTTTCGTAATCCGCAATAAAGAAGTCGGTAAAAGTTTCCACGCGTTCCGCGCCGAGCGCTTGAAATATAAGCGCTCTCGTCGGGTTTATTTCCGAATATTTTTTAATAAGCCTGTCTATCCCCATACCGACGGTACAGGCGAATATAAGCGCCGATTCGGCGCCGCGCATAGCGGTTACGAGATTTCCGCTTTTAAGCGTGAACGCGGAAAAATCCGCGCTGTCCCCTTTTAAAGAAAGCGGCGTTTCCGTAAAACATACCGCGTAATTTACCGCTTTTTCCCGTTCGCACTCTCTAGCGCAACTTTCGATAAGATTTTTTAAGTTTTCGTCCGCCCTTTTAGCGCCCGCGTAACGCACGACTTCGTTAAAATTTACGGGAACGCCCGAATAGGTCTTTTTTCCGACTTTATATATCACTTCTTTACTTGCCTAAAATATCCGATAAGTTTTTCATTATTTTTTCCGCGACGTCGGGCTTATTCATAGTGTAAACGTGTACGTTCTTAACGTTGTTCGCGTAAAGATCTATTATCTGATCGGTAGCGTAAGCGATGCCCGCCTGTTTCATCGCAAGGGGGTCGCTGCCGAACCTGTCCACAAGGCTTTTGAATCTGCGCGGCATAAACGAACCCGAAAGTTTTATCGCCCTTTCCACCTGCTTTGCGCTCGTTATCGGCATAATGCCCGCGATTATAGGGATATTTATACCTGCTTCCCGTATTTTATACAGAAAAGCGTACAACAGATCGTTGTCGAAAAACATCTGCGTAGTAAGAAAATCGCAACCCGCGTCGACTTTTTCTTTTAAAAAGGTTATATCTTCGCGGCTCGATTCGCTCTCGGGGTGTTTTTCGGGATAGCACGCGCCGCCTATGCAAAAATCCGCGCCGCTTTTTCTTATTTCGCGGATAAGATCAACGGCGTGGCTATAATCCCATTTGCTTCTGTCGTCGTTTATCCTGTCTTCGGGAATATCCCCGCGCAACGCCATAACGTTCTCGATACCGCTTCTTTGCATATCTTCAATGCGTTCTTTAACGGTGTTTTTATCGGAAGACACACAGGTCAGGTGCGCCAGAGTTTCCACACCGTAAACGCGTTTGATATTCTTCGCTATTTCAAGCGTGTATTTGCTCGTTCCGCCGCCCGCACCGTAAGTAACGCTGACGAAAGACGGTTTCAGCGCGGCTATTTTTTCGGTCGCGTCCTTTACCACGTCGAAAACGTCCTGCGATTTCGGCGGGAATACTTCAAAAGATAACGACAGTTCTTTTCTGTTTAATATTTCGGTAAGTTTCATAATACTACCTTATGTTTTAACGGTTTTGTAAAATTATATCACTATAACCGAAGAAAGTCAATTAAAGGGAAAATAAACGCTTTTACTAAAAAACAATTGACAAATACGTAGAAAAATTTTATGCTTTAAATAGCGTAAGAGTCTTGGTTTATATTAAATCAATGGAAAGCAGGGAAAGAACGGTGAAAATCCGTCGCAACAGCCATTACGGTTACAGTCCGATCGCCTGCCTTACGTTAAAGACTGTTTCTCGGGCAACAGGAGAAAAAAACAGCCTTTTGTTTTTGTGTAAATTTTTAACGCCCGAACTTTCGGGCGTTTTTTGGAGGTTTTTATGAAAAAAGTAGTTACAGTATTGCTATGTATCGTTTTGGCTTGCACCCTTTTCGTCGGGTGCGGCGGCAAAAATACCGTTCTGAAAGAAACGGACGAGTTTATCGTTTTAACGCCGTCCGACGGATTCGCGGGCAAAAAATTGTCGGAGTTTATGGATTTTGCGAAAGAAAACGGCGAACTCGATTACAAACTCGAAAACAGTATGGTAACTTCGGTAAACGGTATAGACAACCCCGCCGATTACAGTTATTGCTGGATGCTTTATACCGACGACGCGGAAAATTCCAACAGTGCTTGGGGAACTATCGAATACGAAGGCAAAACCTACGCTTCGGCGGCGCTCGGCGCTACGGAACTCGTTATAGCCGAAAATTGCACCTATATCTGGGTATATACTGAATTCTGATAATGCGTCCCACACGGTTTATAACGCTGTCCGCGCTCTATACCGCGCTTTTAATCTGCGTACAATTCGTACTCTCTGGAGTGGCGGGCGTAGAACTCGTTACGGTATTTCTTCTTGCATTCTGCTTTATGGCAGGCGTTAAAGCGGGAGTTACGGTCGCCGTTTGTTTTTCTACGATGCGATGTTTTCTGTTCGGATTTTACCCGTCCGTTATAATTCTTTATCTCGTGTATTATACGGGATTTGCCCTGTTTTTCGGATTTCTTGGAAACAGGTTTCACCGCAAAACGACTTTTTACGCATTTTTATGGACGGTAATACTCGCAACGGCGTTTACGGCGATATTTACCCTTTTAGACGACGTGATAACTCCCCTTTTTTACGGATTCGGTCTGAACGCCGCAAAGGCATATTTTTATTCTTCTCTGCCGTTTATGTTATCGCAATGTATTTGCGTAGCGATTTCGGTAAGTCTTTTATTCGTTCCGTTATGCAAAGCGCTGGCGTTTGTAACAGAGTAAAGGCTTGAGAACATATGGCGGTTCGCTACGATGGTCTCGCCCGTCATGTTTGTCCGTCAAATGACGACCGAACGATGGACAATAGTGGCGTCAAAAGTACCAAAAAAACAGGCACCTTAACGGTGCCTGTTTTTTTGGTACTCCCGACGGGAATCGAACCCATAACTAACCCTTAGGAGGGGTTTATTATATCCATTTAACTACGGAAGCGTTTTACTTATATTAGTTCGCGTAAATCAGTATATCACATTTTTCATTAAACCGCAAACTTATATAAGTATGTTTTTCTGCGTTATTCCAAAAAATTCGGGTCTATTTTAGCATTGGTATAAACTACGTAATTCGACACCTTAGAAGCACCTATTTCTCCGCCGGAGCCGTTGCAAAGAACTGCCTCCACTATCACTCTGTAATTAGAATAAGTAAGTCCCGCGCTTTCAAACGCACTACCCGTCTTTACCGTAAAATGCATCAAAGGAAGCATTATTTCCGCGCCGTTGCCGACAAGATAACCGTTCGACGTGGGAATATTGACCGAATAATAAGTGCCGTTATCCGTTACGTCTTCCGATTCGACACCTTCAAAAGACACCGTGAAATACTCGGAAACGTCTAACAGTTCGCCGTAAGATCCGTCGTCCTGTTTTTGCGTAAGTTTAATATTTATCTTGGCGGAAGCGTAGTCTTGAATCTTTTCTTCAACAGAAGTAGCGTTTATAACGCCTAACAAGTCGAACGTTGCGGTAGTATCCTGTATGCCATCGTTATTTTTATCGTTATTCAAGGCGTTTATGCCGAGCGACGTAAAGTCGCCCACCTTATCGCCTTTCGGGTTAAGGTCGAGAACGGCAACGATAGGTTCTGCTTCCGAATAATAAGACACTGCCGGCGTTTCGTCGCCGTATACGGTATTCTTACTGTACGTCGTACCGATTGACGAGAAAGCTATATTGGACGAACCGAAAACGGTAACGCCGTTATCCGGCATCGTCGTACCGCGCCCCGGGAACTGTGATAAAATGCCCGCAGGGTTGTAAGTTAACGTCACAGACGCATTTATTTCAAACTTATTTCCGGTCGCAAAATTGTCGCTCAAATCGCTCGTTACAACTTCTACGTGGTTCTGGGTGCTACGGATATTACCCCCTGTGTAAGCGGTCGCGGCAATGTCCGCAGAACCGTTAAGCACGTAATCTACGGCATACTCTCCGGAAACGGCGGGATTGCCGAGAATAACCTTGGAAACGTTGTTTCCTTCTTTTCTTTTAAGATAAACAAGGAAACTCTGATAAACGTTAACATTGTCGGCCCCTATCAAATCGGCAAGGTTGGATCTTATCTCTCCGTCTAAGTCGTCCGAAAGCCCGAGTTCGCTGGTTAAATCCACAGTAAGCGCGTTGTTGGTATTCGTCATTTCTTGTTCGTGCGTAAGCGAATCGCTCGACACGGCAAATCCGCTGTGATAGAAAATTTTACCCATAACGAGATGGATCATAGTATGCGCATCGGTATCCGCTATCTTGGAAGGATAATCCGGATCACCGAACGAAGTCGGCGACGTGATGAGATAATAGTGGAACAGTAAATCGTTTACAACGTTGGATTCCGTGAATATCGACAAATAATACTTCTCGGCGAAAGTCGCGTTCGATACGGTTATCTTATACTTCGTAACGCTACCGTCGGCAAGCTCCTCGTCTGTCGCAAGCCTATACCCCTGCCCCGAAACAACGACCGTAGCGACGTTATCTGCACAAGCAACCATCTTTTTCTCCGACGCTTCGCCTTCCGTCGTCGCCGAAAGCGTCATCATTTCGTCGAGATCTACGGGCGTAAAGTAATCTCCACTGAACGTCAGATTGCCTGCGCCGTCTTTCGACATCACGGAACGGAACGCGCCTAAATTCAAATCGTTACCGACAAGAGCCGTACCGACAGTTGCGTAATAAGGTTTCCCGCCGTTATTAGGATCGACGAGAACCAACACCGTTCCCGCAGGCAACGTTTTTAAAATTTCGTTGGTGTTCGCTTTATAGAAAAGCAATTTTTTGGTGTAATTACGGTTGACGTTTTCGCCTGCGTTTATAGCGGATTCCCATTCAGACGCCGTTCTCGAATAAGTATATTGGAAATAAAGCGTAACGGGCGCACCGATATTTTCTATAAGCGCATCGCCGTATTTGTCGGTATAATTACCTTCCAAATAAGTGGTGCCGCTTTGTGCCGAAATATCGAACGTATAGGATAAAACCTTTTTGACGAAAACGGGAACGTACAGATGGTAAGCGACCTTGGAAGTGTCAGCAGGGTTGAAAAACCTTAAATCGATAAGCGAGAACTGTATTTTTCCGCTGTCAAAAGCCGCGTTCGTCATATAGAACTGCCCGTCCGTCCGTTTGAGACTCGCGCCCGTTATGCTCGGAGTAAATACGCCTTCGGAATAAGTTACGTTATATATCTTAACTTCGTAATTGCCCGCGCCGTCCGTTCCGAAATCGTGGCGGGTGTTGGTCAGAAGCCTTAAATAACTGTTTATCATCTTGTGCGAATTCGCCCTGTTGGAATCGTCGAGAACAAGCACGGGGAAATCGGTGCCGAGATATCCTAAACCCGACATTTCGGAAGTAAACATTGCGAGTTTACCTGTATACGCATTAAACGTCTGTTTGTTGGTATTTCCCGAAGAACCGGTATAATACGCCCCCGCCGCGTCGTAAAGCCCGCTTGCGTCGGCAAGAACCGTCTGTATCGGTAAATTAGCCACGTCCGCCGCAACGCCGTCGCCAGTAAGCGTTATGCCGCCCACCGTCATAGTAGGATTGACGGTAACGTAAGGATTAGCGGCGGCAACGTCGATATAGTCGTCCGCATCCGTAGAAGTATCGTTTACGCCGCCGAAAGAAGTGTTACCGCTTGCCGCTTTGACGTTCGCGAAAACCATATATCCGTCGCCGTAATAATTAGCGTTATTTACGGCGGTAGGGTCTGTGCCGTAATGATTATTGTTATCGTTATAGAATCCGGCGTGTTTTGCGCTAAAATTGTTATGCTGGACGGCTACGCCGACGAACTTCAAAGGCGATTCGACCGAATTGTTTCCCACTATATCGCCTATTCTTCTGTTGGTAGCGTAATCGTCCGACGTTCCGCCGTCTTTATGCGTTAAAGTACAGTCTTTAACGAGTATGTTGTATCCGCTGAATTTGTATTTGTTATTAACGGTACGCTTGCTCTCGTCAGGCTGTGCACCTTCCGTCACGTTAATCGTGTCTATAACGCCTATTATGCCGCCCGTACCGCATTTATATTTTAGATAAGTCGCAGTGTCGTTAGTATAATTCGCTTTAATATCGCAATTTAAGACGGTAAGGTTATTGAATTCGCAAATATAGTTTGCGCCGTCGCTTATAGACTTGTTATTGCCTTGCGCATAGCCGACCGCGCCGCCCGCACCCGCCTGAACGGCAGCCGTGGCCGTCGATTGTATTATATAATCTTCAACGGAAAAGTTAAGAAGTTGGAAATACAGCGTATCGCGCCCTATCGCCCAACCGACCGCGCCGCCCGCGTAACGGATACCGGAAATCGCGGCGGCCTTATCATTGCCGTCCGCCGAACATCCGCTTAAATACAGGAAATATTTCTGAGAAACCTTGCCTACGAACCCGCCCGCAACGTTTGCGGACACGTTAACGCCTTCAAGGCCGCAATCTATGAGTCTTATATAGGTGTTATGCGCCGAACCTATAAACCCGCCGGCGTAATTGTTTTTCGTTCCGCTGTCGTTTAATACGCGCACGTTCGCGTCGGCAGTACCTTTCACTACGTTTATGTTGCTTATAAAAAGTCTTCTCGCTCTTACGCTTGGCGTAGGCGATAAATCGGGATAATCGTTAGTCGTACCGTCGGCCGCCCAACAATTGCCGACGAGTCCGCCGACGCCGGTGTTAAGGTTGGCAAAATAATACATACCCGTTTCGTCGGGATTCGAGTTCTTGCTTTCCACGTTACGGATGACAATATCCGTTCCGCCCGTCGCACCGAATATTTCCAGACGCGCCCTGTAAATTCTGCCGACGAGTCCGCCTGACTGCAAGCCGCCCACTACGTTTACGAAGCCCGCGTTGGTAACGCCCGCATTATCGTAACCGATATACGAAATATCCGTACCCGTACTGTAAACGAATCCGACGAGTCCGCCCGCGGTTTTAGCACCTTCGACGTAAAGATTATCGAAAGTAACGTCCTTTATATAGAATTTAGTACAGATATACCCCGCAAGCCCGCCGACGGACAATATCGTCTTTCTGAACGTACTGTCCTCGGTGTTGCCGGAAGGTATGCTCGTATAATTTTCCGGTCTGTCGTATTTGCCGCCGTTACGGAAAGTTGCGAAATTATACTGCGCCTGTGCGCCGCCTATCGTATAGACGTCGTAAAACACGTTACCCGCAAGCGTAAGATACTGGACGGAATTGCTTGCCGAAGAAGAATTCATATCGAGCCTGTTGAAAAGCCCGAACCCCGCCGTAATGTTCGCCGTATCGTTGCCTGCGACTGCGATATAACTCGACACGCTCTTGTGATTGTATTCTAAATAGCGCATATTGAGCGTTATCTGATAAGAGTTCTGCGTTGAACCTATTCTGCCCGTCATTTTGCTGATGCTAAGACGCAGATAAGAACTGTTATAATAAATACTGCCTATTCCGCGGAAGCCTGCCGCCACGTTGCAATTTCCCGTTACGGTAACGACGTTAGCGGTAGTAGTTGAAATACAGCGCGCAAGATAGACGTTGCCCGTTTTATTAGTATACGCACGGATAATATACGGAACTTTTATAAGATTGCTCGTGTATGCGTCGTTTACGGCGTAATCGGTATAATCGGAAGTTCCGTTGAACCCCAAAGTTCCTACCGCAGAATAAGTTGCGCCCGCTCTCACCGCGGTGTGCGTCCTGTACGCCTGCCAGAAATCCGAAAGCGCCTGATAAGCCTGTTCCGTACTTGCATTATACGCCGCGGAAGCCGCACCGCTGTTTACGATAGCGCCCAAAACGAACATCGCTTGCCCGTCGGGCACGGTTATGGCGAAATTACTGCCGCTACGGGCTACGTTAAGTTTACCGTCGGACAGAGAAAGGTCGGATATTGTATAGTTCTTAGAACCGTTATTAAGGGTTGCCGAAGTTACCGCATAACTTGCCGTTTCGTGGAAGGCATAACCTGTGATAACGCGACCGATAATAGGATTGACGTAAAGATATCCGCTGTTATTTATTTTGTCGCAGGTGGAATTAGTAAGTCCGACGTTTTCCGCCGTCATATTTCTGAAAACAAGCCCGCCGTTGACTATCACGCCGACGTAACCGCCGATAGGCGTAAGCCGTGAGAACGTACTCGTTTCGTCTGCGGTAATACTGAAACTTACCGACGTGAAAGTAACCTGTACGCCGTCGATAAAGTTATCGCCGCCGAGTATCTGACCTATGACCGCGCCGTAAGCCTGAATTCCGTCGTTATAAGCGTACGTCGCGCTACCCGTCGGCGCGGCAAGCCCTATAACGTTAGAACTGTTGTAGGTTACGTCTACTTCTATCGTAATACCCTTGATTACCGAGCCGTTGGACGAGTATATAAACGGATTTATGGAATTGTTCGTTACGGTCGGGTTGCCCAAGCCGAGAACAACGCCCCTGAACGCATATTCCGGATGTTCCGAAGTCGTAGTACCCAAAGCGATATAATCGCTCGATAGCGTTATATCTCTCGTTATCTCGTAGTACGCGCCCGCAAGGTATTTCCTGACGCTCTCTATCTCCGACGCGGTAAAGTCCCCGAAAGTATAACTGCTTTTGTTATAATCAGTACTTTCTACGCCGATATAAGAGCAACTTGCATAGTCGGACGGTAAATAAAGTTGAACGGTGCTTAAACTGCCGAGATTGTTTCCCGAAATTATCTGCGACAATATAGGCAATTTATCGTCGTCGTCAATGATGAAGGGGTCGCCGTACTTGCCGCAACCTGCTATAACGCTCGTAAAAGTAACGTTCACCGACAATTCGTGCTTATAATTACCCAAATCGTAAGCGACGTAAACGTAAGGTAAAAATCCGGTCGAGAAATCGTAAGCCGACGCCGACTGATACGCCGTAGGATGCACGTAATATTCCGAACCGGAATATTTTTTCTGTTTATCGGCGTTTTCTACCGAAGAAGTTATTTCCTTACCGTAAGTAACTTTATGGATCGCGGTGGTGCTGTCCGTCCAGTCTTCGTCTATTTCAAAGTTGTAAGAACCCGAACTTTCGCCGAAATACAGGAAACTGTTTAAGACCGTAGCGCGCATAAATATCGACTTCGTCGTGCCGTAAACAGCGTCCATATTACCTATAATTTCGACATTCGTTCTCGCGTCGAATTTCAACCCTTCGAAGGTGAGATAAATAGCGCGCGCCGTACTGTCGCCGACGTCGCCTATTAAACTCGAAGCGGCGTAATATCCGTTCCCCGCGTAACTTGCGTAGCCCGATTGTTCGGCGGCGGATACGGTAAGCGAAACGTTCTTGCCGATTTTGTTTATAAGTAAAGGAGCGTAAGCGTCGGAAGTAAAGTTCGCACCCGCGTTCGACACGAAAACGTCGTTAAAGACTACTTTCGAAGCGGTAAACTTTTCGTTTCTCGAATCCGAACCGCCGAGCGTTCCCGCGACCAAAAATCCGCAGAAAGCATTCGAAAGTTTAGGTACGTTACCCTGTAATTTAAGCCCGTCGCTCGTTCCCG
>ONQV01000103.1 GCA_900320065.1 uncultured Eubacteriales bacterium | reverse complement strand
TCTGACTTTTTCGGATAAGTATGAAAGCGGCAAAAGGGTGTTTCCCGCAGATATTCCCAAAAAACTGTCGGATAAAATCAAAAGCGTAACCGCGGAAGTGTATAAAACGTTCGCGTTTACGGGCGTGATACGGATAGACTTTTTCATTAAAGACGGCAAGGTCTATTTAAACGAAATAAATTCCGTCCCGGGGTCGCTCGCGTACTATCTGTTTTCGGATACGCTTTCGGGATTTTCGGAAATGCTCGACGACCTTCTGGAAATTGCGCGGATAAATTTTGCCGAAGACAATACCGTTAAAAAGACTTTCGATTCGGGAATTTTGCGTTCCGTCGGCGCGAAGAGTGCAAAACGCTTGTAAATAAGCGGCGCTTGTGCTAAAATATAGGGGAATTTATTTGGAGAATACTATGGCTAAAATCTTAATGAAAACTCCCGTCGTCGAAATGGACGGCGACGAAATGACGCGTGTCGTCTGGAAACTTATCAAAGACGTTTTAATTCTGCCTTACGTCGATTTGAAATCGGATTATTACGACTTGGGGCTTCCTAACAGGGACAAAACGGACGATAAGGTAACCGTGGACGCCGCAAACGCCACCAAAAAGTACGGCGTGGCGGTAAAGTGCGCCACGATTACTCCCAACGTTCAACGTATGACCGAATACAACTTAAAGGAAATGTGGAAGAGTCCCAACGGCACGATAAGGGCGATTTTGGACGGAACGGTGTTCCGTGCGCCCGTGCTTGTCGACGGTATCGCACCGTATATTCCGACGTGGGAAAAGCCGATAGTGATAGCACGCCACGCTTACGGCGATATTTATAAGGCGGTGGACGGTTTTGCTGGCAAGGGAAAAGCGGAACTCGTGTTTACCGAC
This sequence comes from uncultured Eubacteriales bacterium, assembly GCA_900320065.1. Taxonomy (GTDB): domain Bacteria; phylum Bacillota; class Clostridia; order Christensenellales; family Borkfalkiaceae; genus UBA1259. The sequence goes on along the minus strand of ONQV01000103.1, from coordinate 1,615 downwards.
GATAAGGGCGAAAGAACTTCGCTCAACGTGTTCGATTTTAAGGATAACGGCGTAGTGCTCGCTATGCATAACACCGATAAAAGTATAAAAAGTTTTGCGCGTTCCTGCTTTAATTACGCGTTGGAAGTAAAAATGCCGCTTTGGTTTTCAACCAAGGATACCATAAGCAAGAAGTACGACGGCAGATTTAAAGCGATTTTCGAGAAGATTTATAACGAAGAGTATAAGGACAAATTCGAAAAGGCGGGCGTGGAATATCTTTATACGCTGATAGACGACGCCGTGGCGCGCATTATCCGCAGTAAGGGCGGTATAGTCTGGGCGTGCAAGAACTACGACGGCGACGTTATGAGCGATATGATAGCGACGGCGTTCGGAAGCCTTGCTATGATGACGAGCGTTTTGGTATCGCCCGACGGTATTTACGAGTACGAAGCGGCTCACGGCACGGTTACGCGGCATTATTATAAATATTTAAAGGGCGAAGAAACTTCTACTAACCCCGTGGCGACCATATTCGCGTGGACGGGCGCTTTAAGAAAACGCGGTTCTCTCGACGAACTTCCCGAACTCGTCGCTTTTGCGGAAAAATTAGAAAAAGCGACTATAAGAACTATCGAAGAAGGGGAAATGACGGGCGACCTTGTCGGACTATTCAAAAAAGACGGGGTAACTCCCAAAAAACTTTCCACCGAAGACTTTTTGAAAGCGATAGCGAAAAGGCTTTAATAATTTGACTTAATAATAAACGCACCGAAGCGGACACCGCTTCGGTGCTTAATTTTTAATCGGTTTAATTATAAAAGATTTTCGTCGTATATCGCGCGGATACCGCCTATGAATTTTGGGCGCACTCTCGCACAAACCACGTTAGCCTTGCCGATTTTGTTCGTTTCTATCCTTACGGGCACGGCGACTTTTTTAAGATGCATACCGATAAGAGTGTCGCCTATATCAATTCCGGCGTCGGCTTTTATTTCTTCCACGACCACGGGGTCTTTTAAATTCGCGTAAGCGACGGTAGCGAGCGAACCGCCCGCTTTTTTCTGCGGTACTACGTTGACTATTTCCGCGCAGCATACCGCCGCACGTTCGGTTACTATCGCGCGGTTTAAATGTTCGCAGCATTGAACGGCGAGATAAATTCCTTTTTCTTTCAACACGCCGTAAATCCCGTCGAAAATTTCTTTCGCGGTGTCGGGTGCGGAATTAGTGCCTATTTTACTGCCCAAAACTTCGCTCGTAGAACAGCCGACGACTAAAATATCGCCTTTTTTCAGTTTCGCTTTTTCCAAAAGTTCTTTTACCGCTTTTGCGCTTTGTTCTTTGATATTCATAATAGACGCTCCTTAAAAACGGATTATTCTCTTTATTATTTATTGTAACACCGTAAGAATTTTTTTGCAACGGTTTTGAGACGTTATAGGGGATTGTTTATTTATGTTAAAATTTTGTTAAAAAAGAGCAAAAAACGTTTGACATAAAAAAGTAAATAAAATATAATGTAATAGCAACGAAAGATTGCCCCTTAGCTCAGTCGGTAGAGCATTCGGCTGTTAACTGGGCGACGCGTTAAGCAAACAGTCCTGTGGACTGTTTGTAGCCAAAGCCGAAC
>ONQV01000017.1 GCA_900320065.1 uncultured Eubacteriales bacterium | reverse complement strand
GAGCCTTTTTTTCATTTTGAAGTCTCTCTTTCAAAAAAATTTAAAAATAATTCTTAAAAATTTATTAAGATGAAAGCATTATAACATATACTATTGTGTTTTTCAAACAAATTTAATTCTTTTTTAATATAAATTTCACTATACAAAATACAGTGTATGAGATTAAAGCCTACCGCTATATATTATATATTTTATACATTTAATATATATGAGTTCGGCTTCACGGAAACACGCGGAAGCGTTTAAAATCCCGAAGCCTTGAAAAACAAGGATATTTCGCCCCGTATCCACGTAGAAGAAGACGGCAAAATCACGTACGCCGTATCCTGTCGGCATTGCGAAGACCCGTTATGCGTTAAAAGTTGCATTTCGGGTGCGCTCTCTAAAAAAGACGGCGTGGTTAAGATTGACAAAAACAAATGCGTAGGGTGTTTCACTTGCGTTCTCGTTTGTCCTTACGGTGCGGTACTCCCTACCGATAAACACGCCGCGATAAAATGCGAACTGTGTTTAGAAAACGCGTGCGGCTCGCCCGCCTGTGTTAAGGGGTGTCCGAATAAAGCCATAGTTTACGAGGAAAGATAGTATGAAAAATTACGTTATAATAGGCGGCGGCGTTGCTTCCGTCGCCTGCATCGAAGGCATAAGGCAAACCGACAAAAGCGGCAAGATTTACCTTATTTCGGGCGAAGGAAAACCGACCTACTGCCGTCCGCTTATCTCTTATTATCTTCAAGGGATAACCGATTTTAAAAAGATGAAATACCGCCCCGACGGATTTTATGCGGAAAATAACTGCGAACTGATTTTCGGAAAAGCGGAAAAAGTCGACGCGGAAAACAAGACGGTTAAAGTCGGAAATAAAACGATAAAATACGACAGCCTTTGCGTGGCGACGGGATCTTCCCCTTTCGTTCCGCCCTTTAACGGGCTCGACACGGTAGAAAACAAAACTGCTTTTATGACCGAAGACGATGCGCTTTATATCGAAGAAAAAATCTCGTCCGACACGAAAGTTTTAATTATCGGCGCAGGACTTATCGGATTAAAATGTGCGGAAGGGCTTGTCGGTAAAGTAAAGTCAATTACCGTTTCGGATTTGGCGACGAGAGTGCTTTCAAGTATTTTGGACGACGAGTGTGCTTTGTATATGCAGAAAGTTTTAGAAGAACAGGGCGTTTCCTTTATGCTCGGCGACAGCGTTTCTGTTTTCGATAAAAATAAGGCAACTTTTAATAGCGGTAAAGCCGTAGATTTCGATTTGCTTATTCTTGCAGTAGGCGTCAGGGCGAATATTTCGCTCGTTAAAGATGTCGGCGGCGAAACTAACCGCGGAATAATAGTAAACGACAAAATGCAAACTTCTCTTCCCTGCGTTTATTCTGCGGGCGACTGCGCGGAAGGATACGATAATTCGATAAGCGCAAAAAGGGTGCTTGCGATTCTTCCTTCGGCATATCAACAAGGCTTTACGGCGGGCGTGAATATGGCAGGCGGCGATAAATCGCTACTTGACGAATTTCCACTAAACGCCATCGGCTTTTTCGGACTTCACGCTTTAACGGCAGGCGCATATAAGGGTGAAATGTATCAGGAAAAAACCGAAAAAGGTATTAAACGGTTGTTCTTTGACGGCGATAAACTCGTCGGCTTTATCCTTATCGGCGACGTTAAAGGTGCCGGAATTTATACCTCATTAATAAAAAATAAAACTATTTTAACGGGAAATATGAAAAAAATGCTTGAAAAATCACCTAGTTTAGCAATCTTCGACTCTCTAACCCGTTCACAAAAACTCGGAGGTGTGGTATAATGATTAAGTTAAACGCATTGAATTTAAATTTCGACCAACTTAATGAAGCCGTGCGAAACTCAAAAGAAGATATTGAAATTTCGGACTGTTTGGGTCAACGCTTTATCGGTGCAGGACTATCGGATAAAAACCTTACTATATATGGAACTCCGGGGAACGCCTTGGGTACATATCTTAACGGGTCTACGATAAGCGTTTTCGGAAATGCACAAGACGCCGTCGGCGACACTATGAACGACGGCAGGATAATCGTCCACGGAAATATCGGGGACGCGGCGGGCTACGCTATGCGTGGCGGCAAAATTTTCGTAAAAGGCAACGCCGGGTATCGTGCGGGTATTCATATGAAAGCCTATAAAGAAAAAATCCCCGCACTCGTTATAGGCGGCTCTGCGGGAAGTTTTTTAGGAGAATACCAAGCGGGCGGCGTTATAATAGTTTTAGGGCTTAACACCGATAAAAATATCGTCGGCAATTTCCCTTGTACGGGTATGCACGGCGGGAAAATGATACTGCGGTCAAATTGTAAAGACGTTATTTTTCCGAAAAATGTACACGCTTTGCCCGCAACAAAAGAAGATTTAGACGAAATTTTTCCGTCTATAAAAGAATTTTGCGATTGTTTCGGCTTTGATTTGAACGAAATTTTAAATGCGAAATTTACGGTGATTACCCCCGACAGCAATAATCCATATAAGCAAATGTACGTCGGGAATTAAATAAAGGAAGGTAAAAAATGTATTCTGAAAGCGAAGTTATTGAATTCGTAAAAGAAGAAGACGTAAAGTTTATTAAACTTGCTTTTTGCGACGTTTTCGGTAAGCAAAAAAACGTATCGATTACAGATAACGAACTTGAACGTGCGTTTAAAACGGGCGTTGCAATAGACGCTTCGGCGATAAAAGGTTTCGGCGACGAAGCAAAGTCCGATTTGTTTTTACACCCTGATCCTTCTACCCTTTCCATTTTGCCGTGGCGACCCGAACACGGCAGAGTGGTTCGTATGTTTTGCGATATAACATACCCCGACGGCACGCCTTTTGAGTGCGACAGCCGTTTAATTCTTAAAAAAGCCGTGAAAGCCGCAGAAAAAAAAGGCTTAACCTTTTCTTTCGGTTCGGAACTTGAATTTTACCTTTTTAAGTTAGACGAAAACGGAAACAAAACCGAAGAACTCTACGACAATGCGGGATATATGGACGTTGCGCCCGAAGATAAAGGCGAAAACATACGGCGTGAAATATGCTTAACACTCGAACAGATGGGTATTTATCCCGAAAGTTCGCATCACGAAGAAGGCGCGGGACAAAACGAAATCGACTTTAAGTATAGCGATGCACTTAGTGCCGCCGATAATGCGATAACTTTCCGTCAGGTTGTAAGTGCCGTCGCATATAGGAACGGGCTTTACGCCGACTTTTCGCCAAAGCCTGTTGATAATGCCCCAGGCAACGGTTTTCATATCAATTTTTCAGCCAAATCAAAAAGCGGTATAGACGTTATGCAAAACTCTATAGCGGGTGTTTTAAGTAGAATAGAAGACTGCACGGTTTTTATGAATAATTCGGAAAACTCCTATAAACGCTTCGGCGTAAACAAAGCACCGAAATTTATAGCGTGGTCAAAGGAAAACCGTTCGGAACTTATAAGAATTCCTGCGGCGGAAGGGGATTATAAGCGTGCGGAACTTCGTTCCCCAGACCCGCTTGCAAATCCGTATCTCGCTTTCGCTTTAATTATATATTCCGCTATCGAAGGAATAAACGGCAATGAAAAACTATCCGCCCCCGCGGATTTCAATATGTATAAAGCCGACGAAGAAACGCTTAAAAATTATAAAACACTTCCCGAAACGCTGATAAAAGCAAAGCAAAAAGCGGCGGCAAGCGAATTTATAAAAACACACCTTCCGAAAGCGATAATTTCGGCTTACACTAAATAAGATAAACAAAGGATTTTATGTCACTTAAAGAACACGTTTACAGCGTTCTTGTGGTTTCGGCTTCCGAAAGTTTTACGGAAAACGTGATGCAGTTTTTACCAGAAGCGACCTATCGCCCCGTAAAATGTGCAAAAAGCGTAAGCGAAGCGCAAAGAATTATAGCCGAACGCTCGTATGACTTGATTTTAATAAATACGCCCCTTCCCGACGACTTCGGGGCAAAGTTTGCGATAGATATATCGGATAGAAGTCCGTCTGTCGTTTTGCTTTTCGTTCGGAGCGATAATTATCACGACGTTTACGATAAAGTCTGCGATTTCGGTGTGTTTACGGTAAGAAAACCTCTGCCGCAGCAAAACGTCACGCAAGCGCTTGACTTTATCAAGGCTACGCGCGAACGGCTTCGCAAAATGGAAAAGAAAACCGTCTCCCTCGAAGAAAAAATGATGGAAATAAAAATCGTCAACCGCGCCAAATGGACGCTTATAAATGCACTTAATATGTCCGAAGACGACGCCCACCGCTATATCGAAAAACAAGCGATGGATAGGTGCTTAAGTAAGCGCGAGATCGCCGAAGAAATTTTAAGAACTTATAAATAAAGCAATAAAGAATAGATAACGAACTAGTTAGCGTGTGGACAGGACACTCTCTCGGAAATATTACAAGTAGCGTTTACACGCATTTTTCGATGGAATTTCAACAGGAACAAGCAAAAAAGTTAGTATATAACTAATAAAAAAACAAGGTTTAGTCCCCAATTAGTCCCCAAAAGGTCAAAAATCGGGCAAAACTTTAACCGCAAAAGTGGTCAAAACACCCCTAAAACGAACGGTAGATTGACTGTAACAAAAGTCAATCTACCGTATCAAGTGGGCAAACGCCCTAATTTTGGTGTGAAGGATGGGACTTGAACCCACACGGATAACCATACGCCCCTCAAACGTACGCGTCTGCCAATTCCGCCACCCTCACGTTTCAAGCAATAAATATATTACCCGAAATTTCACGGTTTGTCAAGAAGTTTGGCGTATAATTTTCTATATCTTTCTAAACTTTCGTATATTTTTTTCACGTACTCGCGCGTTTCCCGATACGGGATATATTCCAGCCGTTTTCCGTCCGCAGAATATTCAATATTTTTAAGCCAGCCGCTTACCGTTCCTTCGCCCGCGTTATACGCCGCCGCAGTTTCCGTAAGTCCGTAAAATCTTTCCGATAAATATTTCCAGTAATAACAACCGAAATCCAAATTCGTGCTTACTTCGAACAGGTCGTATTCCGCCACCCCTTTTTTGTCGGCTATATATTTCCCCGTCGAAGGCATTATTTGCATAAGCCCCGTCGCGCCTTTTGCGCTTACCGTATGGGGGGCGAAACCGCTTTCAGTCCTGACTATTGCAAAAACCAGCGCGGGATCTATGCCGTATTTTTCAGAAACGGCGATTATTTCTTCTTTATATAAAATCGGATAGGCTTGTTTTTCGGTAAAGGTAAAGAAAAACACCGCCGTAAACGCCAGCCAAAACAAAATTATCGCCGACGCCGAGACCCGATTTATTATTTTACGCTTGTTAAAATTTTCCGACATAAAAAATGCGCACGCTTTATCCTTACGATTAAAGTGTACGCATTTAAGTTTCTATTTAAGCGTAAATTTTACTTATTGCCCTATTCTTCGGTATAATTTTGCACCGACTCGAACAGTCGTTCCACTTCCGCGGCGGGTTTTTCGGTGGCGAGAGATACGATAACCGCGACGACAAGCCCGACGATAAATCCGGGTACGATTTCGTAAAGCCCCGTTTCCGCGATAACTGCGGAAAATCCGTAATACCCGAGATTAAACAATATCATCCAAAGTACGGAAACAACAAATCCCGCTATAATTCCCGCACACGCGCCCTTATAATTAAGTCGTTTCCAGTAAAGTGCGAGAAGTATAACCGGTCCGAACGCCGCGCCGAACACCGACCACGCCGCCGAAACGAGTTCCATAATTCCGCCGAGATCGAATTTTAAGACGGCGAACGCTATGCCGAACGCGATAACCGAAATGACCGCGACGGCGATTCTGCCGACCAAAAGCATCTCTTTATCGGTAGCGTCTTTTTTTACGGTCGTCTTGAAAAAATCGGACGCAAACGCCGACGAAGACGCCAGAAGTTGCGAATCCGCCGTACTCATGGACGCCGCGACGATAGCGGAAATCAAAAGTCCGCCGACGAGAGCGAGCGCGCCGACGCCGAAGATGTTTCTTACAACGTTTACGAATACGAGATTTTTCGTACCCTTATCAAGCGAACCACCGAGATATTCGTGTCCGACGAGACCTACGACCGTCGCCATCAAAAGAATAAGCGCAGTCCAAGTCGAGCCGATTATCTGCGATTTTTTCATTTCTTTTTCGGACTTGACCGCCATAAACCTTATCAGAATATGCGGCATACCGAAATAGCCCAAGCCCCAGCCGAGCCCCGTGAGAATACTTGCTATACTGTCCCAGTCAAACGAGCCCGACGACAAGAGATTGTAATAATTTTCGGGCGTATCGACTTCCGCTATCGCGCCCGAGGCGTTAAGCACGAACAGCGCGATTATCGGCACTATCATTAAAGCCGCAAGCATCAAAAGTCCTTGGAAGAAGTCCGTCCAGCAGACCGCTCTGAAACCGCCGAGCAAGGTATAAATAAGGATAATACCCGTTGCGATAAGCATAGCGATTTCCTTGCTTATTTCGGGAATCAAGGTATTAAAGAGTATTCCGCAGGCATAGACCGACGACGCGGAATAAAAGCAATAGCCTATGACGAATATCACCGCGCAGGCGATTTTAAGCACGGGACTCTGACTCTTAAACCTGTTGGATAAAAACTGCGGGATAGTGATGGCGTCGTCCGCTTTTATAGCAAATCTGCGAAGACGGGGCGCGACGAAAATCCAGGAAAGCACCGTTCCGATTAAAAGCCCGATAGATATCCAGACCTGTCCTAACCCGTAAAGGTAAATTGACCCCGGAAGTCCCATTAAAACCCACGCAGACATATCGGAAGCCCCTGCGGAGAGCGCGGACACGAGTCCGTTCATATTCCTGCCGCCTAGAAAATAATCCTTTTCGCTCAAAGATTTACTCTTAAAGAAAAAGTATATTCCGACGCCGATAACGAGTACGAAGTACAGAATAAAAGAAGTAAGTTCGTAGTAATTCATAACGCAATCCTTATAATTATTTGGTAAAAACATTTTACAGTTTACAATAATACGAAAAAAATGTCAATTATTTGCGCTATAAAATCCTTGTAATGCGAAAGCGGGCTTTTTTTACAATAAATTACCGTTTGCGCCCTTTTTTTTCACCCCGCGCCCGCTATAATATACGTTATCATCTTTTAAGCGAATTCTACGGAGATAACGTCGAATGAAAAAAACGTTTACGTCTTTTAAAATGTTACGCGTTCTTGCGTTGACGGTTCTGTTAGGAACGGCTTTTTCGGCGATTTTCGGTAATTTACCCGCCGAAAATCCGTTAAAGGCTTATGCGATTGAGAGCGGCGAATATTTAAGAATAATCACGGACGACACCCCGTTTTACGCCGACAAGAGTGCGGAAACGCCCCTTTTTTACCTTCCCTACACCTATTACGTCCGCGTGATAAGTCGCGGCGAACTCTTTTCGCACGTCGAATACGGTTCGGGCGGTGCCGCGATAGACGGATTCGTGCCGACGGGTAAACTGTTTTATGACGGATTGCCCGTTGAAAACCCCTTCCCCGACGTAAAAACGCTAACTGCGAACACCGCCGTTTTATATAAAACCGCCGCGCTTTCGGATACCGTGCAATTCGTATTCGAAGGTCGCGAACTGTATCTGTACGGCAAGTATCCTTCGCCGCAAGGAAAAATTCTGTACTACGTCGGATACAACGACAAGTTAGGTTACGTAAAAGAAGAAGATATTTTACCTTTCACGATAAAAAACCACCCCAACGAACTTACCTTTCTGCCGCCGGAGCCGGAACCCGTGCCCGAACCCGAAACCACACCGGAAGAAAAACAAAAAGATCCCGTATTCACTCTTCGGATAGCGATATTCGCGGTTTTGGGATTAGCGGGCGTAATAGCGCTTATCGTTGCGTTAAACAAAAAACCGAAACCGTCTCCCGCCGCGAGTTATTACGACGAAAACGACTACGAATAATATCCCTTACGCCGTCATTTCCCTAGAACTGCCTTTTGTCGCCGACGGCTTTACGACGTTTTGGGCAATTTTGCTTTTGAGTTTATTCAACTGTTCCTTTTCCGCCGCGGTTTTATTCTTCCTGTTTAAGTTTTCCTTTTCTTTGACGCGCTTTAACATTTCGCGGAAAAAGTCTATGGAAAGGCACTCGTTTTCAAAACGCTCGTCCGAATAACCCGCTTTTTCGAGCGATTTTGCAAACTTTTCCGCGAGTCTCGTCTGCAAACGAAAGTACCCGCGCGACGAACAGTCAAATCCAACGTAATCTTCCTTTTTGCGCTTTTTGAAATATTTATAATCAAGGCACAGCCTTTCTTTTTCCGTAAAGTCTTTTAGCGCGTCCTTAACGCATAGCCCCAGCGCAAAAATTATCTGCTTTTGATAGGTAAGGTCTATTATCTCCTGAAACTGACCCACCGCAGGCGAAAAATTCATAGACGAAGAAAACGCTTTCTTTTCGACCACTTCGTCTATCTGTTCGGCAATAGCGCCGAGATGCGCGTAAGAATACAGCGCCACTTTTGCATATAATACGTTCATAAATCCGCTCCGTTTATTATGTCTGTTTCTTTTCCGGAAAAACACCTAAATTATACTTTCGGACTTTTTTCAAGTCAATAGTATATGTCTGCCGTTTGTAAAAAATCCGAACATTTGTTCGTGTTTTCGTTTATATTTTACCACAATTTTTTGACATATGCTTGTCGTATTTTGTCGATTTTTACGAAAAAGTTTTCGACAAAAGCGAACGAAACCCGACATAATAACTTTTTCTTTTGCGAAAACATTGACGAGAAATAATGACAAAAGTCGAATATTGTGGTAAAATAGTTTTATTATGAAAATTTATACGAAAAAATTTTTCGGAATAACTTTGATTGTCCTTTTCGTACTGTGTTTCGGCTTGTCGTTTATCGCGTTTTTTTCCGCGAGAAACGTTGCGCGTGCCGATACCGCATACGGAAGATTTTTACCGAATAAAAGCGAAGAATACTACGCGCTTTCTTCATCTATCCACGCTTATTCCGACGATGAAATAACGGCGGTAACGGAAGAAGAGAAACTTATTCTTTTCACCGAGAACGGCATTACCGTAAAAGACGGGTTGACTTCTCTTAAACAAATCAACAGAGTAGGAAACCGACTTTTTTACGCCGATAACGGTCCGCTGTATACTTTGCCCGTTGCAAACCCGTCTGCCGATACTACGGAACTTAAAGACAATAATTTAATAACGGTAAGCGGTACGTTTTTTGATACGAACGGAACCTATCTCGCTACGATGTTTTCGTCTAATATTCAGGTTTACAGGTTAAACGACACACCAATAAAAATAAACACGATATCAGGCGTTCAGGAAAAACCCGTTGCACTCAATTCAAATTCAATGTTTTACGTGGCGGGCAATATGATTTGCAGACAAGATTTTGATAGCCCAACCGCAATCCCCACTATTTACAATTCGGAATTATTACCCGATTATTCAATGATAGCGAACGATGAGTTTGTTTATTTTATTTCGGGAACAAAAATTATGCGTCTCAAAGTAAACGAACCAACCGCCGAACAGCAGGAACTCGTTTTTTCCGCTTGCACCTATGATCTCGGAATTGTTCACGAACCGCAACGCCTTGCTTTTAAAAACGGAAATCTTTTAATAACCGACAAAGACGGTTTAAAAGGCTCGGTGCAAGAGTTCCGTATAAACGGCAACGAACTCGAATTTACGGGATATGCGATAGCAAGCGGGCTTTCCGCTTATAACAGAGTGGCGACAAGCGCTACTAATATCGAAAGATGCGGAAATTTCGTCGCCGCGCTCGACGGCAAAAAACTTACCGTTATAGATACCGAAAATTGCGCGGATTACAATAAAAAAAGTTTTGTAAATAAACGCGTCGATAATGCGCCCGACAAGTTCGCACTCGGTAACGGTACCGTTTTATATTCTGACGGTGTAAACGCTTATATTGCGGACGTTGCGAACGATACCGAAGATAACCAAAAACCCGTAACGGGATTACCCGCAGGTGCGCCCAACGATATTTCCTATCAGAGCGGCGTGTATTACCTTATCTATCTCGGCACTCACTCCAAAATCGTTAAAATCGACGAAAAAACGGGCGAAAAAACCGACGAAACGGAATTTAACGGCGTCGCCGCTAATCTTGTCGCGGCGGACGTATTCGGAAATATTTACGTCGCCTATAACGATAAAATATACAAGAATAACAGCGCAACGGTCTTTAACCTTACAAGCAACGTACAAAAACTCGCGACCGACCTTGCGGGCAACCTATTCGTGCTTGCTTCGGATGGAAAAATTTATAAACTCGACGAAACTACGAACACCTTTACCGTCGCCGTCGAAATAACGGCAAAAACGATAAAAACTTTCGGTATGGACTTCGACCGCAAAGAAATTTATTTTTTACTAAGCGGCGACGAACAGATCTACTCCACAATAGCCGCGGGCAACGTTGCTCTTGCAGACGTTACGCCATTAATCGCGGAACAATATAACGCGGCGACGGCTAATAAAAAAGAATTAGACGTCTACACCGCAAAAGACGGAGCGAACGTGTATTCCGTTTCCGCGGAAAACGGTACGTTCGCCTTCGACGGGCTTATAGAAAAAGCGGCGGAATACCCGCTTATCGCAAAAATCACCGCAAACGGTCTTACTATGTGCGCATTAGCGAGTGAAAACGGCGTGGTGCTTATAAACGAAAAAGATTGTACGCCGAAAGCGACGGAACCCGCCGAAGCGCCCGAAAAGGCGTTCTTAACGACTTCCGTCGGTGCGTACTCTATACCCGTTATAGAAAAGAACGGTTTATTCATTATGGATAAAGGTGCGGGCAAAATAAAACTCGATAAGGGCGCGACGGTTACGGTAAACGGCGCGTTCACCCTGCTTAATAAGCAATTCTATCATGCAACGGCTACCGTAAACGGAGAAAACCTTGCGTGCTATATTCCCGCCGATTTTACGGCGACGGTGCTTGCCGAAAACTTTGAGTTTGAAATTTACACCGTGGAAAAAACCAAAAAGACCGTATTGTATAAAAACTCCGACCTTACGGAAGAGTTGTTTGAATTAAGCGAAGGAGAAACGGTAAAACTTTTGGAAACCCAAGACGGCGTATTAAAGGTCGCGGCAACTCGTGGAGACGGCACGTTCGTCGGCTATATCAAGGAAAACAGTCTTGTCGAAAATCCCAGCGTTATCGTCCGCAATGTGCTTATTATTCTTGCGGTATTCGGCTCGCTTGCGGGCACTGTTTCCTATTTCCTTTTAAGAAAGAAAAGATAATGTTTTTATAATTAAAAGAGACGCGCGGCGCGGGCAATTTTGCCCGCGCCGCGCTTTACGTCCGTTAATATTTTTAATCGTAAATACGCTCGTAGTCGCTTTCTGTAAAATTCAGCGTTTCGAACTCTTCTTCTGCGTCGAAATTTTCGGCGTTTTCGTAGGCGGCGAGTTTGCTTATCGAAACTTCGTAGGCAGTCATAACCTTTATTTCGTCGTCGGTAATGCGCTTCTGATATTCTCGACTCTGAATCCTGCCGACTATCGCAATCTTTTCGCCGACCGCGATGTTTTTGGCAAAGCGCGCGTTCCTGCCCCACGCTATACACGGTATATAATCGGACTTATTGTAAGAACGATTTACCGCGATAAGAATATCCGCTATTTCGCGGTTAAAGGGCGTCGTGCGGTACACGGGCGGTTTGCAGACGTAGCCCGAAAGTACTATGCTGTTGGGATTTTTAACCGTTACGCCGTCCAAGAGTTCCCGAACGAACACCGTGAGCATAAGTTTACTCTTCCCGTCCACTAATTTATTGTAACTGCGGAATTGCCCCAGCGCGTTTATCGTTATCCCTTTTTGCAGGTTTTTATCGGCGATAAGCCGCTCCGATACTGTTACGGGCAAAACGTCCCCTTGCCCCGACAGCCTTTTCACCATCACGCTGATTTCATAAAAGCCTTCGCCGTAGACTTCGTGCGAAAATTCCGCGTCGGACACTATTTCGCCGCTGATAAAAACCTTGTTGTTTTTCTCCGTTAAATTGTTCATAATATATTTTCTCCTTAAAATGTTGCTCTTATATTAAACGTTCGGTATCTGCGCGCCGTCAGCGCCCATCGTGTAGCCATCCTTATAAATAAGTTCGCCTATCGGCACGAATTCAAAGCCCTTTTCTTTCAGTTCTCTTATTATCGCGGGAAGCGCTTCCGCCGTGTGCAAGCCTTGATTATGAAACAGCACGATCGACCCGTTCTTTACCCTGCTTATAACCCGCGACTTTATTTCGTTTGCGGAAAGGTCTTTCCAGTCAAGACTATCGACCGACCATTGAATAGTGTAAAGCCCGAGTTCTTTTGCCGTATCTATTAAAAGGTCGTCGTAATCGCCGTAAGGCGGACGGAAAAGTTCCACCCTTTTCCCCGTAGTTTTTTCAATTATATCCCTTGACGAAGTCAGTTCCTTTACGATAGCGGACTTATCGAGTTTACTCATATACGGGTGCGTCGAAGAGTGCGTGCCTATTTCGTGCCCTTTATCGGCTATTTTTTTCAGATATTCGGGGTACTTTGCCGACCAGAATTCAACCGCGAAAAAGGTACAGCGCACGTTTTCCTTTTCCATAATTTCGAGCAGTTTGTCGGTATAATCCACACCCCACGCGCAGTCGAAAGAAACGGCTATTTTCTTCTCTTCCGTTTTAACGTAATAAATGGGAAGTTTTTTGAAACCCCCGCCGTAAAAGACCGCGTACGCCTTTGTGGAAAAGAGCGAAATAGCGGCAACGACGCCGCATATTACCAAAGCGCAAATCGCAAAAAACTTTTTCTTGTTTAAAAGCGCAAAATACATTTTAACCCCGTTATTCTTACGGTTTTTGACCGATTACGGCGAAAAACGAAATTTTTTGTATTATCCTTTTTCGCCTGCACCGTTTTTCAATAAACAGTTTATTACCGCTCACCCCGTTTTAGAACGAAGCGTTTAAAATACAGAGCCCGTCAAGGTATTTTGCCTTGACGGGCTCTGTAAGTTTGTTGAGCAACAACGAGATGCTTCCCTATATCCGCACATCTTATTTTATACTACTTTATACTACTTGTCAAGATTTTATCTTAAAAAATATTACAATATAAGAAAAAAATTAAATTGTAGGTAAAAAAATGAAACCTTTAAAAGAAAAAATCAGCATAACCATTGATAGGGATATTTTGGAAAAATTGAAAGTTGACGCAGAAAAAGATGAAAGGTCTTTATCTCAATACATCAATAAAATTCTAAAAGAACATTTAAAAGACGAAGAAATGATTTAAAAACTTTTGCCGCCGATATTTATCGGCGGCAAGTGTTAATGGTTTATGTTTTATTTTTTATCAGGATTTTCCTTTTCTTCTGCAACATGTTCATCCTTCGTCTCTACCGTATCGTCGGTAATTACCAAATCTTCTTCCTTTTCCTTGTTGGCGTTTTCGTCAACGTGAAAAACCTTACCGACACCCTTTTTGAATCTGCGCCACTGAACTATTCCCCACGCTGCTAACGCCACTACCACAGCGGTTGCCGCAGACACTATCGCGGTCGTTGCCGCCGCGTCGATATAAAGAAAATTTAACATAATATTTCTCCTTTTTCTCTTATTATATTACTTTTTGCGTTTTTCCGCAAGCAAACGAAGCAGTTGTTTTGCGCCGACTTCCGCCGCCGAGCCGTGATTGTACAAGAATTTTGAGTAAATTTCGGTTATTTTGTTTTTATAACTCTCTCCGTTTTTAAACAGTTCTTCAACCGCGGCTTTAATATTAACCGTTTCTTCCTTGTCAAGAGAAACGCCGAGTTCCTTCCTTAAAGAAATTTCAACGGGCGTCATACCTATCTTTTGCCAGTTGGGATTGCCGCATTTTTCCTTGGTGTTGATAAATATCGCGGGACGCTTAGTCGCAAAACAGAATTCCGGACCTATACCCGACCAGTCGGTTATTATTACGTCCGAAGAATACACCGACTCGCTCGCGGAAAAGTCCGTTTCGAACACAAGTTTATCCTTGTCGTAATCCTTATACTTATCTATAATTTTATTAAGCCTTGCGCTGTAACGCTTTATATATTCGGGGTGCGGGCGGACGATTATTTTATAGCCTTCGCCGTAAAGCCCGCCGACGATATTGTCGATACAGGAATCCAAAATGTTATCTTCCTGCCACGAAGGCGCTACGAGTATCTTCTTTACGCCCGATTTCGCCTTTTCGCGCTTGCGGTTTTCTTCTTCGCCCATCTTTTCGAGATAATCTGAAAGCGGAAAACCGAATTCCAACAGCGTTTTAGGTTTTAATTTATACACTTCTTCGGTTTTTAAGGTTTCGTTCTTAAAATGCTCGCCCACGCACAGTATAGTATCGAAATTGTCGAAAGCGCCTTCCTTAAAGCCGTAGAACGAACTCATTATATCGTGCGGACAATAAACGTAGTTTATATCCTTTTTAACGTATGATTTTTTGAGATAATACTTGCCGAGTTCGGGCGTCGTGCAGATGAACATATCCGTTTCTAAAAGCATCATTAAAATGTTGAGTTTTTTAATGCCTATATAGTAAGGTTTTATTCTCGGTTCTTGTTTCGCCACTTCAAAAATAACGTCTTTCGGGTCGTTGGTTATATAGTGTATCGTAAGGTTAGAGCGCTTTAACATCTCCGAGATAAGGTCTTTATAATACCTGTAAAACCCGCTTCTCTCCGAATAGAATACGACGTGCTTATTGACGATTTTTTTGAAACTCTTATAATCGGATTTTTCGCGCTTTTTGTTTTCCTTATACTGCGCGTCGCTCTTGTCGTCTTTAACGAACGACTTTACGATAGCAAGCGCCTTGCGACTCTCTTCTAAGAGTTCGTAATCGACGTATTTTTTAGGGTTTATAAGCACGTTGAGTAAATACATCTGCGCGACTGCCATAAGGTTGCTCGCCACCCAGTAAACGGCGACGCCCGTCGGCACGAAAAGCCCCAGATACAGCGACAGCCCGACGCTTAAAATCATCATACCGTACTGATTCCACTTGCTCTGTTCGTGTTGCAGAACGTTTGAAAGATTCTGCGTAAACACCATCACCCACGCCGACGCACCTGCGATTATCGGCACGAGAACGTATAACCCCCACACGTCAGCCGGCATAACGTATAGATCCATACCCAAAAAGTCCGGCGACGGATTAGTACCGAGATAAGTGGCGGGATTTTCAACTATTTCGACCACCGCGAGCAAAAGGATTATCTGTAAAATCAAGGGAATTATGGTTATAAGCGGGTGATAATGCGCCTTTTTATAGATTTTCGCCTGCCCGTCCGCGATAACGTCGAGATTGCCGTAATTGTTGGCTTTCAAGAAGTTTATTTCGGGCTGAATTTTTACCATAAGTATGGAATTTTTCTGTATCCATACCGAAATAGGCATAAGCACTATCTTCGTAAGAAAAGTAAACAGTATTATGGCTACGCCGTAATTACCGACGAGTTCGTAGCACCATTTCATAAGATATCCGAAAGGGACACATATATAAGAAAACACGCTCATACTTTGCCTTTTTAATTCATAACGAATTTTTGATAATGTTTATGGTCTTTTTCTTTCCAGTTGTTAAAATCCGCGCCGCTACCCGTTATTTCCCAGTAATACTCGTCGCAGTCCAGCGAGAAGGTGTGCCAGATCAGAGTACGGGTTTCGTTTACGCCCCTTTCAAAAACCGACTTGTCGTAACCTTCGCCGAGCCCGCTTTTATCCAAGCCTTCGGATTCGAAAATCGTAGCCCAGATATCGTTGTGCGAAGTCTGCGCTTCGGAAGTCTTAAACGCGCCCGTATCCCCCGACCTTTTAACGAAAAGCGCGGTAAGACGGGGTTCGGCTATATTCTGAAAATCGTTATGCGCGTAAGAGTGGTCGCCCGTTATTACGATAGTGGCGTTTTCGTAAACGCCCTTTTCTTTAAGCGCCGCTATGTATTTTTTGATTATGTCGAAACTGTTTTTAACAGAAACTATAACGTTCCTTTTACCGCTTTTGCCCCAGTTTTCGTCGTATTTAATATCGTGGCAACCTTCAAAATGAATAAACGAAAACTGCTTTCCGCCGTCCGCCGTCGTGATGTTTTTACCGTCTATTGAACGGTACGCTTCCCGAGTGTCGGAATCGTAGCCTTCGTAAACGCTACCGTCTACGTCGCCGTTAAATATCGTCAGCGAGTTCATTTCCGCCGTACTGCCTGCGGTCAGGAATTTCTTAAACAATAGCGGCAGTCCGCGGTAAAAGGAAAAATACGCCATCTTAAACGACAATGCGGATTTGTTCGCCGTCTTTACCGAAACGACCTTGCCTTTGTTGCTTACGTAAGCGGGAAGATTCTGCGCTTCGGTAAACGCGTAATAGGGTTGTGTATAAAGATTTATATTATACCCTTCATCTTTTAACGTTTTAAGCGGAATATCCCCTTTATACGCTTCGTTAAGGTACTCTTCGCGGCTCGATTCCGCGGTATAAACGCGGTTGGTCAGCATATTCGCCACACCCGGGAAGGTGTGTCCGTAATTCGCCGTATGGTCTTTATACCACGTAAAGCCGTCAAGGTCGTTAAATACCGAAGGGTTCTCTTTATACGCATCTTCCGCATATTCTTCGTCGAACCTGTCCACGCAGAAATAGAACACGTTGTTTTCTGCCGCAACGTCGGTATAATTTTTAACGGTAAGTACTTCAAACCCGTCGCCCACCCTGTTCATCTTGTCCGTAAAAATCGCGGGCGAAGTTATGACGACGGTGAAAACGGATACGAATTCCATCGCAAACAGCATTATCGCCAAAATTACGGCGGCAAATTTTACTCTGCCTTTCTCGTCCTTTCTCGTTACGAGATATACTGCGAGCGCGTAGCCGCCGAGCCATACGAGCGTATCGACAACTATCTGCCATACGGGAAGTTCCGAAGCGAAATTATCCCCCGGCAACGACGTCATATTGAAATTAAGAAAATTCTGCTGAATAACGAGCAACAGTCCCGTTGCGATAAGTACCGCAAGCGTTACCCGATAGCCCTTTCTCGGAATAAAAAACAGCAAAGAAAACACCAAAGCGGCGTTCGCTACGGCAAGCAGACTTAAAATAAGCGCGAAGTCTGAAAAGGAAAAATTAAACTCTTCGAGATTATTCCCGAACACGTCCAGCGGTGCAACGATAAAAAGGATAAAAGATAAGGAAACGGCTACGAGTACCGATAAAAGCACTCTCGATTTGCGTTCCGCGGAAAAAAATTTATTTTCGGTTTTTACGTTGTCCATTGTATTATTCTCTTTTAAATTATAAAGTATTTATAAAATACATACCGAAAATAATGATAGCAAAAATTGACGAAAATTGCAACCAAATAAAGCCCCATTTACAAAATAGTACAGCCGCCGATAAAATCGGCGGCTGTAACCTAACGTATTTACAGTTTACTTCTTATTATCTTGCCGGAAACGGTTTTAGGCAATTCGTCGCGGAACACGACTATTCTCGGATACTTATAAGGCGCGGTGTTCGCTTTAACGTACGCCTGTATCTCTTTCTTCAATTCTTCCGTGCCTTCCTTGCCCTTGACCAAAACTATGCTCGCTTTAACCACCTGTCCCCTTACTTCGTCGGGCGCGGCGGAAACTCCGCACTCTAATACGTAAGGGAGTTCCATTATAACGCTTTCTATCTCGAACGGTCCTATGCGATAACCCGAAGATTTTATTACGTCGTCGACTCTGCCGACGTACCAGTAGTAACCGTCTTCGTCCCGCCACGCGGTATCGCCCGTGTGGTAATAGCCGTTCTTCCAAGTTGCGGCAGTGCCTTCCGCGTTGCGGTAATATTCTGTCGCCAAACCGCAAGGCATACCGTTTTTAATGTTTATTACGACTTCGCCCACTTCGCCGACCTTGACCGATTTGCCGTTTTCGTCGATTAAATCGATATCGTATATCGGCGCAGGCTTGCCCATAGAACCTATCTTATGCGGCGAACCTACCATATTCCCGATAAGCATCGTCGTTTCGGACTGCCCGAACCCTTCGTGTATCTGTAAGCCCGTGAGTTTCTCGAACTGTCGGTACACTTCGGGGTTTAAGGCTTCGCCCGCGGTAGTCATATGCTTGACCGACGAAAAATCGTATTTACTTAAATCCTGTTTTATCATCATACGAAGCATCGTAGGCGGCGCGCAGAACGAAGTTATATGATGTTCTGCAAACATCGGCAGTATATCCGCCGCGTCGAACCTGTCGAAATCGTAGACGAAAGTCGCCGCTTCGCACAGCCATTGTCCGTATAATTTGCCCCACATAGACTTCGCCCAACCCGTGTCCGAAATGGTAAAATGCAGTCCGTCGGGGTCAACGTCGTGCCAGTACTTCGCGGTATGGAAATGCCCCAAGGGGTATTTATAGTTGTGCAATGCCATTTTGGGATAGCCGCTAGTCCCCGACGTAAAGAACATAAGCATCGGATCGTCCCCGCAAGGCGCGTCCGCAGGTCTATCGAAATGCGTGGAATACATTATATATTCGTCGTCAAAACTGCGCCAACCGTCGCGCGTGCCGTTTACGATGATTTTGGTTTTTAGTTCGGGGCAGTTTGCCGCCGCTATGTCCGCTTGGTGCGCGGTATCGCCGTCCGCCGTACAGATTATCGCGGACACCCCCGCCGCCTTGAAACGGTACTCGAAGTCGTGTTCCTGCAACTGGTTGGTGGCAAGGATAGCGATAGCGCCGAGTTTGTTTAAGCCCAAAATCGCAAACCAGAACTGATAGTGTCGTTTTAATACGAGCATTACCCTGTCGCCCTTTTTGATACCGATGGACTTAAAATAGTTAGCGCAACGCGCCGATTGTTTTTTCATATCGAGAAAGGTAAAACGGCGTTCGGTTTTATCCTTTGCAATATGCAACATGGCAAGTTTTTCGGGGTCGCGTTCGCCTACTTTGTCCACTATATCGAAGGCAAAGTTGAATTTGTCCGTGTTTTTGAACTTTATAGATAAAGGCGCGCCCTGTTCGTTTTCGATGACGTCGATAAAATTATGATATTCCCTAAAACTGTCGTCTTTTTTCGCCGTTTCTTCGGGTTCTTCCGCATACTGCGCGCCCGCCTGCAAATCGGGTATCGGCTCGCCCGACGGAT
>ONQV01000085.1 GCA_900320065.1 uncultured Eubacteriales bacterium | reverse complement strand
CGAGTTTTGCCCAAGCGGCAGAACGGAAATTCCCGTTCCCGAAGATATGAAAGCCGACGTGGAAACGCTTAAACAGAGTTTAATTGAAGCGGCGGCGGAAACTTCGGACGCGCTTCTCGAAAAATTCTTTGAAAGCGGTTGGCTTTCAAACGACGACATAATCACCGGTGTAAAACAGGGCTTGAAACTCGGCGACACGATTCCGATTCTCGGCGGTTCTGCGACGCAGAACATAGGCGTTATAAACCTTTTGAACGAAATAGTCGAAATCATGCCTTCTCCAAGCGAGAGAAGACCGGTCGCCGCCACGCTTTTGGAAACGGGCGAAACGATAAAGGTCTTTTGCGACGAAAATCTGCCGTTTGCAGGTCAGGTATTTAAGACCGTCGTCGACCCGTTTGCGGGCAAACTTTCTTATTTGCGCGTATTCACGGGGGCGGTAAGAGTAGGCGACACGGTGTACGATTCCGCAAACGGCAAAGAAGAAAAAATCAACTCGCTGTATTTGTTAAAAGGCAAAAAGCAGGAATCGGTCGACAGTCTGTCGGCCGGCGATATAGGCGCTATCGGCAAACTGTCAGAAACGGGTACGGGCGATACGCTCTGTTCCGTTAAGCGTAAGATAAAGTTCAGCGAGATAAAGATGCCGCCCGCAATGTACGCGATGGCGATTCGCGCTAAAAAGACGGAAGAAGAAGACAAGGTGTTCCAAGGTTTAAACAGACTTCGCGAAGAAGACAGGTCTTTCGTTATAGAAAAGAACGTCGAAACGGGCGAAACGCTTATACGCGGGCTCGGCGAAACGCAACTCGACGTTATATGTCTTAAACTCAAAAACAAATACGGCGTATCCGCCGATCTTTCCGTTCCCGCGGTGGCTTATAAGGAAACGATAACCGCGAAAGCCGAAGCGGAAGGCAAGCATAAAAAGCAATCTGGCGGCGCGGGACAGTTCGGCGTCGTGGATATCCGTTTTGAAGCGGGAGCGGCGGACGGACAGTTCGAGTTCGTTGACGAAACCGTAGGCGGTTCCGTACCGAAGCCGTTTATTCCCGCAGTCGAAAAGGGATTAAGGGAAGCGATAAAACAAGGGCCGCTCGCGGGGTATCCCGTGGTCGATCTTAAATGCACGCTGTTCGACGGTAAATATCATCCCGTCGACTCTAAGGAAGTGGCGTTCGTGTCGGCGGCGCGCCTTGCGTTCGACGACGCTATGACGCGCGCGAAGCCCGTGCTTTTAGAACCCGTTTACACCTATCTTATAACCGTTCCGTCCGATTATCTCGGCGACGTGCTAGGCGATATAAGTAAGCGCCGCGGCAGGGTTTTGGGTATGGAACCCGACGGTGAAAGCCAAGTGGTTTCCGCTGAGATCCCGCTTGCCGAAATGGCGAAGTACGCTATGGATTTAAGAAGTATGACGCAGGCAAGGGGTAAATTTTCGGGTGAATTCGTAAGGTACGAGACCGTGCCGTTCGAGATTCAGGAGAAAATCACGGCGTCGAGAAACAAATAACCGATAATTTTCCGGCGTTTCGCTTAAAATTAAGCGAAACGCCGGAGTTTTATATTTGAAAAAACTTGAAATGTTTTGGGATTTGTAGTACAATGTATAAATAAGACAACCGCGAAAATCGCGCGTAGATAAAAGGAGTTTTCATGCTTGTAATTTTTTCGGGCGGTTCGGGAGTAGGAAAAAACACGGTTATAGCCGAACTGATAAAAACGGGCGGATTCGCGATAATGCCGACCTATACGACGAGAGATAAAAGGCCTACGGAGAGCGAAGGCAACCCTTATTGTTTTCTTACCGAAGCGGAATTTAAGCGTAAAATCGAAGAAAACGAACTTTACGAGTACGAAAACGTGCACGGGCATTATTACGGCACGTCTAAACTTCTTTTAAAAAAGCAACTTGCGCTCGGGAAGATACTTCTTAAAGACATAGACGTTTTAGGCACGCAGAATCTCGTTAAAAGCGTGGGCAAAGACGTAAAAATAATAACGCTGTTTTTAAAGGTCGATTCCAAAGACGTACTCGTAAAAAGACTTATGGGGCGCAAGGAAACGGAAATAGAAAAGCGCCTTGAACGGTACGATATGGAAATGTCGTTCTGCGACAAGTACGATTACATAATCACAAACAACGACCTTTTTGAAACCAGAGATATCGTTCTCGAAATAATAGAAGCGGAAAGACACGGGTTATTGTTCGGCACGGTCAACGGATTAGCACCGGACAAGGCAAAGGTTGAAAATTACGTTAAAAGATTACAGGCGGGTGAAACGCTTTCTCCCATAACGACGACGTTTTACTGCGGCAGACCGTTTATTCTGGGCGGCAGGGCAAAGTACCTTGCGAGTTTAATCACGGGCAAACACGTTGCGAAGGAAATAAAAAACGATTTTCCGATAGACGTTCCCGACCAGAAAGAGTGGAAGAAGGCGCTCGACACGATAATCGGTAAACGCAAATGAAAAAGCGGATAGCGGAATCGGCGTATTCGTCGCCGATATTCACGGCTGTCGCCGCCGCGCTTTTTGCGGTCGCGGCGTTTTCCGTTTCGAACGTTGCGGATTTCGGCGAGACCGCGAAATTTATAATAGATATAGTAAGCCGTGCGCTCGTCGTGATTTTTACCGCGTATGCTGTAAAAGCGTGTTCCTTTAAGGCTTTCGCAAAACCCGAAATAGGGGTATTGCGGGGCTTATTGATTTTTTTGGGGCTTTTAGTCTCTATAAACAACTTTCCTATAATAGGTTTTATCACGGGCAACGTCGCGCTTAAAGAAAACCCGCGGATTGTCCGTTATATAGCGTACTGCATAGCGATAGGTATTGCGGAAGAATACGTTTTCCGCGGTTTTATTATGCCCGTTGTAGGGCTTAAATTCAGGAATAAGCCGCACGCGCCGTTTATCACGGTATTAGTTACGAGCGCGATTTTCGCGCTTTGTCATCTATTTAATATTTTTTCCGCAGGTATCCCGGCCACGCTGTTGCAGGTCGGATATACTTTTCTGACGGGCGGGCTGTTTTGCGCTGCGTATCTTTTTACCGAAAATCTCGTTTTCCCGATAGTTTTGCACGTTATTTTCGACTTGGGCGGGCTTATGTTCGATTTGCCGTTCGGTATCGCCGCGGGCAATATGTGGGATACCGCGACTATAATAATAACCGCCGTACTCGGCGTTATCGTTACGGCGGTTTATGCGTTTGCTATATGGAATTATAAACCCCGCTTAAAGGAATAGGCGGGGCAAACGTTTTTTAAAAATAGTCTTTATATTTTATTTCATAGCCGTGTCCGGTAAAAAGGGCGTTAAACAGCGAAATAAAATAATCGTCGGTCATACTTGCTATAAAATCGACTACGATATCGTCTTTATCGTTTTCTTCGTAGGGCATTTCGCGCTTATAACGGCTTTGGTTCACGTAATCTATATGCGCCGTGAATATCGGCGACTTTCGGTCGGAATTTTCAAGTGCTTTTAAGAGATTAAGGTA
>ONQV01000007.1 GCA_900320065.1 uncultured Eubacteriales bacterium | reverse complement strand
TCGGCGAGTGATATTGCTTACGCAGTTATATTTTCCCTTACGGGAAAGTTGCGGTAAATATAATATAACTACGGCTTTGCCGTAATATAACTTTTACCCGCAGGGTAAAAATATCACTGCTTGCATAGCAAGCAATATAACTTTTAACTATGAGCGACAGCGTTTTAAGAGAAAAAGCAAAAGAATTTGCAAAAAACATAGTGTTTTTAACACGCGAAATAAAATTAAAAAAGAAAGAAAGCGTACTAACAAATCAACTTCTCCGTTCAGGAACGAGCATCGGCGCTAATATTCACGAGGCACAATACGCACAAGGAACCGCCGATTTTATCTCCAAACTTGAAATTTCCCTAAAAGAGTGTTTTGAAAGCGAGTATTGGCTGGAATTACTATACGAAACGGGATATTTGGAAGAACGAGAGTTTAAAAAATTCGCAAACGATTGCGGCGCTATCAGAAAAATGCTTATTTCTTCTTGTAAAACGTTAAAAAATAAATAAAAAAACGGATTTACGCCGCCCGCAAAAATTTTGCGGGCGGCGTTTTATTCTTTTATATTGACAAATTTCTATATTGATTGTATAATAAAAGTTAGCAACACAATTTAATATATATGGGTATAAAATGTTCCAATTAACGGAAACATCTACGGTGAAGATGCTTCCCTTTATTTCCGTGTAATTGGATGTTTCCATACGAAAGTTGTGTTGCTACAACGGGAAATGCATTTTTACAGGTGCGTCCGTTGGGCGCACTTTTTATTTTACAAGGAAAAAATATTATGAACCTACACGAGAAACCGTTATACGCATTAAGAGACCTTGCGACAAGGCTGGGCGTTCCTTCCCCCACAGCGCATAACAAAGACAAACTTATCGCCTTGATAGAATACCGCAAATCACAAATCGAAAACAACGAAAAAACGCCCGATAAAAGCAATATGGGCAGACCGCGGTTAAACCATTGTTACATAGGCATAAGAACGGACGATAGCGGTAAACTTGAATTTTACGACACCGAAGAGCCGCAAGTTATAATTCAAAAGCGCCCCGCCGCCGTAAAAGACGAACCGACAAGAAAAGCCCTTATGCAAGTAAAAGATATTGTGCAAAGCCTTTACATAGCACTCGATAAGGTTTTAGAAAGAGAGTGATTTAAAAAATTTCGGCGGCGATATTCTATCGCCGCCGTAGGTTTTTAAAATTTATTTTTTATATCGTTCCTTTTATGTCCTCAAACGCGTTAACGCCTATTTCGCAAGCGGGTATCGATACGATAAGGTCTTTACTACTTGCAAACGCATACGCGCCGACTTTTTCTATCGCCATTGAGAAGGTAAACGAAGTCAAAGCCGAACCGTAGAACGCGCTATCGCCTATCGTTTTTACCTGCGTTCCCGAAATATCGAAACTCGTCAGGCGGGTGTTCTTAAACGCCCCGTCTCTTATTTCCGTTAACAGCGAACCGTCGTCAAACTTAAAACCGTTTTCACCGAAAACTTTAAGTTTAGCCGTTCCTTCGAAAGCGTTATCGTAAATCGCCTTTACGCTACTCGGAATATTGACTTTCGTAAGTTTATCCATATTCTTAAATGCCGCTCTTCCTATCGCCTTGATATTGTCGCTTAAAGTTATCGTTTCCACTCTCGTAAGCCCGCAGAAAGCGTACATCGGAATATTTATTTCCTTATCCGCTTCTATCGTGATTTCGGTAAGCGCCACGGGAATATAAAAATCCGCCGTCATATCGCTTTTATCGCCGTAAGTAAAGGTTATTTTCGACGACGCGGCGTTTTCTTCTTCCCCGAAAATATAGCCGAACGAACGCTCTTTATCGGTCGTTTTATTTTTCTTGTAAAACTCCTTTTCTTGTTCGTTCAGGTCGTCAAGGTCTATGCCGTAATCGTTATAGTCGGCTTCCGAAAAACGGTTCGCCCCGACGAACGGAAGCGTTATCTTTTTAAGCTCGCGCATATTCTTGAACGCGCCTTCGTCAATAGTCAGCGTGCCGTTTGCCGTTTCGTCCGTTACGATAATCTCTTCAAGAGTGGTATTTCCGTCGAACGCGCCCTTTCTTATCCTGCCGACAACTATCTCGTCGCCGTATTTTGCTTTCGCCGCAACCGAAATATCAAGCGAAGTTACGTTTTCTTCCGCATTATAGTCTATCACCGTATAGAACCCGTTTTCGGCGTCCTTTTTACAGACTATACCCGTTTCGCTATCCTTATCGGAATTTCCGCCGCACGCCGCGAAAGAAAGAACCGACGCTAAAATCATGATCGATATAATTAAAAGTTTTACAAACTTTTTCATACAAACACCCGTTTCCCGTAAGTTTATACTTAATTAGTTTATCATTTATAAGGCGGTTTGTCAATGAATATGTTTTAATTCCTTTTTATTTTATATCGAAAACCCCGAAAATTCCCCCGTTTTTACTCGTTTCGCCTTATTGCTCGCTAAATTATGACCGTGCCGTCGAAGAAACTTTGGAAAAATCCGTTGGAATTCGCCCCTGCCCGCTCGAACGCGCCGACAAGACTTTCGGGCGTCGCCGTCTTATAGGCGTTTTCGTCGTAAAAGCGTTTAAGCCCTGCGAAGAACTTGGCGTCGCCCACGGTCTGTCTTAAATAATCGTACATTATGCACGCCTTTACGTAGGAAATATTGACGTATTCGTATTCGCTCGTGAATTCGGGAACGGCACGCGTCATAGCCGTGTTCACCTTACCGACTATCTTATTGTAAACCGAACAGTATACTTTATAGGTCTGTTCGGCGGACTTAATAAGGTTTTCGCGGGTATAGCCGTATTCGGGGTGCGCTTCGTAGAAAAGTACGACCGAGTATTCCGCAAGCCCTTCGTCGATAAACGGGTGTTCTATCTCGTTATTGCCGACTACCGTCTGCCACCATTGATGCGCCGTTTCGTGCACCGTTACTTCCTTAAAAGCCGCGCTTTCAAGGTCGGAACTGACAAACGACAGCGCCGTAAATTCCATACCGCCCTGCAAAAACGGCGTTTTTACCACCGAATAGGTCTTAAAGGGATATTTCCCCCACTTATCCGCAAAAAATTCCAAAGACTGCCGCGCCGTAAGCAATATCTCTTCGGGATTTTCGTCGCCGTACCCGTAATAAATAATTTCCGTATCGCCCGATTTTTCGGAAATCACTTCGAACTTATCCGAAAGAACGAGCGCGAACGAACGCGCGTCTTTCAGTTCGTAGTGCGACGAGATTTTTCCGTCCGTTTCGGTTTCCGAAGTGAGTGCGCCGCTTGCCGCGACAACGTATTTTTTATCGCGCGTAAAGTTCACCGTATAGTCTGCGGGTTCGCTGAAAAACGGGTCGCCGTTAGCGTAATACACGCACTCGTAAAACGCGCCGTTTTCTATTCCGCAGAGTATCGGGTAAAAGTTGGCGAGATTTACGGTATCGCCGTTTACGCCCGTCCGCGCTATTACTTTCGCAAGGTTTGTCTTAAACTCTATTTCGACCGTCGCCCGTTCGTTCGGAAAAACTTCCGATTTTAACGGAACGCACAGGATATTCATATCTTCGCCGCCTACCGTGAACTCTACGTCTTCGCCGTCTATGCGCACGGCGTTTATCTCGGTGGTCGCCGTATCATTAAAAAAAATATACGCCTGATAATTATACTGCGCGCTTACGGGCGAATATTTTGCACCGTCTCTGAACGCGTTTGCAAAAAGATTGAATTTCAGTTCTTTAAAGGCGTTGTCCGTAGAATTATAAAACGACACCTTTTCCGTGCCGAAAACCACGCCGTCCGCATACTCGCAATCTATTTCGTAAGCGGTGATATTTCGTGCGCTTTTGCACCCGTAAACGGTTATAAGCGCGCTGATAAGCAAAATCGCGGCAAGAAACGAAAATAATTTTTTACGCATAAAAAACCCCGAATAAAGTATTTTTTAATACTCTATTCGGGGAAAGGAAAATATATAACTTATTTCCTTTTACCGTTCGTTATTTTTCGGCGAAAGCGAGATATTTCGCGGGATTTATCGTTTCGCCGTTTTCAACGACCTGAAAGTGAAGGTGCGCGCCTTCTTTCGATTCCTGACGGTTGCTGGTAGAAACCGTACCTATTTCCGCGCCCTGCTTTACGCTTTGACCTACGAACACTTTATCGCCGTCGGTGAGCGAATTATACACCGTAAAAAGTCCGTTGCCGTGGTCGATAGTTACCGTCGTTCCCGTTAAAAGCGTGGTTTTTACGTCCGAAACAACCCCGTCGTACGCCGCGTAAACGGGCGTTCCGTCTTCCGCGAAAAAGTCTATCGCCTTATGCGCTTCAAACCTTTTGAGAGTAGAATTGTAAGCAAGCGTTTCGGTGTAATCTTCTACCGCAGTAGCGTTTTCCACCGGCATCGTAAAGGATATTACCTTTACCACCGGCACGTCCGGCACGGGCGTATCGTCGATAGGTTCCTGAACGGGCGTCGACGGGTCGTCCGTCGGTTCGGGCGTAACGACCTTAACCTGTTCTCTCTCGTCGTTCTGCGCGGAGAGTTCCGCCGAACGGTTCACCATAACGAGCGTTATCGCAAGTCCTATCGCCAGAACGCACAGCGCTAAAATGATGTAAGCGGCGTTCCTTTTGAAAAAATTCCATACTGTTCTTTCCTGTTTCATTTTGTATCCTCCGATATTTTGTAGTGGGATTATTCCCCTGAAAAATTTTTATATACCTTAACTTTAAATTTTTTTTCAAAAACTTCCGAAAATCATCGGCGTACCGACTATCTGCCGCCCGCAGCCCGAAAAATACTGAATATTGACCATCCGCCCGCGTATATACGTTCTGTACTTTATTTTCGGCGAATAAGCGTAATAACTTATCCCTTCCGCGGTTTCTTCCGTAAAAAGGTGCGTCGCCGAAAAGTCTTTAATCAGTTGTTCGTAAGAAACGTTTAAATAGCAACTTTCGCCCTTGACTACGGTAAACGCGTTAAGGTTCTTGTCGCGGGTTTTTACGATATTGTCGCCGAAAGAGCCCGCGGACAGGTATATTTCGTATTCGTCGGCATAGCCTTTGAAAACGGGCGGCTTATCCGAGTAAAGCGCGTAAAAACACAGCCCGAACATTATAGTCGCTAAAAGCAAAGCCAGATTTTTAAGCATAAAAAACCCCGTTAAAGTTTAACGGGATTATTGACGGGTTTTATAAATTTTATACCTTGAAAAATTACAGGATAAATTCGGTAAAACCGCTTTCGCGGATAAGCGTCATAAAGTTGAAAGTGTCGGGCATATCCCCGCAAAGTCTGAAAGCGGAAATATATGGCGAAAAATCTTCGCGTTTTTTGCCGCCGAACTTAATAAACTGCCGTTCTATCATATTCAGCGCGCTTTCCTGCGATAAAAGTTCGGTTTTGAACTCGCCTTTTATACGGGCGATATCCGCTTTTTTTATATAAGCGACCTGATCTACGAACCCCTGTAAGAACGCTCCGTCGCGAGAAGCCGTAATTCCCGCAAGTTCGGTTGCCCGTGCGTTGTAGTCGGGCACGGCAAAAGGCATTTCGCTATTTTCGGCGCACAGCGCGTAAAGCCGCAACTGTTTTTCCAAAAACGCGAACTCCGTACCGCCGTCTACGTTAAAACGCAAAAGCCGTTTAAATGCGTATTCCGCCGAATTGCATAATATTGCGCCGCCCGACGAGAGATTTGCAAGTTCGATTTTAAGTCCCGCAACGACAAGAGTTCCTTTGAGATCATTATTAAACGCAAGCGCCGACTCCACAGCGTTTTTGATAAGGCCGTAAGCGGCTTTTTCCGCAGTACCGCCGCACGTTTTAAGTTTTACGCGATAATCGGTCAGCGCCGTTATTTTGCTTATAACGTTTATATACTGTTTAGCAATATCGCCGCTTTCCGAATTTTCGCCTAAAACTATATGATAAACGCAACGGGCGTCGAAAAAATCCGTTTTATCGTCCCAGAAAAAGGGTAATTTTACGCCGATAATATTTTCCGTATAGACTGTTTTAAGAGTGCAAATAACGGGAATATTGAATATAGTCGCAAGATACGCCGCGATATCCGTAAGTATCGGGTCGGAATACACGACGGCGCGCACGTCTTCGGGCACGCCGATAACGTCGAAAACGTTTTTGGGAGTTAACGCGACGCCTTCGGGCAGAATAAAGTTTAGCGGAACTATGCCCGCCGATTTTAACTTAGTCGTAAACTCTTTACCTTCTTCTAAAAAGGTGTTTTTAGCGTAAAGCACGGCGACTTTGCCGTAAGGCGCAACGGAACTTACCACGCCTACGGTATCGCCTTCGTGAAAAAAGACGCGATTTTTTAAGCCGACGGATTCGGCAACGCTATTAAGTTGTAAAGCAATATTCGCGTTCATAACCTTTAATATGGTAGCAAATTAAGCGGTTTCTGTCAAGTGCGGATAAAAACACGGCGGTATTTTTCGGGATTTTTCGGCAAATTACGCACAAAACCCGTAAAAATACGAATAAATTTCAGTTGAAACGGAAAAATTTTAAAAAAAACTTGAAAAAGTTTAATAATATGGTATAATTAAATTATTCATACGATAGGAGGTAAAATATGAATAAAAACGAGTTGGTAAGGGCAATAGCAAACGACGCGGGAATTACGCTTAAAGACGCGGGTATCGCTTTGGACAGCGTGGTCGCCGCTATAACCGAAGGGCTTAAAAAAGGGGAAAAAATCCAAATCTCCGGATTCGGGACTTTTGAAATAAAAGAAAAACCCGCAAGAGAAGGCATCAATCCCAAGACTGGTGCGAAAATCAAGATCGCGGCGTCAAAAGTTCCCGTCTTTAAATTCGGTAAAGCGTACAAAGATTCTTTTTAATTGAAAAAACAGACTTAAACACACCCCCGCCCGACGGTAACCGTCGGGCGGGAAATTTATATTTTTATCTTCTAATTTTAACAAAAAAGGCTATCCGTCAAGATAGCCTTTTCTCTTTTGTTTTTATTCCGCCCTATTGCTTCAATTATTTAATAATTTTAGCAACGACGCCCGAACCTACCGTTCTGCCGCCTTCACGGATAGCGAAACGTAAGCCTTCTTCCATAGCGATAGGAGTAATAAGTTTTACTTTAATCGTTACGTGGTCGCCGGGCATAACCATTTCAACGCCCGCGGGGAGTTCGATAGAACCCGTAACGTCGGTCGTTCTGAAATAGAACTGGGGACGATAATTGTTGAAGAACGGAGTATGACGGCCGCCTTCTTCCTGCTTTAATACGTAAACCTGACCTTCGAATTCGGTGTGGGGTTTAACCGTACCGGGTTTAGCGATAACCTGTCCGCGTTCAATGTCCGTTTTGTCGATACCGCGAAGAAGTGCGCCGACGTTGTCGCCCGCTTGCGCTTCGTCCAAGGTCTTACGGAACATTTCAAGACCGGTGATGACCGTCGTCTTAGCCTTTTCGGTAAGACCGATAATTTCTGCGGGATCGTTGATCTTCGCTACGCCTCTTTCAACTCTGCCCGTAGCAACCGTTCCACGACCGCTGATTGTGAAAACGTCTTCGACAGGGAGAAGGAAGGGCTTTTGATCGTCTCTTTCAGGAGTCGGGATATAGTTGTCGACCGCGTCCATAAGTTCGAAAATGCATTTGCATTCCGGAGCGTTCTTGATTTCTTCAGCCGTGTGATCAGCCTGCGCGTATTCGAGCGCTTTAAGAGCCGAACCCTTGATGATGGGCGTTTTGTCGCCGGGGAAGCCGTATTCGTTCAAAAGGTCTCTGATTTCCATTTCGACGAGTTCCTGTAATTCGGGATCGTCTAACTGATCGCATTTGTTCATAAATACGATGATATAAGGCACGCCTACCTGACGAGCGAGAAGGATGTGTTCTCTCGTCTGGGGCATCGGACCGTCGGTCGCCGCAACGACGAGAATAGCACCGTCCATCTGCGCGGCACCGGTGATCATGTTCTTAACGTAGTCCGCGTGTCCGGGGCAGTCAACGTGAGCGTAGTGACGGTTAGCCGTCTGATATTCGACGTGCGCGGTATTGATTGTTATACCACGAGCCTTTTCTTCCGGCGCTTTATCGATTTCGTCATATCTCATCTTCTGCGCTTCACCGAAAGCGGCGAGCGTCATCGTGATAGCAGCGGTAAGAGTGGTTTTGCCGTGGTCGACGTGGCCGATCGTACCGATGTTAATGTGCGGTTTGCTTCTGTCAAATTTAGCCTTTGCCATTAAAGTTTCCTCCAAAATTATAATAGATAAATTTTTTATTTGATTTTTGTTTGTGTTTTGCGGACGAAAAGCGGGTTTTTACGCCTTTTTCCGCTCCGATATATTTATTTTACAATAAAATAAAGTAATTGTCAATGATTGATATCGGAATTTTTAGGCTTTTTTGCCGATTATCTTTTCCGCGACGGACTTCGGAACTTCCGCGTAGTGGTCGAACTGCATCGTGTAGTTGCCCCTACCCTGCGTTCTCGAACGCAAATCGGTCGCGTATCCGAACATTTCCGCAAGCGGAATATGCGCGTCGATAACCTTTACGCCGTTCCTGTCTTCCGTGCCCTGTATGATGCCGCGGCGAGCGGTAACGTTACCCATAATGTCGCCGAAGTACGCTTCGGGCGTGGTGATTTCCACTTTCATTATCGGTTCGAGCAATACGGATTTCGCCTTTGCGAGACCGTCTTTTAAAGCCATAGAACCCGCGATCTTAAACGCCATTTCCGAAGAGTCGACGTCGTGATAACTTCCGTCGTAAACGGTAACCTTAAAGTCGACGACTTCGTAGCCCGCGAGAATACCGGTCTTTGCCGCTTCCATAATACCCTTGTTGATAGGCTGGATAAATTCCTTCGGAATAGAGCCGCCCACGGTTTCGTCGACGAACTCGTAGCCTTTGCCGGGTTCTTGCGGTTCAAGACGTATCTTACAATGACCGTACTGACCGTGACCGCCCGTCTGACGCTTGTAAAGCCCTTCGGCTTCGACCGCCTGACGGATCGTTTCCTTATAAGCGACTTGCGGCTTACCGACGTTCGCTTCCACGCGGAATTCACGCAACAATCTGTCGACGATTATTTCAAGGTGAAGTTCGCCCATGCCCGCGATAATCGTCTGTCCCGTTTCGCTGTCCGTATAAGTCTTGAAAGACGGATCTTCTTCGGCGAGTTTTGCAAGAGCAAAACCCATTTTTTCCTGTCCCGCTTTGGTCTTCGGTTCGATAGCGACCTGAATAACGGGGTCGGGGAATTCCATCTTTTCAAGGATAATGGGGTGGTTTTCGTCGCAGAGCGTATCGCCCGTCGTGGTGTCTTTAAGACCTACGATAGCGACGATCTCGCCCGCGGAAACTTCTTCCACTTCTTCCCTATGGTTAGCGTGCATACGAAGTATACGCGCGACCCTTTCCTTTTTCCCCTTAACGCTGTTATAAACGTAAGAACCTGTTTTGAGAGTTCCCGAATAAGCGCGGAAGAACGCGAGTTTTCCGACGAACGGGTCCGCCATGATCTTGAACGCCAAGCCGCAGAACGGTTCGGAGAAAGACGGATGTCTTACGACCTCTTCTCCCTTATCGTTTTCGCCTTTGATTTCGCCTACGTCCAAGGGGTTAGGCAGATAATCGACTACCGCGTCGAGAAGGTTCTGCACGCCTTTGTTCTTATACGAAGAACCGCAGAGAACGGGCGTTATCTTCATAGCGAGCGTCGCTTTTCTCAAACCTTTCTTGATGTCTTCGAGAGGCAGATCGCCTTCTTCGAAGTATTTTTCCATAAGCGCGTCGTCCTGTTCCGCCGCGATTTCCACGAGCTTAGCGCGAATCTCTTCGACCTTATCCTTATATTCCGCGGGGATTTCGGTAACTTCGATCTCTTTGCCCAAATCGTCCTTATAGATATCCGCTTTTTTCGTAAGAATATCTATAACGCCCACGAAAGTATCTTCTTTCCCGATAGGAAGAAGAATCGGCACGGCGTTGGTGTGCAACCGTTCGCGCATCATATTTACGGCGTTATCGAAATTAGCGCCGTTGATGTCCATCTTGTTGACGTACGCGATACGCGGAACTTTATACTTGTCCGCCTGACGCCATACCGTTTCGCTCTGGGGTTCGACGCCGCCCTTCGCGCAGAAAGTCGCGACAGCGCCGTCAAGAACGCGCAGAGATCTTTCGACTTCTACGGTAAAGTCGACGTGTCCGGGGGTGTCGATAATGTTGATACGATGTCCTTTCCAGTAACAAGTGGTAGCGGCGCTCGTTATCGTGATGCCGCGTTCCTGTTCCTGTTCCATCCAGTCCATAGTCGCCGCGCCTTCGTGAACTTCGCCTATCTTGTGGGTTTTACCCGTATAGAACAGGATACGTTCGGTCGTCGTCGTTTTACCGGCGTCGATATGCGCCATAATACCTATGTTTCTGGTTAATAATAAATCACTGTCTTTCGGCATAGGTCGTCTCCATTAAAATTTGTAATGCGCGAAAGCCTTGTTCGCTTCTGCCATTCTATGCGTATCTTCTTTCTTCTTAACGGCGTTGCCCGTGTTGTTGAAAGCGTCTACGAGTTCGGCGGAAAGCCTGTCGCACATATTTCTCTCGCTACGTTTTCTCGCAGCGGCAACAAGCCAGCGGATAGCGAGCGTCTGTCTGCGTTCGGCACGGATTTCGATAGGCACCTGATAGTTAGCGCCGCCGACTCTCCTTGCCTTTACTTCAACCATAGGCATAATGTTTGAAAGAGCGGTATTGAACATTTCCATAGGTTCCTGACCGACTTTTGCCGCCGCCGCGGTGAACGCGTCGTACACAATGCCTTGCGCAATGCCCTTTTTACCGTCGAGCATAACTTGATTTACAAGTTTGGTTACGACTTTATCGTTGTAAACGGGATCGGGCAAAACGTCTCTTTTTGCAATATTGCCACGTCTTGGCATAATAATATCCTCCTTTAAATTTTTTGCGCTGTAACCTTTATAAGTTACCGCGCGACTTTAAGGGTAACCCCTAAAAGTACGGCTATCGCTTGCCTTTATCGTATTAATTTTATAAAGGTAGCGAACCTTCTGTCGGAAATCCGACATACTGCCTACCGATCGGGTTAATTTTCCGAAGCAATTCCGATTTCAAGTAGGTTTTTCTGCGGCGGTACTACCGCCTTTTTCGTGTTTTTCGGTTACGGTCGGGTTTTCAAGCCTTATTTTGGCTTTTTAGCGCCGTATCTCGATCTTGCCTGCTTACGTTTAGCAACGCCCGCAGTATCCAACGCGCCGCGAATAATGTGGTATCTGACGCCCGGAAGGTCTTTGACCCTGCCGCCGCGGATAAGGACGGAACTGTGTTCCTGTAAATTGTGTCCTTCGCCGGGGATGTAGACGATACCTTCTTGCTTATTCGTAAGTCTTACACGCGCGATTTTACGGAGCGCGGAGTTAGGCTTTTTAGGCGTAGTCGTGGTAACGGACAAGCACACGCCGCGTTTCTGCGGACACTCGTCTAAAATAGGCGATTTGGACTTGTACGTCGTTTGTTTTCTGCCCTGTCTTATAAGTTGTTGTATTGTCGGCATTTTTTTACCTCCTTGATTTTTTCGGAATATTTCGGAAAACGGATCTTCGGATATCTCGTTTCGTGAAACCTGTTTTTGCCGTCCCGTGCGCCGTTAAAGCGCACGGGACGGAATATTATTTTATCATTTTAAGGCGAATAAGTCAATTAAAATTCATTGATACGCTATATTTGCCTTTCCGCCGTCAACCTTGCGCTTCTTCAGCGGGTTCTTCGGCGGATTTTTCCATCACTTTCGACACTACCGTCTGCGGGGAAACGTTTTTGTAATCCTTAATACCCGTTCCCGCGGGGATAAGTTTACCGATTATGACGTTTTCTTTAAGCCCCAACAGCGGGTCGATCTTGTTCTTTATCGCGGCTTCGGTAAGCACCCTTGCGGTTTCCTGGAAGGACGCCGCCGAAAGGAAGGATTCCTTTGCGAGAGCCGCTTTCGTGATACCCAAAAGTATACGTTTGCCGACGGGCGGACGGTTGCCGGAGTTTAAAGCGTTCATAGTTTCTTCTTCAAACCTGTAAAGGTCGACCTTTTCTCCGGGGAGAATATCCGTATCGCCGGGGTTTTCCACCTGAACTTTTTTAAGCATCTGACGAACGATTATTTCAACGTGTTTATCGTTAATGTCAACGCCTTGCGAACGGTAAACGCTCTGTATTTCCTTTAAGATGTAGTCCTGAACGCCCTTAATACCCTTGGTCTTTAAGATATCCTGCGGATACACGGCGCCGCTGGTCAATACCGAACCGGGTTCTACCCTGTCGCCCTTTTTGACGATAACGCCCGTGCCGAAAGGTATGGTGTAATCCTTGTCTTCACCCTCGTCGGTCTTGACGTGAACGTGAATAATCTTATCTTTCTCTTCGATATCGACTTCGCCGCTGTCTTCGCAGACGATAGCCGCGTGCTTGGGCTTTCTCGCCTCAAAGAGTTCTTCGACTCTCGGAAGACCTTGGGTTATATCGCCCGTACTCGCTATACCGCCCGTATGGAAGGTACGCATCGTAAGTTGGGTACCCGGTTCGCCGATGGACTGTGCGGCGATAATACCGACCGCTTCGCCCACCTGAACGGGATTGTTGTTGGACATATTCTTGCCGTAGCATTTAGCGCAAACGCCGGTTTTGGATTTACAAGTGAATACGCTTCTTATCTCCACTTCTTCGACGCCCGCTTTTGCGATCCTGTCGGCGTCGTCTTCGGTTATCATTTCGCCCGCTTTTACAAGCACTTCGCCGGAAACGGGATCGAGAACGTCCGAAATAACGAATCTGCCCGCGATCCTGTCGCGTAAATCTTCTATTATTTCGCCTTTGCTGCCCTTGATCGCCGAAACTTTAACGCCCTTGGGCGCTTCGCCGAGATTTGCAAAACAGTCGTCTTCCTGAATAATGACTTCCTGCGAAACGTCGACGAGTCTTCTGGTCAAATAACCGGAGTCCGCAGTTTTAAGCGCGGTGTCCGCAAGACCTTTTCTGCCGCCGTGCGAAGAAATAAAGTATTCGAGAACGGAAAGTCCTTCGCGGAAACACGACTTGACCGGAATTTCGATAGTTTTACCGTTCGGGTCAGTCATAAGTCCGCGCATACCGGCAAGTTGCTTTATCTGGTCGATAGAACCACGCGCGCCGGAGTTCGCCATCATAAGTATCGGGTTGAACTCGTCCAAAGTCGCTTGCAGTTTGACGGAAACGTCGTCCGTCGCTTTCTTCCAGATCTCAACGACCTTTTTATATCTTTCGTCGTCGGTGATAAAGCCTTTCTTATAGAGTTTTTCGACTTTAAGAACGTGTTCTTCCGCTTCCTTTAAGATAGCGGGTTTTTCTTTCGGCATATGCATATCGAACACGCTGGTGGTGATAGCGCCTATGGTCGAATATCTGTAACCTAACGCCTTTATCTTGTCGAGAACGTCCGCCGCACAACTCGCGCCGTGGCGTTTAAAGCACGCGCCGACGATCTTCTGCAAATCTTTCTTGCCTGCGGGTTCGCCTTTCTTTTTCTTGTCGGTGCTGCCGTCTATTTCGTATTTTAAGAAGTCTTCGTCCGAGTTCCTTTCGGTAAAACCGAGATCCTGCGGGATGGCTTCGTTGAAAATAATTTTACCGACGGACGCTTTGATCCTGCCCGTAACTTCTTTGCCGCCCGCGGTCAACACCGTTCTTCTTACGACGATTTCGTCTTGAAGCCCGATTTTGCCCGTCTGGTAAGCCATGACCGCTTCTTCGGGCGAAGAATAGGACACGGTGTATTCGGGAACGCCGTAAAGCGTGCCATTTTCGTCTTTTTTGCCCTTTTCGTTATACTTTTCGCCTATTCTCTTGCGGATAAGGGTAAGATAGTACGAACCCATGACCATATCCTGCGTCGGGCTCATAACGGGCTTGCCGTCCGAAAGTTTTAATATGTTGTTGGACGCAAGCATCAAGAATCTCGCTTCCGCCTGCGCTTCGATAGAAAGCGGAACGTGTACCGCCATCTGGTCGCCGTCGAAGTCGGCGTTGAACGCACCGCAGACCAAGGGGTGAAGTTTTATCGCCCTGCCTTCGATAAGCACCGGCTCGAAAGCCTGTATCGAAAGTCTGTGAAGTGTCGGCGCGCGGTTTAAAAGAACGGGGTGGTCTTTAATTACGTCTTCCAAAACGTCCCAGACGACCGTTTTCATCTTTTCCACGGTACGCTTTGCGTTCTTTATGTTGTGGCAGATGTTGTTTTCCACGAGTTTTTTCATAACGAACGGTTTAAACAACTCGATCGCCATTTCTTTGGGAAGCCCGCACTGATAGAGTTTAAGTTCCGGACCTACGACGATAACCGAACGTCCCGAATAGTCGACACGCTTGCCGAGAAGGTTCTGACGGAAACGCCCTTGCTTACCGCGAAGGATGTGCGAAAGGGATTTAAGCGCGCGGGGGCTTGCGCCGACCGAAGGCTTACCCCGTCTGCCGTTGTCTATCAAAGCGTCGACCGATTCCTGTAACATACGCTTTTCGTTTCTTATGATTATTTCGGGTGCGCCGAGTTCCATAAGTTTCTTTAAGCGGTTGTTTCTGTTTATTACTCTGCGGTAAAGTTCGTTTAAGTCGCTCGTCGCAAATCTGCCGCCGTCAAGTTGTACCATCGGACGGAGTTCGGGCGGGATAACGGGCAGAACGTCCAAAATCATCCACTCGGGGCGGTTACCGCTCTTTCTGAACGCTTCGATTATGTCGATA
Organism: uncultured Eubacteriales bacterium; assembly: GCA_900320065.1. Classification (GTDB taxonomy): domain Bacteria; phylum Bacillota; class Clostridia; order Christensenellales; family Borkfalkiaceae; genus UBA1259. The sequence continues at coordinate 18,326 of ONQV01000007.1, read as the reverse complement.
CGTTTTACCGCGCGGAGACGTCTTTGTCCCGAAGTATTTTCTTCTATTATCTTTTTGGTTTCAGCGCTTTCCTTATCAAGGTCTATCGCCATCAAAAGTTCTTTGATAGCTTCCGCGCCCATACCGGTTTTGAACGAACCCGTGCCGTACTGCTGTTCGTATTCCTGTTTTTCCCTGTCGCTTATGACCTGTTTATACATAAGCGGCGTAGTGCCGGGGTCTAAAACGACGTGGCTTGCAAAATACAACACCTGTTCCAAGGCTTTGGGGCTCATATCGAGCATAAGACCTATTCTCGAAGGAACGCCCTTAAAATACCAGATATGCGAAACGGGAGCGGCAAGTTCGATATGCCCCATACGGTCGCGACGGACTTTGCTCTTGGTAACTTCAACGCCGCACTTGTCGCAGATAACGCCTTTATAGCGGATACGCTTATACTTTCCGCAATGACACTCCCAGTCCTTGGTCGGTCCGAAGATCCTTTCGCAGAAAAGCCCGCCCATTTCGGGTTTCTGGGTTCTGTAATTGATGGTTTCGGGCTTTGTTACTTCGCCGTAAGACCAACTTCTTATTTTTTCAGGCGAAGCAACGCCTATCTGAATTGAATCGAAATTATTAAGTTCAAACATAACGCCCCTCCTTATTCCTCGTCGCCCAAATCGTCGTCAAGATCGTCGTCCAAAACGCTGTCGTCGGGAATAGTAGTGTCGATCTCATCATCGTCGTCTTCAAACATAGAGAAACCTTCGTCGCTTAAATCGACGTCTTCGTTGTCGACGAAGAGTTCTTCGGTCTCTTCGGTATCCGCGAAGTGGTCGATGGAAACTTCTTCTTTGGTTTCCTTCTCTCTGAACGCGGGGATATCGTCGTTTTCGCTTTCGATAAGTTCTTTAAGCGAAAGTTCTTCTTTGTTCTCGGTAAGCACTTTTACGTCGAGTGCTAACGACTGCATTTCTTTTAAGAGCACCTTAAACGCTTCGGGGATACCCGGTTCGCTGATGTTCGTGCCCTTTACGATGGATTCGTAAGTCTTAAAACGCCCCGCGATATCGTCCGACTTGACGGTTAAGATTTCCTGTAAAATATGCGCCGCGCCGTACGCTTCCAAAGCCCAGATTTCCATTTCGCCGAAACGCTGTCCGCCGAACTGCGCTTTACCGCCCAAAGGCTGTTGCGTAACGAGACTGTACGGTCCTGTCGAACGCGCGTGGATCTTATCGTCGACCAAGTGGTTCAGTTTTATCATGTACATCTGACCGACGGTTACCCTGTTCTCGAAGGGTTCGCCCGTTCTGCCGTCGTACAACTGAATTTTGCCGTCCACTTCGCCGTCGGGGTTTACTATATTGTTTTCTTTTAAGAGTTCTTTTATATCGCTTTCGGTCGCGCCGTCGAAAACGGGGGTCGCGATCTTCCAGCCGAGTTGCTTACAGACGAGTCCCAAGTGAACTTCCAAGACCTGTCCGATATTCATACGCGAAGGAACGCCCAAGGGGTTAAGTACGATTTGAAGGGGCGTGCCGTCCGCCATAAACGGCATATCGCTTTCGGGAAGAACTCTCGAAACGACGCCCTTATTGCCGTGGCGTCCCGCCATCTTGTCGCCGATACCTATCTTACGTTTCTGCGCGATGTACACTCTTACGAGTTTGTTTACCCCGGGGGGCAACTCGTCTTTATTCGCTCTCGTGAATATCTTTACGTCCACGACTATACCGCTTTCGCCGTGCGGAACGGTAAGCGAAGTATCTCTTACTTCTCTCGCCTTTTCGCCGAAGATAGCGCGTAACAGTCTTTCTTCGGGCGTAAGTTCGGTTTCGCCTTTCGGGGTTACCTTACCGACCAAAATGCTGCCGCTCGTAACTTCCGCACCGATACGGATAATGCCGTCTTCGTCAAGGTCTTTTAAAGCGTCTTCGCCGACGTTCGGGATATCGCGCGTAATTTCTTCTTCGCCGAGCCGCGTGTCGCGCGATTCGGTTTCGTATTCTTCTATATGGATAGTGGTGAACACGTCTTCTCTCACGAGTTTTTCGGAAAGAAGTATAGCGTCTTCGTAGTTATAGCCTTCCCAACTCATAAAGCCGACAAGTATATTTCTGCCGAGAGCAAGTTCGCCGTTCTTCGTAGAAGGCCCGTCGGCGATGGTCTGCCCCTTTTCCACCCTTTCGCCCTTATCGACGATAGGTCTTTGGTTAAGGCAGGTGCCTTGGTTACTGCGCTCGAACTTTTTGAGTTTGTACTCTCTCTCCGTTCCGTCGTCTTCGGTAACAACTATAAGGTCGCTCGCGACGCTCTTGACTACGCCCGATTCTTTCGCGCTTACCATAACGCCCGAATCGTAGGCGATACGGCGTTCGATACCCGTCGCGACGATGGCGTTTTCGGGACACAAAAGCGGAACTGCCTGACGTTGCATGTTAGAGCCCATAAGCGCACGGTTGGTATCGTCGTTTTCAAGGAAAGGAATAAGCGCGGTAGCAACCGAAATAAGTTGCTTGGGCGAAACGTCCATATAATCGATATTTTCTTTTACGTCTTCGGTAATATCCGCGCGCCTGCGGCAGGAAATACGGTCGTGCGCAAAATATTTATTGTCTATAAGCGGTTCGTTCGCCTGCGCGACGGTGAAGTTGTCTTCTTCGTCGGCGGTAAGGTAATCGACGTGTTCGGTAACTACCGTCGAGATAGTGCCGTCGTCGTTTAACGTATGTTCGACCTTTCTGTACGGCGATTCGATAAATCCGTATTCGTTTACCTGCGCGTAGGAAGTAAGCGAAGTGATGAGCCCGATATTCTGACCTTCGGGGGTTTCTATCGGACACATACGACCGTAGTGCGTATAGTTGACGTCACGGACGTCGAAAGTCGCTCTGTCGCGGTTGATACCGCCGGGACCTAACGCGGAAAGTTTACGCTTGTGCGTAAGTTCCGCGATCGGGTTCGTCTGATCCATAAATTGCGAAAGTTGCGACGAACCGAAGAATTCCTTTATCGCCGAACTCACGGGACGGACGTTGATTAAACCTTGCGCCGAAACGTCCTTGGGATCCTGCGTCGCCATACGTTCTTTGATAACTCTTTCCAGACGGGCGATACCGATGCGGAACTGATTCTGCAAAAGTTCGCCGACCGAACGGACGCGGCGGTTACCCAAGTGGTCGATAACGTCCACGGAATTTAAGCCCACGTTCAGGTCGAGATTGACCGAAATCGCCGCGACTATATCGTCGACGGTTATATGTTTATGATTTAATTTGTCGAGAAGCGGTCTTATATCCTTTTTGCCTTCCACTGTCAAAGGTTCTTTGATGTCTTCCTGCAAAAGTTTATAGAATTCCACGCACGCTTTTACGAACTTGACGCGCGTTTCTTTCGCCTTTAACGCGTTCTTCTTGTCTTCGGGCTTTTCTTCGCCTTCGGGGATAACCGCGTCGTCTATATAAAAGAAACCGTTTATTTCCTTGCGAAGCATCTCGGCAGTCTCTTCTTCGCCCTTTTCAAGCGCCGTCTTATTGACGAGTGCCGAGAATTTAACGATAGGATAGTAAACGTAGTCAAGGAGTCCGAATACTTTGGGGTCTTTGCCGAAAGCGTTTTTAAAACTTACTACGTTGTTCGCGATTATCTTATGCTTTACCCCGTTTATTTCGGTGTAGAACTCGTTGATACCCGCGTTCTGTATGTCTTCCGCTTGGGATTTATTGATAATGTCGCCCGCGCGCGCCAAAATTTCGCCGTCTTCGGTTACGATATCGTTCGCACTCTTTAAGCCGACGATACGCGCGCCGAGACGCAAACGTTTATTGAATTTGTATCTGCCCACTCTCGCAAGATCGTAACGCCTTGCGTCGAAAAATATGTTTTTAAGGTGCTGTTTCACCGCGCTGTCCGTCGGAATTTCCGCGGGGCGAAGTCTGCGGTAAAGTTCGACGAGCCCTTCGCTTTCCGTCTTGGACGTATCCTTCGCGGCGGTGTTTACTATCATCTCGTCGCCGTCGTAGAGTTCGGACAGTGCTTCGTCCGAACCGAAACCCAAAGCCCTTAAAAGCACCGTGGCGGTGATTTTTCTCGTTCTGTCAACGTGTACCCAAAGTATGCCCTGCGAATCCTGTTCGAATTCCAGCCACGCGCCGCGGGAAGGTTGAACGGTCGTTTCAAAAAGTTTCTTGCCCGACTTGTCCACCTGAACTTTATTCGTTACCCCCGGAGATCTGACGAGTTGGGAAACTATGACCCTTTCCGCACCGTTTATGATAAACGAACCGTTGTCCGTCATAAGCGGGAAGTCGCCCATAAACACGTCCTGATCCATAACTTCGTCGGTAACCTTGTTTACGAGCCTGACTTTAACGCGGAGCGGAAGCGCGTACGTCGCGTCCCTATCGCGACACTCTTTTTCGTTGTATTTCGGCGTGCCTTCCAAACTGTGGTCCAAAAAATACAGTTCGAAGTGATCCGAATAGTCGGTGATAGGCGAAAAGTCTTCCAAGACTTCGCTTATCCCTTCGCGGATGAAAGCGTCGTAAGAATCTTTCTGTATCTGCACGAGATACGGAAGTTCGATGGCTTCCTTGATCTTACTGAACGTCTTTCTCCTGACCTTGCCGCATTCGATCTCGGGTAATTTACGTGTCATTAAAACACACTCCTTAAAAAAATTCTTTTGTCAAGTGTTTACAAACCGAAAAATTTGTTGTATAATTACGGTAACTTGACTGTTTTGGGCAAATCAATCGTGTTTTTCTGTCGTTTTTCAACAAAAAAATTCCCGTTTTTCAGCGATTTTTTTGAAAAAAAGCGATAAAAATCGATTATAGCCTATCATAATGCATTATATAATGTTATCTTAAATAGTCAATCTTGTCAAGCGATTGAAAAAACTTTTTAAATTATTTTTAAAAAACGTTGTTTTTCGGTTAAAATTTTTATGAGAATAGACAAATTTTTGAAAGTTTCGCGCCTTTTAAAGCGCAGAACCGTCGCGGGCGAAGCCGCGAAGGGCGGAAGAGTGAAAATAAACGGCAAAACCGTTAAACCCGCCCACGAAGTAAAGGTCGGGGATATAGTCGAGTTGGGTTTTGCAAGCGGCACGGTAATTTTCAAAGTGCTTGCGGTAAAGGAAACGGTAAGAAAGGAAGAAACTTCTTCCCTATATGAAATTATTTCGGAATAAACGTTTTAATTATGGATAAAATCACGGTAATACTTGCCGCCGCGGGCAGCGGCGAACGGGCTAAACAGAATAAAAACAAGATTTTTGCCGAAGTCGGCGGTGCGCCTTGTATCAAAAAAACTTTCGATGCGTTTTATTCGTCGAAACTTTTAGACGAATATATCGTCGCGGCAAGACCCGAAGAACAAGAAGAAATAAAAGCCCTTCTCCCCGACTTCGTTAAAATCGTTTCGGGCGGAAAAACGCGCACCGAATCGGTCAAAAACGCATTAAGCGTAACGACGGGCGATATAGTGCTTATTCACGACGGCGCGCGTCCTTTCGTTACCGCGGAAATAATAAAACGGTGTACGGAAAGCGCGCAAAAGTTCGGTAGCGGCGTGGCGGCAATCCCCACGCGCGATACGGTAGTTAAAAACGATACGGCAAATACCGAATATCTCGGCAAAAGCGGACTGTGTCTTATACAAACCCCGCAAGCCTTTAAAACCGAAGAGATAAAACGCGCTTACGAAACTGCGGGCGGAAAAACGTTTAACGACGACGGCGAAGTGTATTTAAATTGTTTCGGAAGCGTCAAACTCGTCGAAGGTGGCGTTACGAACGTCAAACTGACCTATCCCGAAGATTTTGAACGGGCAAACGGCAGCGAAAGACGTTTCGGCACCGGATTCGATTGCCATAGACTTGTAGAAAACAGAAAACTTATTTTAGGCGGCGTTGTTATTCCGCACGATAAGGGACTTTTGGGGCACTCGGACGCGGACGTTCTTACCCACGCTATAATGGACGCTATTCTTTCCGCTTGCGCTTTAAGGGATATAGGGTTCTGGTTTCCCGACAACGACGAAAAGTACAAGGGTGCGGACAGTATGAAACTGCTCGCCGAAGTCTTAAAAATCGTCGGCGAAAAAGGCTTTAAGCCGGAAAGCGTTTCGGCGGTAATAATGGCGGAAAAACCGAAACTGTTAAAGCATATCCCGACCATAACGGAAAATCTCGCCGCCGCGCTCGGCGTTGCCCCCGATAAAGTGGGGATTTCCGCGACGACTTTGGAAGGCTTGGGGTTCGTCGGCAGAGAAGAAGGTATTTGCGTTCACGCAAACGCGGTGGTGGTAAAAGAGTAAAAGTCAAAACCGCGGTACGCTTAAAGCATCAATCAAAAAAAGCGTTTGAGTTTTCAAACGCTTTTTTTATATTCTCGTCGTAATATCCGTCAGCCCACGTATACCGCCGGCGAATATAAATAACCCTGATAACAGTTACAACCTATTTTGTGCAACAGATCCCGTTGCTCTTCCGTCTCTACGTATTCCGCTAAAACGAGAAGGTCGAGAGAGTTTGCAAGTTGCGTTATCGACGACACGATTTCACGACAGTTCTCGTGTGTGAAAAGTCCTTTTACCAACGACCCGTCGAGTTTTATTTCGTCGAACAGATTTTCTTTCAGATAGTTTATGGATGTCTGCCCCATCGAGAAGTCGTCTATCGCAAGAGTTATTCCCATTTCTTTCAAACTATTTAAAATCGATATAGCCTCTTCGCTGAACGAAAGCGCCGCTTGTTCCGTTACTTCGACACACAGGTTAACGTCTTTGAATTTTCCTTCTTCGTAGAGTTTCCGACAGAATTGCAAAAATCTTTGCGTAACGACCGTAGTCCCCGTTATATTAACGGAAATTCTAACGCCGTCGCCGAATTTCTTACACACTTTCTCCTTGTCGGCAAGCGCCTGTAACAATACCTGCTCTTCGAGACTCGGCAAAAAACCGCCTTCTTTGGCAAGTTTTATTACGAGCGGCGGATACACCTGTCCGTGTAAGTGGTGATTGTATCTTAAAAGCGCTTCCACACCGACGCACTTGCCTTCATAATCGTATTGCGGTTGATAAGCAAGCACGGTTTTATCCTTGACGCCGTGCTTAATATCAACGCATAACGCTTTTGCAAAATCACCGTATACGTTGTCGAGCATCGTCAATTTCTCGTTTGCAAGCGAAGTCTCGTTCTGGCGGAAATAGTTCATAAAGTCCGTATAATTGTCTTTAATGCTTGTTTCCGCTTGCCTATCCATAAGTTTTACGAACGGTAAATATATAAGTACGCCGAGAATAACGTTTACCGCCTGCAACGCCGCGCCGGCAAACGAACCCGTCGCCGTATACCCGCCAAGAATTATAGGCGTAGTCCATACGACTTCGCTCGTTATCATAGGCACTATTCCGGTCGCTATCGCGAGATACGATACCGAATAGCACACGAGCGGAACGGCAAGGAAGGGTATCAGCATAACGGGATTGAAAATTATCGGCAAACCGAAAACCATAAGTTCGTTGATGTTGAATACCATCGAAAAACTTGCCGTGTAGCCGAGCCCGCGGTGAGCGCGGTTCCTTGAAAAAATAAGGATTGCGATAAGCAGACAGATCGTCGCTCCGCAACCGCCCATAAGCACGAAACAGTCGAAGAATTCCTTGGTAAGCACTTCCGTCGGAGCCGCGCCGACCTGTACGGCGTTTACGTTTTCCGCAAGTTTGTTAGTGAAATTAGTTTCCATAACGGATTCCAGCGTGTCGCTGCCGTGAATACCGAAAAACCAAAGAACGGAAGAAAGCAGAACGAAGAAAAAACCTTTGAAAAAGCCGTTCGGTATGCGGGCAAACAACAACTCGAACCCCTTTACGAGCAAATCCCTGAAAGAGTCCACGCCGAATACGGCGATGACCGATAGGTTTACGAAAGCGAAAATAACGGCGACTAAAACTACCGGAAAGAGAGCGGTCAACATTCTGTTGAAATCTCTGTCCGCGCCGACGGAAAATATGTAACGTTTTCGTTTCCTGAACGTTTTGTCGAAAGCAAGATATAAAGCGGAAGCCCCGAGTCCCGTAAGGATAGCAAGGAACATCGACTTCGGCCCCATATTGTCGATACTGAAATCGGGAAGATACGCGCCGGCCAGAATAAAGAAAGATATAAGCGCGGCGATAGTCGCCCCGCCGGTTACCGCTTGGGGATCGGCTTTGATCTTCATAAACGACCTACTTATAAAGTACGTCATATACACGGACAACACACCGAACGTCGCCTTATTAACGAAATTAGACAGTTTTGCGATAAATCCGTCCAGAAAACTCGTTATAAAATTCTGATATCCTTTTATCGGGAATTGATTTATTACGAGTGCGAACGCGCCTATAATAAGCACCGGTATCATATTCACAAGTCCGTTTTTTACTACACGTACAAGCGAAAACTGTTCCGTTTTACGTATAAACGAAATAAAATTCTTTTTCTCGCTCATTTTATGCCCTTCCGTTTGGCGTTTTGTTTTTAATATTATAGCAAACGCTAAAATATTATACAAGCAAAAAAAAGAGAATATAAAAAAGAAATCTTAAAAAAATTTGCGCACGCAAAGCCGTGTTTTGTCCTTGTCGTATTCGCCCGCGACGGAACAGCGATTGCTAAACCGCAGGTTTCAATCGCGTCCCGCCGACTTCGGCAGTCAGAAGCGCCGCTCGGCGGCGCATAAAAACGCCTACCCCGTTTGGAGTAGGCGTTTTTATGGAGCTACTGGGCGGACTTGAACCGCCGACCTGCTGATTACGAATCAGCTGCTCTACCGACTGAGCCACAGTAGCATATATAATTTATTGTTCCTTATTCTGCTGTGGCGCAGGCGGTAACCGTAAGGAGCAAACGTAGTTTGCGACGGAATAGCGTATCGCTACGGCGTTAGCCGTCGATCGCGTCCTGAGCCACAGTAGCATATATTAAGATAACAACTTTTTATTAAAGCCTAATTATCTTAACACATTTTATTAAATTTATCAACGATTTTTTACGGTTTAAATTAAATTTAAGAAAAATCTTTTAATCGCTTAAAACGAAACCGCGGTTTTTTAGCCAAGTAACCGACAAAGAAACCCATTTTTGCACGGGTTCGTTTATCCAACTCGTTTCTTCGGTGGCAAGCGAAAGCCCGTGCACGCCGCTTTCAAAAATATGCAATTCAAAAGGTACGCCCGCCGTTTTGTAAGCAAGCGCCATAAATAAAGAGTTTTCCGACGGAACGGCATTGTCATCCGCCGTCGCCCAGATAAAGGCGGGCGAAGACTGTTCGGTAACGCAGTTTTCAAGCGACAGGGCATCAACGAGTTCCGTATTATCGCCGCAAAGGTTGTCGAAACTGCCCCTGTGCGCCTTTTCGCCGCCCGTTATAACGGGATAGGATAAAATCACCGCGTCGGGGCGAACGAGCGCCGCCTTTTCTTTAAGTGCCGCTTTAACTTCCGCACGGTCAAAACAAGTAGCAAGCATACCCGTAAGATGTCCGCCTGCGGAAAAGCCTACCGCCGCTATTTTGTCGGGTTTAACGGCGAGTTTTGCGGCGTTTTCGCGGATATATGCCATAGCCATAGCCCCTTCGATAAGTTGTGCGGGGAAACTTATCGGCGCAACCGAATATTCCAAAGTAAACGCGGCAAAGCCCTGCGAAACGTAAGCGAGCGCTACGCACTCTTTTTCTCTCGGCGACACGAAACCGTACCCGCCGCCGGCGATAACCAGCATAGCGGGGCGAACCCTTGTCGGATAATCGGGCGCTTCGGGAAGATAAGTGTTAAGATAGCCCTGTTCTCCGCCCTGTCTTTTTAAGCCGAAATATTGATATAAATCTATTTTTTCGCAAAACATTGTTAAAAATCCCCTTCTTTAATAACGTTTTTATTTTACCACCTAAAAAAACAAAACGCAAGATTTTTTATAACGCTTGTAAAATAAAAAGATAAATGATATAATTTTTTTATGCAATACCATATAGATACGGGAATAATTTACGAAAAGTTTGAAACCGATTGCGAGTGCCCGCTCTGCGCCATCGAAAAAAAGGTTACCGAACAGTTTTTGCACGAATTTTTAAACGACGCGGTTATGGAAGACGATACCCGCATAAAAGTCGGAAAGAAAGGCTTTTGCGATAAACACTTCGATATGCTTTTTACAAGGCGGAATAAACTTTCGGTCGCACTGCAAGTCGGCACGCGGGCGGAAAAAATCGCGCCCCTTTTCGGTAAAGTCAAAAGTGCGGGCGCGGCGAAAAAGCGGGCAAATGAAATCAAAAACGCCGTTTCTGGCTGCGTTATCTGCGACCTTATAGAAGAGAGTATGGTTAAATACTATAAAACCGTGGCGCAGATGTTCGCAAGGGAAAAGGAGTTCGTTAAAATCCTGTCCGAAAGCAAAGGCTTTTGCGCCCGCCACTATGCCGAACTTTTAACGTATTCTTCCTGTGCGGGGCTATCTGTCAAAAAATATCTCGAAGCGCTGTCGGGCGTTCAGGAACGGAATTTTGAAAGAGTGCGGGGAGAACTCAAAGCGTTTTGCGACAGCCACGATTACAGAAACGCCCGTAAACCGTTAGGAGAAGCGGAAAACGCCCTGCCCCACGCTCGAATTAAGTTTTTCGGCGAAAAACAGGAATAAAAAAAAGATTGCTTCATTTGCCCGTCAAGCAAGTCGGTTCGCAATGACGGTGCGATTGTCATTGCGAGCGAGCAAAGCGAGCGTGGCAATCTAATTATAAAAGGTTATAAAAGAGCGCCGTTGCGGTTTACCGCAACGGCGCAAAGGTATATTCCCGATATTAGTTTTCTTTTGCCGCTTTAATCGCACTATCTATCGCCGATAAAATTTCTTTTTTGCCTATGCCCTTCTCGGCGGAAGAACATATTATATTATCTATACCGAGTTTAAGACTTGCCGCAATACTCATTATTTGCGGCTTTATTTTCGTCTTCGGCAGTTTGTCCGCTTTCGTAGCAACGGCGACGAACGGAATAGAATAATGATATAAGTAATTTATCATTTGTTTATCGTCCGCGGTCGGTTCGTGGCGTATGTCCACCAAAGCAAGCGACAAGGTTATATTTTGCGTGGCGAAAAAATCTTCGAGTAGGCGCGCCCACTTCGCCTTTTCTTCCTTCGATACTTTGGCAAAGCCGTACCCCGGTAAATCCGCAAGCACGAACGCACCGAAATCGAAATAATTGACAAGTCTTGTTCTGCCGGGGTCAGCCGAAGTTTTAGCGAGTTTCTTATTCCCCGCGAGCATATTGATAAGAGAACTTTTGCCGACGTTCGACCTGCCGCTTACGGCGATAATCGGTCTGCCGTCAACATAGAACTCGCCGCCGACTGCCACGGACTTTATGAATTTAGCCGTAAAATTTTCCATTATTTACCCTTTTTACCGCCAAAATCGATAGCGTTTTTAAACACCGTATCGACCGTTTCCGCGGTTATGAATTTTATCTCTTTTTTAACGACTTTCGGCAAATCTTCCAAATCCTTAAAATTGCCTTTCGGGATTATGACCGTCTTTATCCCCGCCCTATATGCCGCGAGTGATTTTTCTTTAAGCCCGCCTATCGGCAAAACCTTGCCGCGGAGCGTTATTTCGCCCGTCATTGCAACTTCCTTTTTGACCGCCTTTTCCGTGAACGCCGAAAGAATAGCCGTCGCCATAGTTATGCCCGCGGACGGTCCGTCTTTTGGCGTTGCCCCTTCGGGAACGTGGATATGGATATCCCGCGTCGTAAACTTTTCTTCGGGAATTCCGTACCTTTCGGCGTTTGCGTGAATATAACTTATCGCGGCGCGGGCGGACTCTTTCATTACGTCGCCGAGTTTACCCGTCAAAAGTATTTCGCCTTTGCCCGAAATCAAACTTACTTCGATAGTTAAGGTTACCCCGCCGACGCTCGTCCACGCAAGCCCCGTGCACGCGCCGACTTCGTTGCGGTCAAGCGTTTCGCCTTTAACGAACTTTCTCGCGCCGAGATAGTTTTTTACGGTCGCTTCGGTTATTGTCTGTTTCTTTAAGCGCGGGTGTTCGGCGACCGCCGCCGCCACTTTACGGATAACGCTACTTAAGTTCCGTTCCAGATTACGGACGCCCGCTTCCATCGTGTAGCCTTCGACGATTTCCTTAACCGCGTCGTCGGTAAACTCTACCCGTTTTTCGGTCAGTCCGTTGTTCTTTATCTGTTTGGGAATAAGGTACTGTTTTGCTATCTCCTGCTTTTCTTCCTGCGTGTAGCCCGTCAGTTCTATTATCTCCATACGGTCAAGCAGCGGATACGGAATAGTATCCACCGTGTTAGCGGTAGTTATGAACATAACCTTTGAAAGGTCGAACGGCACTTCCAAAAACCTGTCGCGGAAAGTCGAATTCTGCTCGGGGTCAAGGACTTCCAAAAGCGCGCTCGCGGGGTCGCCGTGGATATCCGACGAAAGTTTGTCTATTTCGTCGAGAAGAAAGACGGGATTATTTACGCCCGCGGTTTTAAGCCCGTAAATGATGCGCCCGGGCATTGCGCCGACGTAGGTTTTACGGTGTCCGCGGATCTCCGCTTCGTCCTTTAAGCCGCCTAAACTCATGCGCACGAATTTGCGGTCAAGCGCGCGGGCAATCGACGTTACGACCGAAGTTTTTCCCACCCCGGGCGGGCCAACGAAACACAGAATAGGTCCTTTAATCTGTTTCGTAAGGTGCAGAACGGCGATATATTCGGTTATTCTCTGCTTTACCTTTTCCAAGCCGAAGTGGTCGGCGTCCAAAATCTTTTTCGCTTCCGCTATGTTCTCTCGGTCAACGGTGCTTTTGTTGAACGGAAGGTCCAAAATCCAGTCGAGATAGTTGAGTATCACCGAGTAATCGGGCGACGACGGGTTGACCTTATCAAGCCGACTTAATTCCTTCATCGCTTTGCTCTCAACTTCCTGCGGTAAATTCGCGTCTTTTATACGGCGTTCCAGATCGGCGCGGTCGTCTTCGCCGTCGCCGAGTTCGTTGTGAATAGCCTTTATCTGCTCGCGAAGATAAAATTCTTTCTGACTCTTATCTATGCTAGACCTTACCGAAGAAGTTATTTTCTTTTCGAGTTTCGCTATCTCCGTTTCCCGCCGCATAATTTCGTCGAAGATTTTAAGCCGTTTTACCGTTTCGTCCTCGGTCAAAACTTTCAAGACCGTTTCTTCTTTTAACGGCGCGACCGAAAGCGCGCTGTCGATAAACCTGTCAGGCTCCGTTATACTCATTATCGTTGCGACCGCTTCTTTTTGCAGGCGTTTATCTATAAGTACGAATTCCGAAAACGCGTCCCGCGCCACGCGGAAATAGGCTTCGGTCAAAAGCCCGTCGCCGTCCGTTATATACGGCGCTTCCTTTACTTCCGCCGCAAAATACCCCTTTGCGGAAACGAATTTTACGATTTTTGCGCGGGATAACGCTTCCACGCCGACTTTCATCGCGCCGCCGTTTATCCGCCCCACCTGCTTTATGCGCGCAATAACGCCCACTTCCGAAATGTCGGACTTTAACGGTGCGTCTATAAACGCGTTCTTCTGCGCCGCGATAAATAAAAGATTGCCGCAAGTCGGCGCGGCTTCTACCGCCGCGACCGAAATGGGACGCCCCACGTCAAAGTTCAAAAAAGTATTCGGGAACAGCACCTTGCCGCGAAGGGCAATAACGGGCAAAACCTTCGTTTCGTCTATTTTTTCAGTATTCTCGATAACGTCGTTATTTTTCTCTTCCATATTCTTTTACCTTATGTATTTCGTTTTGTCTTTTTGCTTACAGACAGTATTTTTCCAACAAGTATTTTACGGGCTGATCTTTATAAGGCACGGTTATTTCGTCGGCAATCTGCTTTAATTCTTCCCTGCCGTCGCCCACGGCAACGCCGTGCCACTCACCGCGGATAAGTTCTATATCGTTGGTCGAATCCCCTACGGCGATCACTTTATCGAGCGGGATATTATGGTATTTTGCTAAAAATTCCACAGCGACTTTTTTGCTGCAAGTCGGCGAAACGGCTTCCACCAGCACTGCCGCACCGTTATTAACGATTGCTTTCCCCGCATACCTTTCTTGCAGGAACGGCGTAATTCTGATTGCTTCTTCCGGTCCGCAAAGCCCTATAACCTTTTGCACCGTTCGTCCGTTTTTAACGATAAAATCCGCCGCGTCTTCCACTCTTGTGCCTTTTACTTTGCAATTTATCTCATAACGTTCTATTAGTCGTGAAGAACCGCTATAATACATAACGTCGTCTATTTCGACTATCACGCTCACGTTTTTCTTTAAAAAATATTTTGCAATTTCCGCCGAAATATCCGTAGACAGCCCCCCGATAAACAGATTTTTGCCCGATTCTATCTCGTTTATCATCGCGCCCTGATAGGCTACCACTATCCCTTTGAAACCGTACTTGCGACAAATCGGGAGTATGGACGCCATCATTCTGCCTGAACAGACGGCGAATATTCCGCCCTTTGCACAGTACTTTTTTATCGCATCGACCGTTTCAGGTTCTATTATATCGGGTGCTGTACCAAGCGTCCCGTCAAAATCACTCACAAATAATTCGTATTTCATTTCAGTCCTTCTTCGGTAAGTTTTTTTATGATTTCATCTGCAAGGCTGTCGCCTATACCTTCTACTTTAATAAGTTCTTCCCTTTTAGCGGAAATTATACCCGAAAGGTCTTTGAATTTATCGAGAAGCGCTTGCGCCTTGACCTTTCCCAAGCCCTTAACGCCGTCAAGTACCGAAGATAAAGAACGCTTGCCGCGTAAAGTTCGGTGAAAAGTTATCGCAAAACGGTGCGCTTCGTCGCGGATGCGCTGTAACATTTTAAGACAGTAATCGCGGTGCGAAAGAACGACGGGCTCTGACTTATCTGGTAAAAATATCTCTTCTTCACGCTTCGCAAGTGAAATTAAGTCTATCCCCGTAACGCCCTTAAAATCGAAAATTTCTTTAACGCTCGACAGTTGCCCCTTGCCGCCGTCGATTATTATAAGGTCGGGCTTCGGGAACTTGTCCGGGTCGGTATCAAGCCGCTCTATACGGCGCGTCAAAACTTCCTGCAAACTCCTAAAATCGTCGTTCCCTTCAAAGGTCTTTATCTTAAACCTGCGGTACTCGTCGCGCGCGGGTTCTCCGTCGATAAAGACGACCATACTGCCCACTCTGTCCGTGCCCGAAACGTGCGAAATATCGTAACACTCCATACGCTTGGGGTATCGGGAAAGATTTAACTTTTCCTTTAAGGTTTCGCACGCCTTTACCGTCATATCGTCTTTGTGCTTTATTCTATCGACCGCAACGGATAAGTGTTCTTCGGCGTTTACCGCCGCCATATCCGCAAGTTGTTTCCTTACCCCGATTTTAGCGCAAATTATCTGTACGGATTTATTGAACTCTTTTTTAAAGTATTCCGCAATAAGGTCTTCGCCGTCTGTCTCTTCGCCCGTTATTATCTCGTCGGGTATTTCTTCGCCCTTTTTGTAGTAGCGAAGAATAAACTCGGAAAGGGCTTCCGCGGAACTCGCCGTCGCACTCTCGAAAGAAAAGTTACGGCTGCCCAGCATCCGCCCGCTGCGTACGACCAAAAGGTTTACCACCGAATATATCCCGTCCGTGCGGTACGCTATTATATCCGCACTCAAAAATTTGTTTAACGAAGTTATGCGGCGCAACTTGATTTTGTCGAGAGAATTAAGCCCTTGTTTGTACCGAAGCGCAAGTTCAAACTGTTCGGCGTTCGCCGCCGCAAGCATTTTCTCTTTTAAGGTCTTTTCCGCACCGCCTATATCGCCCGACATAAAAGAAACGGCGGCTTTCACCCGCTCTCCGTATTCCATTTCGCTCTCGTAAAAGGCGCACGGCGCGGTGCATTTTTTAATGTGATAGTTAAGACAGGGCTTTATGGGCTTTGCCGTCGATAAAACCTTGTCGCACGGGCGCAAATCGTATAAAAGGTTTATTAAGTCCAGCGTTTCGTAAACGTTTATCCCGCCCATAAACGGCCCGAAATATTTAGCCCCGTCCCGCTTTAACTTCCGCGTTACCGTAAAGGTCGGATAGACGCTTTTAAGGTCTATCTTGATATACGGGTAGGTCTTATCGTCTTTTAAAAGGATGTTGTAGCGCGGTTTGTGCTTTTTTATAAGGTTGTTTTCGAGAGATAAAGCGTCAATTTCCGACGGAACTATTATATAGTAAAAATCGGCGATATTTTTCACCATCGCCATAACCTTTTCGGTTTTGACGCTGTTAAAAAAGTACTGCCTTACGCGGTTTTTAAGGTTTTTCGCCTTGCCGACGTATATTATCTGCCCGCCTGCGTCAAGCATAACGTAAACCCCCGGGTTTTCGGGCAGAAGTTTTAATTTGTCGTCAATTACACTCACGCTTTGATTATACCAAAAACCGAGTATTTTTTCAAGCGGTTTTAATATCCTAAAAATTCCACGCCTTTTAAGAGAACGTCCGACAGCGCGTCGCTTTTGAGTGAATAAAAAATCACCTTGCCCTGCCTTTTCGTTTTAACGGCGTTCAGGTTTTTAAGTAGTCGGAGTTGATGCGACACGGTAGTCTGGTTTATGCAAAGAATTTCGGATATATCGCTCACGCACATTTCGGTTATCGCAAGCGCGGATATGATTTTAAGCCGCGTGTAGTCCGAAAAAATAGAGAAAAAACACACGAGTTCGTCCAAAATCTCCCCCCGCGGCACGTAATCTTTTACTAAATCCTGCAATCTTCTGTCAATAAGCATTTCCATAATAACACCCCCTTAAAATGTTTGTATGCATATACGTTACCATAAACGGACAAGCGAAAAATAAAAAAGACCGTCATAAAAACGGTTTTATACGCGTATTTTGTAAAAGGAGGTTTAATATGAATTCAAATAATATCGTTTTAGTAGCGCTTTTGTTTTTACTTGCGAATAACAACACGATAACTACAACGCAACTCTTATTATTGCTTGCGTTACTTTCCACAACGACGACTTGGCACAACTGTCTTTGCGGCAACAATAATAACGCTAACAACTAAATATTCAATCGTTAAAAGGCTTAACCGCAACGGTTAAGCCTTTTAATCTTCTCTGCCGAGTAAAAAATCAACGGAAACGGAAAAAATATCGCCTAGTTGTCTTAAAGTTGAAATGTTTGGCTCGGTTCTACCTTGCTCCCAATTCGCATAACAACTTTCAACTACACCTAACTTTTCCGCAACTTGTTTTTGCGTATACCCTATGTCAACTCGTGCATTTTTTAAATTAGTGCAAAAAATTTTATCCATATTTATATTTTTACACTTTACTAGACAAAATATCTTGACACTAGATAAATTATCTAGTATAATATAAACAATATTTTATATCCCGTTGTAGCGAACACAACTAAGAAAGGGCATTAACAGGTGTTATATGCCCTTTCTTAGTTGTCAATTACCTTTCAGCAACTACCATTCAATTTGTCCGTAAGGACAAATTTGCCGCTTTCCCGCATTAAACTAACAAAACAAACTAAATATAAGTCCCGTAAAGCCCAAACACCTTGCTTTAAACTGCGGCTTCTTCCCCCGAACGACAGTTCGGAGGAAGAGTTATGTTGCGTCAGCAACATCAAAAAGAAAAGGAACGGTTTTATCCGTTCCTTTTCTTTTTGGATGCAGCAACTACCTATCTTCCCGTGTCGTCTCCAACAAAGTATTGTCGGCGCAAGTGAGCTTAACTTCTGTGTTCGGTATGAGAACAGGTGGACCTCACCGCTATCGTCACCGCAATGGTATATATTCAAGGTTTCCCTTGTATATATCGGTGTTTTTTGAATCCGCAGATTCACAACCGCATAGTATAAACTTAATCTTCGTACCTTTCAAGCCCAAGGCTCATTGAAGTTATGTCTTGTTTCGTATCAATTAAATCGCTTTAATCTCATCTCTTTAATGAGATCAAGCCCTCGACCTATTAGTATCGGTTAGCTCAAAGTATCACTACTCTTACACCCCCGACCTATCGAACTTGTTGTCTGCAAGTGGTCTTACTAACTTGTGTTATGGGATATCTTATCTTGAGGTTAGTTTCACGCTTAGATGCTTTCAGCGTTTATCTAATCCGCACTTCGCTATCCTGCCATGCCGCTGGCGCGACAACAGGTGCACAATCGGTGCGTTCATCCCGGTCCTCTCGTACTAGGGACAAATCCTCTCAAATATCCTACGCCCACGATGGATAGGGACCGAACTGTCTCACGACGTTCTGAACCCAGCTCGCGTGCC